>CAIMEE010000433.1 GCA_903839865.1 Enhydrobacter aerosaccus | reverse complement strand
TGCCGAGATAGCCGGTGGCGAGATCGGGAATCACCGTGGCGATGTCGGCCGCCAGCATCGTGTTGGTCATGCCCAGCGGCGTGAAGATGCGCTCCGCCAGCACGTCGCCCAGCTTCTTCTTCGTGAGGGTCTCGATGATGCGGCCGAGCAGCAGGAAGTTGCTGTTGCTGTAGAGGAAGCGGCTGCCCGGCGTGAAGTTGAGGTCGCGGTTCAGCACGCACGCGGCATAGAGATCCTCCGGCCGCGCGGGCTTGTCGAGGCCATGACCGCCCATGCGCAGCAGTTCGAGGAAATCGGGCCAGCCGCTGGAATTGCGCATCATCTGGTCGATCGTAACCGGCAGCGGCGCCAGCTCCTTGAGGTACTTGTGCGGCGGGTCGGAGAGCTTGAGCTTGCCTTCCGCCGCCAGCATCAGCGCCGCCGTCACGGTGAACTGCTTGCTGACCGAGGCGATGCGGAAGCGCGTCCCAGGGCCGATCGGCACGCCGTGCTCGATGCTGGCCAGGCCATAGCCCTTGCACAGCTCGATCTCTCCGTTGCGCATGACGCCGACCACAGCGCCGGGCGAGCCGGGCCGGGTGTAGCGGGCGAACAGCGCATCGACGCGGCGTTCGAGGGCGATGGATCCGATGGTCTGGGGCATGGATGCAGTGAACCCAAGCGGCTCGCACTTGTAAAGGCGAGGCGCTACGCTCCATTGCACAGGGAGAGACGCGAATGGAACGGCGCTTCGTCAAAGTCGAGAAGGGGCTGGGCCCGCAGTGCCGTATCGCCGTCGTGCGCTTCGATCGCGGCGACAACATCAATGCCCTCAGTCAGCAGGCGATGCGCGAACTGCGCGACGTGCCGCGCGACTTCGAGGACGATCTCGAGACCTCTGTCGTGATCCTGACCGGCTCGGCCAAGGCCTTCTCCGCCGGCTTCGACCTCAAGGATCCCGAGAGCCGGTCGCGCGAGGACCTGCCGATCGGCGAACGCATCCAGCGCCAGCGGCTCGGCCCCAAGATGTGCAAGGCCTGGCAGGACATAGATCAGGTGACGATCGCCGCGGTCGAGGGCCATTGCGTGGGCGGTGGTGCCGCCCTGGTCGTGGCGCTCGACTTCCGCTTCTGCGGGAAGGGCGCGCACTTCCGCATTCCCGAGGTCGAGCTCGGCATGAACATGAGCTGGGGCTCGATCCCACGCATGCTGGCGCTGATGGGACCGGCGCGCACCAAGCAGGCAGTGATCCTGGCGTCGGACCGTATCGGTTCGGCCGATGCGCTGGATTGGGGCCTGGTCGAGAAGGTGGTCGACGATGGCAAGGTGCTCGGCGCGGCGATGGCTTTCGCCGAGCGCATCGCGGTGCAGCCGCCGATCCCGGTGCGCATGAGCAAGGCATCTGTGAACCGTCTCGCGCACGCGCTCGACGATCTAGCTGCGCACATGGATGCCGACCAGAACGTGCTGACCGGGCTGACGGAGGATTACAAAGAGGGGACGATGGCGTTCCGCGAGAAGCGCAAGCCGAAGTTCAAGGGGCGCTAGGTCAGCTGAGCTTGCGGGTCTTCAGTTCGCCCACGATCTTCTGGCGCTCGGATTCTTCCATCATCTGCCAGCGGCCGATCTCGTCGATGGTGCGCTTGCAGCCGAGGCAGTAGGGACCGCGCGGGTCCATCATGCAGATGCCCTTGCAGGGGGACATCGTGCGCCGCACCAGCGACGCCGGAGGCGTCGGCGCGGCCACTGCGTCAGCTCTTCTTGCCGAACTGCGCGAGCTGGCTCTGCAACTCGTCGAGCTTGCGCTTGAGATCGTCGATCGCCTCTTCGCTGGGCGGTCCGGCCGGCGGCGTGGCGTCGGCCTTGGGCGCTTCGGCGCCGTTGGTGTGCGCGGGAGCGGCACCCGGAACACCGCCCTGGCCCGCGGCGAACGGGTTGAACAGGCGCATGGCGTTCTCGAACATCGCCATGTTCTGCTTGCCCATCGACTCGAACTGCTGGAACGGATTGAAGCCGAACGCGTTCTGCATGTACTTGCGCATCTGCTCCTGATTGCGCGCGAACTGCGTCATCGACATCTCGAGATATTGCGGCACCACGCCCTGCAGGCTGTCGCCATAGAACGAGATGAGCTGGCGCAGGAACGGAATCGGCAACAGCGTCTGGCCGCCCTTGCTCTCTTCCTCGAAGATGATCTGCGTCAGTACCGGACGCGTGATGTCCTCGCCGGACTTGGCGTCGTAGACCACGAAATCGGTCTTGGCCTTCACCATCGTCGACAGATGATCGAGCGTCACATAGGAAGAGGTGGCGGTGTTGTAGAGCCGCCGGTTCGCATACTTTTTGATAACCACCGGAGCGGGCTTTGGGCCGCCCTCGGGTACTGCCTGATCGGCCATTACGCTTGCGCTCCTCTTCGCCCCCGCGACACGCTAAACGCCCGTTTACACACCGTTCGTCACATTAGACCCGATGCCGCAGTGCGACAAGACACGGTTTGCGTCTGCGAACACCCGTTCCTGCAACGATGGTCTATAGTGAGGACATGGCTTCCGGAAACGACGATACATTCGACACGCTGGCCCGGCGGTATCTCGATCTCTGGCAGAGCCAGCTTTCCGGCCTTGCGTCGGATCCGGCACTGACCGAGCAGATAGCCCGGCTGTTCGCGGCCGCGAATGCGCAGGTTGCGTCTGCAATACAAGCTGCCCAAGGTACCGCGCATGCCGCCAGCTCCCAGAACGGGTCTCCGAACAGGTCCTCGGCCGCTGCCGCTCCATCTGGGGACGGCGCTGATGACGTTGGCGAGCTCCGAAAGCGCGTGGCGGCTCTCGAAGCAAGGCTCGCCGAACTCGAAAGCAAGCTCGCCGCTCGCTGAGCTGCTGACGGAAATCCCGCCGGACGGTGCCGAGAAGTTCGAAGCCGCCCTTCATCGCGAGATCGGCCGGCGCCTCGATCGCCTGGCCGAGGGCGTGCTGGCCTACCGCAATCACCCGGTCCATCGCGACCTCGAGAATCCGCCCGCCGTCTGGAGCGAGGGTAATACGCGCCTGCTCGATTACGGTGCCACGCATCCCGCCGCCCGCAAGCGCCGCGTCCGGGCCGTGCTGGTGGTTCCATCGCTGATCAACCGTTGGGAAGTGCTCGACCTCACCGCCGAGAAAAGCCTGCTGCGCGCCATGGCCGCCGAAGGTCTGCGGCCGTACCTCGTCGACTGGGGCACGCCCGATGCCGACGAGCGACGCTTCGATGCGACGGCTTACGTCCAACGCCTTGAACGCGCGCTCGCGTTCGTGACGAAGCGTGCGCGCCGTGCACCGGCGGTGATGGGCTATTGCATGGGCGGCACGCTCACCGTCGCGCTGACGGCGCGGCAGCCGCGCAAGGTCGCAGGTCTCGCGCTGCTGGCGGCGCCGTGGGATTTCCACGCCGACAAGACCGGCCATGCCTTCCTGCTGTCGGCCGGGCCGATGCTGGCCAAGCTCGCCGATACCGCGGGCGAGTTGCCGGTCGATATCCTGCAGACCCTGTTCTGGTCGCTCGATCCGTGGCTGGCGGTGAAGAAGTTCGGCCGCTTCCTCGGCATGGACCAGAAGGGCGAACATGCGCGAGAGTTCGTGCTGCTGGAGGATTGGCTGAACGGCGGCGCGCCGCTCGCCGGCCCCACGGCGCGCGAGTGTCTGGTCGGCTGGTACGGCGACAATCTGCCGGGCACGAACAAGTGGGTCGTCGGCGGCAAGCGCATCCTGCCCGCGAAGATCAAGCGGCCGGCGCTGGTGATGATCCCGTCCGGCGACCGCATCGTGCCGCCGCTGTCGGCCGCGGCACTGGTCGATCCCAAACGCGGCCTGAAGAACGCCACCCGCCTCGACGTGCCGCTCGGCCACATCGGCATGATGGTGAGCGGCCGCGCGCGCGAGCTGTGCTGGATGCCGCTGATCGACTGGCTGAAGGCGCGCTGATGGCGATGAGCCGGCAGTCGTGGCGCGGTGTGGTGGCGGCGGTGTGGGCCGCGATCCTGATCGTCTCGTGCTTCACCCAGGCCTACATCACGGTCGCCGACGATGCGCGCCGCGGCGCGAGCACGCCCTTCGGATGGTCCTTCGCCATCCAGGTCACCAGCCACGTCGTGATCGCGGCGCTCATCCCGGCGGTCTACTGGATGCAGCGTCGCTTTCCCCTGACCAGCCCGCGCAACTTTGCGGCCCACGCCGTGGCCCTCCTAGTGTTCAGCATCGTCCATACGCTGGGCATGGGCGCGCTGCGCATGCTCTGGTTCGGGGGCATCCTGGGCGACACGTCGTACCGCTTTCCGATCACGCTCGACCGGCTGGCCTACGAATTCACCAAGGACATCTTCACTTACTGCGTGATGAACCTCGGCATCATGGCGTTCCGATACCTGCGCGAGCGCGAGAGGGCGGTCGCGCCCGCGCCGAAAGCGGAGGCACCCCCGGAGCGCTTCGCCGTGCGCAAGCGCGGCGGCAGCGAGATCATGGTCGAGGTGGCCGACATCGACTGGATCGAGGCCTCGGGCAACTACGCCATCCTGCATGTCGGCGGCGAGACCTTCGAGATCCGCTCGTCGCTGGCCAGGCTGGAGGCCGAACTCGACCCCAAACGCTTCGTGCGGGTCCACAAATCACACGTCGTGAACATTTCCCGGGTGGCCGAGGTCGTGCCCTGGGTGAGCGGCGACTGGCGCATCCGGCTCCAGGACGGTGCGGAAGTGAATCTGAGCCGCCGCTATCGCCAGCGCTTCGAGGCGCTGGCCCCTGTGAAGACCTGACCGGTCGTCCCTTGGCACACGCCGGTCGTCCCACGGACCTCGCCGGTCATCACAAAATGCGCCAGATTCAGTGACTTGGACGATAGCTAGACGTGCGACACACTCAGCACGGGAGAGTTCCATGAACCGCCGCGACCTTCTCAAGACTGCCGCCTGCCTGTCCGTTTTGCCGGCTTCCGTGCGGGCCCAAGCGCCCGCCTTCAAGCGCGTCCGCCCCGGGGAGCCCGGCTGGCCAACGGAGGCCAAGTGGCAGGAGCTGAACAAGGCCGTCGGTGGCCAGCTCACCGCCGTCCGCTCGCCGCTCGAGGCCTGCAAGGGCGCCGATGCCGCGACCTGCGACGCGATCTTCAAGCAGTTCAAGAACCCGTACTTCATCCGGGACAATGTCGCGCTGACGCAGACCACCGGCTGGGCCGAGGCCTGGACGTCGCAGCCCAGCGCCTATGCCGTCGATGCCCGCAACTCAGCCGACGTGGCGGCCGCGGTGAACTTTGCCCGCGAGAACAAGCTGCGACTGGCCGTGCGCGGCGGCGGCCACAGCTATCAGGGCACGTCGAACGCGCCCGACTCGCTGCTGATCCGCACGCGGCCGATGGACTCCATCGAGATGCACGACGCCTTCGTGGCCAAGGGCTGCTCTGACGCGCCGCTGCCGGCGGTGTCGCTGGGTTCTGGCAACATCTGGCTGAAGGCCTACGCCGCGGTGACCAAGACCGGGCGTTACGTGCAGGGCGGCGGCTGCTGCACCGTGGGCGTGGCGGGGCTGATCCAGAGCGGCGGCTTCGGCAGCTTCTCCAAGAACTTCGGCATGGCGGCGGCGAGCCTGCTCGAAGCGGAGATCGTGACGGCCGACGGCGAGATCCGCATCGCCAACAACTGCACCAACCGCGATCTCTTCTGGGCGCTGAAAGGCGGCGGTGGCGGCAGCTTCGGAGTCGTGACGCGCATCACGCTCAAGACGCACCCCTTGCCGAATTTCCTGGGCGGCGCCTTCGGCAACATCAAGGCGAGTTCGCCCGAGGCCTACAAGCGGCTGATCGCCCAGTTCATGGCCTTCTATCGCGACAAGCTGTTCAATCCGAACTGGGGCGAGTCGGTGCGCTTCCGGCGCGACAACGTGCTCGACATCGAGATGGTGTTCCAGGGCCTCGACATGGCGACGGCCCAGGCGACGTGGAAGCCGTTCATCGACTGGGTCTCGGCCTCGCCGAACGACTATGCGTGGACGACCCCGCTGATGGCGATCGCTGCACCCGCGCATTTCTTTTGGGATGCCGCGTTCCTGAAGCAGAACATCCCGACGGCGATCCGCTCGGACGACCGGCCCGGTGCGCCAGCCGATGCGATCTATTGGGCGGGCAATGTCGGCGAGGCGGGCTGGTATCTGCACAACTACGAATCGGCATGGCTGCCGCAGTCGCTGATCGATTCTGCCAACCAGGCGAAGCTGGTCGACGCACTCTACGAGGCGTCGCGCAAATGGTCGCTCCAGCTCCACTTCAACAAGGGCCTGGCGGGCGCGCCGCCCGAAGCCATTGCTGCCGCGCGGGACACTGCGACCAATCCCGCCGTGCTCGACGCCTTCGCGCTGGCGATCGTCTCCGCCTCGGGGGCGCCGGCCTTCGCCGGCATCGCGGGCCACGAGCCCGATCTCGCCAAGGCCAAGATCGAGGCCGCCGCCGTCAGCGCCTCGCTGGCCGAGGTGACGAAGCTCGCGCCCGACAATGGCGCCTATGTCTCCGAATCGAGCTACTTCCAGAAAGGCTGGCAGTCTGCCTATTGGGGAAGCAACTACGGTCGTCTGCGCGTGGTGAAGCAGAAATACGATCCCGACGGGCTGTTCTTTGTCCATAACGGCGTCGGCAGCGACGACTGGAGCCCCGACGGCTTCACCCGCCGTGCCTAGCTTCCTTGCAGGGGATGGCGGCGCGTCTATAACATCCCCATCTTGAGGTTGCAGGGCCTGTTAGGAGAAGTTCAATGGCATCCGATATCGTCATCGCGAGCGCAGCGCGCACGCCCGTCGGCGCGTTCAACGGCGCCTTCGGCCACGTGCCCGCCCACGACCTGGGCAAGGCCGCCATCACCGGCGCACTCTTGCGCGCCAATGTGAAGCCCGAGGAAGTCGACGAAGTCATCATGGGCCAGATCCTGACCGCCGGTCAGGGACAGAACCCGGCACGCCAGGCCGCAGTGAACGCCGGTATCCCGGTCGAGAAGACCGCGCTCGGCATCAACCAGCTCTGCGGCTCGGGCCTGCGCGCCGTCGCCTTCGGCTGGCAGGCGATCAGGAATGGCGACGCCAACATCATGGTGGTCGGCGGCCAGGAGAGCATGAGCCAGGCGCCGCACGCGGGCTACATGCGCGACGGCACCAAGATGGGCGACCTCAAGATGGTCGACACCATGATCAAGGACGGGCTGTGGGATGCCTTCAACGGCTATCACATGGGCAACACCGCCGAGAACGTGGCGCAGAAGTACCAGATCACTCGCGTCGAGCAGGACGCCTTCGCGGCCTCGTCTCAGAACAAGGCCGAGGCGGCGCAGAAGGCCGGCCGCTTCAAGGACGAAATCGTCCCGGTCACTGTGAAGACCCGCAAGGGCGACGTCGTGGTCGACACCGACGAGTTCCCGCGTCACGGCACGACGGCGGAGACGCTGGCCAAGCTGAAGCCCGCCTTCGCCAAGGACGGCTCGGTGACGGCCGGCAACGCCTCGGGCATCAACGACGGCGCGGCCGCCATGGTGCTGATGAGCGCCGACGAAGCCAAGAAGCGCGGCATCACGCCGCTCGCGAAGATCGTGTCGTGGGCGACCACGGGCGTCGATCCCAAGGTGATGGGCATCGGCCCGGTGACCGCCTCGCAGGCTGCGCTCAAGAAGGCCGGCTGGACGGTGAAGGACCTCGATCTCGTCGAAGCCAACGAAGCCTTTGCGGCGCAAGCCCTCGCCGTCGGCAAGGAACTCGGCGTCGATCCCGCCAAGCTCAACGTCAACGGCGGCGCGATCGCGCTCGGCCACCCGATCGGCGCCTCGGGCGCGCGCGTACTCACGACGCTCCTCTACGAAATGCAGAAGCGCGACGCCAAGAAGGGCCTCGCCACCCTCTGCATCGGCGGCGGCATGGGCATCGCGATGTGCGTTCAGAGAGATTAGTTCGCGCGTCTCACCGTCTCACGTCCCTAGGGCGTGAGACGGTGAGACTCTCTTTCTTCAAGAAAAAAAGACATGGCTCTCCCCTCCCGACTCCTAAGGAGTGGATCAGCTTGGCGCTATTTTAACTGAGCGCGCCGCGAACCCCTATTACGGTCGTTACTGACGTCAAAACGCCCGGAAAACCTGGCTCCGCACCTTGTCGTCCTGAGCGCAGCGAAGGACCCAGGGGTTCAACGGCGCGGTGTTGACGGGCTAGATCCTTCGCTGCGCTCAGGATGACAAACGTCTCATCGTCTCAAACGCTAGGGCGTGAGACGGTGAGACGGAATGCGGGGCGGCTGCCGGATAGAGGCTCCGCCCAGGGCTCCCTAGGTTCGGGACAACGAACGCAGGAGCCGCCGATGTCCGACACTCTTCCCGCCACCTTCAATCGTCTCGCCTGGTCGAACCTGGTCGCGCAGTCGGCGGAGCAGGTGGCGCTGGCTGCCGCTCCCATCGTGGCCGTGCTTCTGCTGGGCGCGGGCGAGGGCGAGACCGGCCTGTTGCAGACGGCGCTCACTTTGCCGTTCGTGCTGTTCGCCATCCCCGCCGGCCTGATGGTCGACCGGATGGCGCGGCGCCGGTTGATGGCGGCTGCCGAGGCGTTGCGGGCAGGGGCGCTGCTGGGCGTGCTGCTGCTGATCCTGGCGGGCTGGCTCACGCTCCCGCTGCTGGCGCTGCTGGGCTTCGTCGCGGTCTGCGGCACCGTTGTCTACAGCGTGGCGGCTCCCTCGCTTGTGCCGTCGCTGGTGCCTCCGCAGATGCTGCCGGCCGCGAATGCCCGCATCGAGCTCGCCCGCACCATAGCCTTCGCCGCGGGCCCCGCATTGGGCGGTCTGCTGGTCGGCTGGATTGGCGCGGGTCCCGCGTTCGGCTTTGCGGCCGCTCTGTCGATCCTGGCTGTCGTGCTGCTGTCGGGCATCTACGAGCCGGTGCGCGCCAAGTTTGCACGCCGTCATCCGTGGCAGGAGATCAAGGAGGGCGCGGCCTTCGTGTTCGGCCACGATCTGCTGCGGCCGGTGTTCGTGACGCAGTTCATTTTCAATACCGCCTGGTTCCTGATCGTCGCGGTCTTCGTGCCCTATGCCGTGCGGACGCTCGGCCTATCGGCCTCGGGGATCGGCGTCGTGCTCGGCATGTACGGCGTCGGCATGGTGTTCGGCGCCTTGCTGGCAACGCGCGTGATGCGCTGGCTGCCGTTCGGAACGGTGATCGGGCTGGGTCCGGTAACTGGTCTTGTCGCCGCCAGCGTGATGGCGCTCACCACGGCGGTGCCTACGCCGATCCTGGCGGGTCTGAGCTTCTTCCTGCTGGGCGCCGGGCCGATCCTGTGGACGATCAGCACCACGACCTTGCGCCAGTCGGTGACGCCGCCGCGCCTGCTGGGCCGCGTCTCGGCGATCAACATCATGGCCTACGGCGCGCGTCCGCTGGGCGCGGGCCTCGGTGCGCTGGTCGGTGGCCTTTACGGTGCCGAGGCGTGCCTCTATCTCGCAGTTGCGGGATTTGCCGTGCAGGCGCTGGTGATCTGGATGTCACGTGCGGTCGCCCTGATCAGCCAGCCGGAGATGGCCTGCGACTGATTTTTGGCTAGAGTGTCCTCTCAGTAAGGGAGGAAAAAATGGCTGGACGTGTTGCATTGGTGACGGGTGGAACGCGCGGTATCGGTGCCGCGATCTCGCGAATGCTGAAGCTGCGCGGCTACGCTGTTGCCGCCAATTACGCCGGCAACGACGTGGCGGCCCAGGCTTTCAAGGAAGAGACCGGCATTGCCGTCTACAAGTTCGACGTCAGCGATCATGCCGCCGTCACCGCCGCCGTCGCCCAGATCGAGAAGGACCTCGGGCCGATCGAGATCGTGGTCAACAACGCCGGCATCACGCGCGACAGCACGATGCGCCGCCTCAGCCGCGACATGTGGGACGCCGTGATCGACACCAACCTGGGCTCCTGCTTCAACGTCAGCAAGGCGGTGTGGGACGGCATGAACACGCGCGGCTTCGGCCGCATCGTCAACATCGGCTCGATCAACGGCCAGGGCGGCCAGTACGGCCAGGTGAACTATGCCGCCGCCAAGTCGGGCATCCACGGCTTCACCAAGGCGTTGGCCCAGGAAGGCGCGTCCAAGGGCATCACCGTGAACGCGATCGCGCCGGGCTATACCGACACCGACATGGTCTCGGCGGTGCCGGCAAACGTGCTCGAGAAGATCGTGGCCAAGATCCCCGTCGGCCGGCTGGGCAAGGCCGACGAGATCGCGCGTGGCGTGCTGTTCCTGATCGCCGACGATGCCGGCTTCATCACCGGCTCGACCTTGTCGATCAACGGCGGCCAGCACATGTATTAGGCTTAGCGCACACAAAGGAGACCGCCATGGCCAAACTGGTCGAGTACAAGGACATGGCGCCCCGCGCCAAGGCCGTTGTCGATACCATCGCGCGCGGCCGCAGCATCAAGCCGGACGAGATCAACAACGTCTGGAAGGCGCTCGCCGTCCATCCCGACGTGATGGAGCGGTTCGCCGAGGAGCTGAAGGCCGCGATGGGGCCGGGCAGGCTCGATCCGCTCACCAAGGAGTTAGTTTATCTCGCTGTATCGATCGCCAACGGGTGCGACTATTGCATCGCCTCGCGCGGCGCGATGGCGGCCAAGAAGGGGCTGACGGTCGAGATGCACGAGGAATTCATGGCCGTCGTGCTGGCGGCGCAAAAGGGCAACAAGATCGCCCAGGCCTACCGCGTTCCGGTCGATAAAGCGTTCGGGGAGAAGTGAGCTGTGCCAGGGACCTCCACAACAGCGTCGACCAAATGGGATGCCAATCTCTACCTGAAGTTCGCCGATGCGCGCATGCGGCCGGCCATGGACCTGATGGCCCGCCTCGATCCGGCCAACGCCGGGCGCCCGGGCCATGCGATCTACGATCTAGGCTGCGGCGCCGGTAACATCTCGCGCATCCTGGCCGAGCGCTTTCCCGCGGCTCCTGTTATCGGCATCGATTCGTCGGAGGACATGCTTGCCAAGGCGCGCAGCCAGACCACGACTGCGCGCGTGACCTTCGAGAAGGGCGATCTGGCGCACTTCAAGCCAGGTACGCCGCCCTCGATCCTCTACAGCAACGCCGCCTACCAGTGGCTGCCGGGCCACATCGACATGTTCCCCGGCTTGCTGGAGACGCTTCCGTCGGGCGGCCAGCTCGCGATCCAGATGCCGCGCAATCTCGACGCGCCGTCGCATACGCTGATGCGCGAGGCGGCCGAAGCGGGACCGTGGCGCGACAAGCTCAGGAACGTGGGCGGCGTCATCCGCGTCGAAGAGCCCGCGCAGTATTACGACAGGCTGAAGCCACTGTGCGCCGATCTCGACATCTGGGAGTCGATCTACCAGCAGGTGCTGACGGGCAAGGACCCGGTCGCGCAATACACGTCGAGCACCGGCCTGCGCCCGTTCCTCGAGGCGCTCAGTCCCGAAGAGGGCAAGGCGTTCTACGAGTGCTACGCCGGCATGATCGCCAAGGCCTATCCGACACGCGCCGACGGCATCACGCTGTTTCCCTTCCGTCGCATGTTCATCGTGGCCCGCCGCGCGTGAGGCGCCTCGGCGCCGTTCTCGCTGTTGCGCTGCTGGTCGGCGGCGCCGAGCGTGCGCACGCGGAGCCGCAGCAGATGGTGGCGGCCGCTCATCCACTGGCGGTCCAGGCTGGTCTTGAAGTGCTGAGCCGCGGCGGCTCTGCCGTCGATGCCGCCGTTGCCGTGCAGATGATGCTGGGCGTGGCCGAGCCGCAGGCCTCGGGCATCGGTGGCGGCGGGTTCCTGCTCTATTACAACGGCGCGAGCCACGCGATTACTGTCTACGACGGCCGCGAGGCGGCGCCGGCCGGTGCGACGCCCACGATGTTCCTCGGTGCCGACGGCAAGCCGCTGCCGTTCCGCCAGGCCGTCGCGTCTGGAATTTCGGTCGGCGTACCCAGTGCCGTTGCGCTGCTCGAGACGGCGCACAAGGAACACGGCAGACTTCCGTGGAGCAGCCTGTTCGCCACCTCGATCGAGGCCGCGCGCAACGGCTTTCCCGTCTCCGCGCGTCTTGCCGCCTGGCTCGACACGGTGAAGCCGTTCGCCGACGAGCCCGCGGCGCGCGCGATCTACTACAACGCCGTCGGCTCGCCGAAGAAACGGGGCGACACCGTCGTCAATCCGGCCCTGGCCGACACGATGCAGCTCATCGCGGACAAGGGCAGTGCGGTCCTGCGCGAAGGCCCGATTGCCGAGGAGATGGTCGCGCGGGTACGGTCGCACATACGGCCCGGCACCCTGTCGCTCGCCGATCTCGCCGCCTACAAGGTGATCAAGCGCGAGGCCGTGTGCGGCCCCTATCGCATCTGGACGGTCTGCGGCATGGGTCCGCCGTCGTCGGGCGGGATCGCGATCCTGCAGGCGCTGGCCATCCTCGAGCCGTTCAAATTGTCGGACGACCAGCCCAACGACCTGCGCGCCCTGCATCTCATCGGCGAGACCAGTCGTCTGATCTTCGCCGACAGAGCGCATTACGTCGACGATCCCGCCTTCACGCCGGTGCCGGTCGAGAAGCTGCTGGCGCCAGCCTATATTGCCCAACGTCGTGCCCTGATCTCGCTCGACAAGAGCATGGGCGTGCAGGGCACCGTGCCGCCGGGCTATGTCGAGCACGGCACAAGCCACATGACGATCGTGGACAAGCAGGGCAATGCCGTGAGCTTCACCACGACCATCGAAGCGCCGTTCGGCTCGCTGATGATGGTGGGCGGCTTTATCCTGAACAACGAGCTTACCGATTTCTCGGCGGTGGCGGTGCGCGACGGCCAGCCGGTCGCCAACCGGGTCGAGCCCGGCAAGCGGCCGCGGTCCTCGATGTCGCCCACCTTCGTGCTGAACCGGAACCGGGACCTGGTCCTGTCCGTGGGCTCGGCCGGGGGCCAGCGGATCATCGGCGATACGCTCCAGGCGCTGATCGGCATGCTCGACTGGAACCTATCCGCACAGGCCGCGCTCGATCTTCCGCGCATCATCAATACCAACGGACCGACCGAACTCGAGGAAAAGGGCGATTTGCCCGCTCAGGCAGGGCGCTTGCGCGCGCTGGGCCATGAAGTACAAGTCCGCCGGCATGAAGGCGGCCTGACGGCCATCCGCCGCGAGGGGGATGGCTGGGGAGGGGGCGCCGATCCGCGGCGCGACGGCGTCGCCAAAGGAGATTAGCTTGGCTGACAAACTCCCCAGTGTTTTGCTCAAAGCCGGCGAAGATCGCCGCGTGCGCTCGGGCCATCCCTGGGCCTTCTCCAACGAAATCCTGATGGACGCCGAGACCAAGGCGCTGCCCGCGGGCTCGCTGGTCGTGATGCGCGCGCCGGGCGGTCAGGCGATCGGCGTCGCCACCTTCAATCCGCATTCGCTGATCGCAGCCCGCATGCTGACCTCGAATCCCGAGGCGACCATCGACGCGCTGTTCCTCGGCCGCCGCATCGCCAATGCGGTTGCGCTCCGCGACAAGCTGATCGGCGTGCCATACTACCGGCTGATCCATGCCGAGGCCGACGGCCTGCCGAGCGTGATCGTCGACCGCTTCGGCGATGCGCTGGTGGTCCAGGTCAACAGTGCTGGCATGGATGCGCTGACGCCGGTGCTGCTGGAAGCGCTCGAGGCCGAGCTGTCGCCCAAGACCATCGTGCTCAAGAACGATTCGCCGGTGCGCGAGCTCGAAGGGCTGACGCGCGAAGTGACCGTCGTCAAAGGCGACGGCGATACCGCGATCGAGCTGATCGAGAACGGTGCGAAGTTCGTGGCCGATCTCTCGGGCGGCCAGAAGACCGGCTGGTTCTACGACCAGCGCGACAACCGCCGCTTCGTGGCGAGCCTCGCCAAGGACGCCAACGTGCTCGACACCTATTGCTACTCGGGCGGCTTCGGCGTGCTGGCCGCCAAGGAAGGCGCCAAGGCCGTGACCTGCATCGACCGCTCGGCGGCGGCACTCGATCCCGCGCGCGAGGCCGCGAAGCTGAACGGCGTCGAGAAGATCGTGTCGTTCGAGAAGAGCGAAGTGTTCGACGCGCTCGAAAAGCTGGGCGGCACGCATCTGCGCAAGTTCGACGTCGTGATCTGCGATCCGCCGGCCTTCGTGAAGAGCCGCAAGGACATCAAGGTGGGCGTGCAGGGCTATCGCAAGCTGGTGCGGCTGGCGGCGCCTCTCGTCTCACGCGGCGGCTTCCTGTTCGTGGCCTCGTGCTCGCATCTGGTCGATCCGCCGATGTTCGCCGACCAAGTCCGCCGCGGCCTGCGCGACGTCGAACGCAACGCCCGCATCCTGCGCACCTCCGGCGCCGCCCTCGATCATCCGGTGCATCCGGGCCTGCCGGAAACGGCGTACCTCAAGGCGATGACGCTGCAAGTCGACTAACAATGCTTCGTCCCGGCCCTCGCAACCTGATCACCGACGTCGACGGAATCCTGGTGGGCAACGCCGAGGATCATCGCCTGCGCTCGGGGGTCAGCGTGATCCTGTGCGAGACGCCGTCGGTCGCCTCGGTCGACGTGCGCGGTGGCGCACCGGGCACGCGCGAGACCGATCTGCTCGATCCCTCGTGCCGGGTCGATCGCATCGACGCGGTCTGTCTCTCCGGCGGCTCGGCCTTCGGCCTGTCTTCGACCGACGGAGTGATGCGCTGGCTGCGCGAGCATGGCAAGGGCATCGCCATCGCCGACATCGTCGTGCCGATCGTGCCCTCGGCGATCCTGTTCGACCTGCTGAACGGCGGCGAAAAGGCCTGGGACTGGCCGCCCTATCGCGAGCTGGGCTATCAGGCGACGGGCAATGCGGGTCGCGACTTTGCGCTGGGCAACATCGGTGCCGGCCTCGGCGCCAAGGCCGGCAATCTCAAGGGTGGTCTCGGCAGCGCCTCGGCGGTCGATCCCGCGACGGGCGTGCAGGTGGGCGCGATCGTGGCGGTGAATGCGCGCGGCTACACGACCATGGGCGACATGCCGCAATTCTGGGCGTGGGCCTTGGAGCAGAGCGGCGAGTTCGGCGGCCTGCCGCCACCGGCGCATGGCCTTGGCCTGCCGGTGTCGCACGACCGCGCCGATCTCACGCACGATCCAGCCGACGCGGCGCGAAAAGATCCGCGCGCCAACACCACCATCGCCGTGGTCGCGACCAATGCAAGGCTCGACAAGGCTTCGGCGCAGCGGCTGGCGGTGATGGCGCAGGACGGCCTCGCCCGTTCGATCCGGCCGGTGCACACGCCGCAGGATGGCGACACGGTCTTCTCGATCGCCACGGGCAGGCTCGACCTCGGCAACGATCCGCTGGCGCTCGCTGAACTGGGCACATTGGCCGCCGATTGCCTGGCCCGTGCCGTGGCGCGCGGCGTTTATTCGGCCGCCACGCTTGGAGCCGCGCGCGGCTGGCGGGACGTGTTCGGCCGCTGATAGACTGTGGCTACCAAGACGGAGGAATTCAGTGACAGCACTTCATCGCCGGCATCTGCTGGGCGCCGCGGGCGCGCTCGCGACCGCGGGTCTGTTTGGTCCCGAGGTCTGGGCGCAGGCCAAGGACAAGTTGGTGATCGGCATGTCACTTGAGCCGCCGGTGCTCGATCCGACCCGGAACGCCGCCGCCTCGATCCGCGAGCTGACCTGCCCCAACGTATTCGAGAGCCTCGGCCGCATCGACAGTCGCGGCGAAATCGGGCCCGGCCTGGCGCAAAGCTGGACCATCTCGCCCGACGGCAAGGAGTATGCGTTCAAGCTGCGCACCGGCGTGAAGTTCCATGACGGCGAATCGCTCGACGCCTCGGTGGTCAAGTTCTCGATCGACCGCCTCTTCGCCGCCGACTCCACGGTTCCCGCCAAGTCGCTCTACACCGACATCGACAAGGTCGAAGCGGTCGATCCCGCGACCGTCAAGATCACGCTGAAGTCGCCGAATTCCTACCTGCTCTACAATCTCTCGCTCGGCGACGCGGGGATCATGCATCCCAAGTCGGCACCGACCAACGACAAGCAGCCGGTCGGTACAGGGCCGTTCGTGTTCAAGGAACGCAAAGAAGGCGATTCGATCACCTTCGCGAAGTTCATGGGCTACCGCGATGCGGCGTCGGTCAAGCTCGGTAGCGTGATCTTCAAGGTGGTGAAGGATCCGTCGGCGCAGGTGAACGCGCTGCTGGCAGGCGACGTCGACGCCTTCCCGGGCTTCCAGGCACCCGAACTTGTGGCGCGCCTCAGGAAGGACTCGCGCTTCGCTGTCGTGGTCGGCACGACCGAGGGCGAAGTGATCATGGCGACCAACAACAAGAAGAAGCCGTTCAATGATCCCAAGGTGCGTCAGGCGATGGCGCATGCGCTCAACCGTGCGGAGCTGATCGAGGCGGAGTCGGGCTTCGGCACGCCGATCGGCAGTCACTTCCCGCCGCACAACAAGGCCTATGTCGACCTGACCAAGACCTATTCGCTCGACATCGCCAAAGGCAAGGCGCTGCTGGCCGAGGCGGGCTATCCCAACGGCTTCGAGGCGAGCCTCAAGCTGCCGCCGGTCGGCTATGCCACGCGCGCGGGCGAAGTGCTGGTGAGCCAACTCGGCAAGATCGGCATCAAGGTCACGATCACCCAGCTGCAGTGGCCGCAGTGGCTCTCCGAGGTCTTCAAGGAGCACAACTACGATCTCACCGTCGTTGCGCACACGGAGGCCAACGACCTCGATCGCTACGCGCGCGAAGGCTACTACTGGGGCTACGACTCTGCCGAGTTCAAGGCCAAGTGGCGCGAGGTCGTGGCCGTTACCGACTTCGCCAAGCGCGATGAGCTCCTGAAGGAGTGCCAGCGCATCGTCGCGCGCGACGCCGTGAACGGCTTCCTCTACCAGCTCGCCAAGATCGGCGTGTGGAAGAAGGAGCTCTTGGGCATGTGGGAGAATTCGCCGACGCCCTGCGTCGACCTCAGCGCTGTCTCCTGGAAGGCGTGATCGAGTTTCTCTCTCGTCGACTGGCCGCCGCGCTGGTCACTCTGGTCCTGGCGACGATCGTGGTGTTCGCGGTCGTCGAGGTGCTGCCCGGCGATCCGGCGCTGGTGATGCTGGGCACCGACGCGCGACCGGATACGCTGGCGGCGTTGCGCGCCAAGTACGGCTTCGACCAGCCTCTGATCGTGCAGTATTTCCGCTGGATCGGCGGCTTGCTGAGCTTCGATCTCGGCGCCAGCCACGCCTATGGCACGCCCGTCACCAAGCTGATCGGTGACCGCCTTGCCGTCACTCTTCCCTTGGCCGGGCTCGCGCTCGGCTGGGCGATAATCGTCGCCGTGCCGCTCGGTGTCTTCGCCGCCTGGCGCCAGGGCCGTGTCGGCGACTGGGGCGTGATGGGCTTCACCCAGATCGGCATCTCCATTCCCAATTTCTGGTTCGGCATCGTGCTGGTGCTGCTGTTCGCCGTGAGCTGGCAGATCTTCCCGGCCGGCGGTTTTCCCGGCTGGGCGCAGGATCCGGCGAAGTCGCTGCTGTCGCTGGTGCTGCCGGCCATCGCCCTGTCGTTGAGCGAGATCGCGATCCTGACGCGAGTGACGCGCTCGGCGATGCTCGACACCCTTCGCGAGGACTACATCCGCACCGCGCGCGCCAAGGGGGCGTCGGAGGGCAGGGTGCTGTTCCGCCATGCGTTGCGCAATGCCCTGATTCCGGTGACGACGGTCGCCGGCCTGATCGCAGGCTTCCTCGTGGCCGGCGCCGTCATCATCGAAAGCGTCTTCCGCCTGCCTGGCGTCGGACAGCTGGTCTACGACTCGATCAACAATCGCGACCTCGCGGTGATCAAGAACGTCGTGATCCTGTTCACCCTGCTGGTGCTGGTCGTAAACCTGCTGGTCGACCTCGCCTACACGTTGCTCGATCCCCGCCCGCGGGTGGCGTCGTGAGCGCTTTCCTGACGCGCGCGCGCCGTCACGTCGGCTTCCA
This sequence comes from Enhydrobacter aerosaccus, assembly GCA_903839865.1. GTDB lineage: Bacteria > Pseudomonadota > Alphaproteobacteria > Reyranellales > Reyranellaceae > Reyranella > Reyranella aerosaccus_A. The sequence goes on along the minus strand of CAIMEE010000433.1, from coordinate 15,080 downwards.
GATCGGCGCGGTGCTGTTGCTGCTTTTCGTCGGTACGGCGCTGGTCTCGCTCTTCTGGACACCCTATGTCGCCACCGACCTGCAGATGCGCTCCAAACTCCTGCCGTCGTCGCCCGAGCACTGGCTGGGCACCGATCATCTCGGCCGCGATGTGCTGTCACGCATCATGGTGGGCGCGCGCACCTCGCTCGCCGTCGGCATGATCGCCGTCGGTCTCGGCATGTCGGTGGGCGTGACCCTGGGGGCCTGGGCCGCCGCACGCGGCGGCTGGGTCGACGAGGCCCTGTCGCGCGCCTCGGATCTCGTGTTCGCCTTTCCCGCCGTTCTGATCGCGATCCTGATCACCTCGGTGCTGGGCGCGAGTGCGGTGAACGCGATCCTGGCGATCGCCATCTTCAACGTGCCGGTGTTCGCGCGCGTGACACGGGGCGCGTCGCTCGCCATGTGGAGCCGCGACTTCGTGCGCGCCGCGACCGCGCTCGGCCGCGCGCCGCTCGGCATCACGTTGCGCCACGTGCTGCCCAATATCGCGAGCATCCTGATCGTCCAGGCGACCATCCAGTTCGCCGTGGCGATCCTGGCCGAAGCGGGGCTGTCTTACCTCGGCCTCGGCGCCCAGCCGCCGACGCCGTCGTGGGGTGGGATGTTGCGCGACGCCCAGACCTATATTTACCAGGCGCCGGAACTCGCGATCTGGCCCGGCCTCGCCATTGCGCTCGCCGTTCTGGGCCTCAACATGCTGGGCGACGGCTTGCGCGACCTGCTCGATCCACGGCTGCGCCTGATGCGGGTGGGCTAGGCGCGCGCCTCGAATTCGGCGTCCTTCTTCGGGATCAGGTCGTAGGGCAGCTTGAATCCCGGCATCGCCATGAGGCGCTCGCGCCACGCGGCGAGGTGGGGCCGGTTGTCCGTCGACATGCCGCCTTCCGCCATGAACACGCTGCGCCCGAAGCAGCCGAGATCGGCGATGGTGCAGCTTTGGCCCACCAGCCACTGGCGGCCGTCGAGGCTCTTGTCGAGGAAGTCGAGCGCCGCCTCGGCGCCCGGGCGGAAGTAGTTCACGATGTCCTGCGACACGTCGGGCCGGAAACGCGCGAAGTGGCGGACCCGCGCCACATTCTGAATGGCGTCGTTCTCCCACGACAGCCATTCGCGGGCGTGAATTTTATCCTGCTCATTGGCGCCCTCGAACTTGCCGGTCGTGCGCGCGAGATAATCAAGGATGACGTTCGACATCACGAGCGTCAGTCCGCGATGCTGGAGCACCGGCACCTGGCCGTAGCGGTTGATCGCGAGATGCGCCGGCTGCTTCTGCACGCCGTTCTTGAGATTGACCGTGCGAAACGAGAAGGGCAGGCCGCCGAGCGCGAGGAACAGCATCGGCTTGTAGGACGAACTCGACGTGAAGCTGCCGTGCAGCACGAGGCGGTCCGGACTGTCGGTCATGTTCTGAGTCTCCTTGCGATCCATCTTGCCGTCTCGAAGTCGGTCTGCCTATCTGGCATGAAGATCGCTAGGAGGAACGCATGTCCGACGAACGTTACACGGTGATCCTGGGTGACCGGCGCTACGCCATCCATCGAAACTGGGCGAAGCTGCCGGCGGGCGAGAGCTTCGGCTTCCTGTCCGACCTGATGGTCGATGGCGAGGGCCGCGTGCATGTGGCGCAGCGGGGCACCGACCGGCCCATTCTGGTCTTCGAGCGCGACGGCAGACTTGCCGGAAGCTGGGGCGAGGGCACGCTCGCGGAGCCGCATTACATCACCGCGGCGAACGGCGAGGCGATCCTGGTGGCCGACCGCGATGCCCATCAGGTGCTGCGCTTCGACCGCAACGGAAAGCTGCTGCAGGCGCTCGGCAAGCGGCATTGGCCGTCGCTCGACGCGCCCTTCAACCATCCGACGGCGGCGGCGCAGGCGCCCGACGGCGAGATCTATGTCGCCGACGGCTACGGCAATTCGAGCGTGCACCGCTTCTCGGCCGACGGCGCGCTGCTCAAGACCTGGGGCGGGCAGGGTGACGGCCCGGGTGCCTTCACCACGCCGCACGCGGTGGCGATAGACGGCCAGGGCCGTGTGCTGGTGGGCGACCGCGAGAACAACCGCGTACAGGTCTTCGACCGCGACGGCGCGTTCCTCGAAGCCTGGGGCGACTTCTATCATCCGATGCAGATCTGGATCGACGATCGCGGGCTGGTGTTCGTGACCGACCAGATCCCGCGCATCAGCCTGCTGTCGCCGGACGGCAAGCTGATCGGCCGTTGCCGCGGCGCGATCAATGGCGCCCACGGCCTGTCGGGCGATGCGGAAGGCAATCTCTATCTGGCGGAATTGCCGCCGCAGTACATCACCAAGCTCGAGCGCCTGAACTAGACGGGCTTGTCGCCGCCGATCTGGATGCGGCGCATCAGCCGTGGGAACGGTCCGGTATCGCCCAGCGCGATGTGCCTGGTGCTGCGATTGTCCCAGAAGGCGATCGAACCCTTCTGCCAGCGGAATCGGAAGGTGAATTCCGGCCGGTTGCCATGCTCGAGCAGGAAGCCGAGCAGTGCCTTGCTTTCCGCTTCGGTCATGCCCTCGATGCCGATCGTGTTGGCGGCATTGACGAATAGGCAGCGCCGACCTGTTTCGCGATTGGTCCGCACGATCGGGTGCGTGTTGCGGGTCTCCTGCCAGGCAGCATCGTCGCGATGCTTGGTCGATCGGCTCTTGTTTTTCTTGCCGGCGAGCGGCCCCGCCTCGGTGATGTCGCTGTGCACGCCGCGCAGGCCCTCCAGCATCTTCCTCATGGTGGGCGAGAGCGCGTCGTAGGCGAGATACTGGTTGGCAAACATGGTGTCGCCGCCGTAGGGCGGCACGTCGATGCCGTAGAGGATCGCGCCCATCGGCGGCTCCGCGACCATGGTCGTGTCGGTGTGCCAGTCCTCGCCGATGTGGCCGGCGTCGCCGGGCTCGCGCCGCACCATGACGACCTCCGGATCGTCGCCGGTCGTCCCGTAGTTGGGATGGATGAAGAGCGGGCCGAACTTCCGCGCGAACGCCTTGTGCCGGGCGACGTCGATCTGCTGGTCGCGAAAGAAGACCACGCAATGCTCGTTCAATGCGTCGCGGATGTCGCGGACCGTGTCGTCGTCGAGATCCTGCGCGACGTCGACGCCGAAGATCTCCGCGCCGCCTGCGCCGGAGAGCGGCCGTACGTCCAGGCGACTGTTCCTCATGGCGTCCTTCCCCTTTCTGGAAAGGCTAGTTGTTCGTCGGCGACTCGTCGAGGACCTTGAAGCTTTCCTCGAGCTGCGGGGAGCTTCCGACGCTCGGCTTCTCGCCGGTCGGCAGGCGCGCCCCGAACCATTTCTGTCGTTGGGGTGCCGTCAACGCGCGATCAGGAGCATCGGTGTGCGCACGACCCGGATCAGCGCCGCCGTGCGCGGCCCGAGGAACCTCGTCTCGCCATGTCGCAACGACGTGCCGAGCACGACGAGGTCGAAGCCACCGCCGCGCAGCGCACGCCTGATCTCCGCCTCCGGCCGGATGTTGGTCGCCGTCAGTCCTTTCACGGGAACCCCGCCGCGCTTGCCGGCGCGATGCACGTCGACGAGCACCGACATGCCGGCGCGCCGTCCGCGACCGCGCAGCACGGCGGTATCGGCCTGGGGATCGAACACATGCAGCGCCGTCACGTTGCCCTTGGTCGCCGCCGCCAGGGAGATCGCGATCTCGGTGGCGAGGCGGGCGTCCTGCGTGCCCGCGGCCGGCAACAGGATGTCGAGCGGCACGTCGGCCGGCCCCGCCGCGCCCGCGCCGTTGATCGCGATCGCTACCGGCCCGTCGAAGCTGTTGACGAGCTTCTGCAGCCGCTCCTCGAAGCGCAGCTGCGACTCGGCGATGGGCCGATCGATGCCCACGAAGGCGATGTCGTAACCGCGCGCGATCTCGCGCTCGATGGCGTTCTCGTGATCGCCCGGCCGCTCCATCACGAGCTGCTCGATCGCGGGCTTGGCTTCGGTGCCGGCCAGGACCGTCTGGGCCGCCTCGGACAGATGCGCGCGCCGGGTCGTCTCGTCGGCACTTTCGGCATCGGTGGCCTTGGGCTGGAGCACGGTCGTCAGCACTTCCTGGCGGGCCGCAAACAGGCCGGCCAGGCGCGACGCCAGACGGCCGTTGGGACTGTCGTCGGCATAGACCAGCGCGCGCTCCATCTTCGGCAGGTGTTCGAGCGCCTCGGCTTCTTCCTTTTCGAGGCGTTTGGTCTCTTCCTCGCCGAGCGGCACGCGCGCCATGACCCAGCGCAGCATCGGCGGCATCGCCATGGTGGTGATCACGGCCATGGCCACGATCATCGTGTAGAGCTGGTTGCTGAGCGCCCCCATGGCGAGGCCGATCGAGGCAATGATCACTTCGGTCGAGCCGCGCGCGTTGAGGCCGACGCCCAGCGCCAGCGACTCCCGGGTCGTCAGCCCGCCCAACCGGCCGCCCACCAGCGCGCCGCAGAACTTGCCGACGCTGGCGACGACGATGATGGCCACCGTGAACAGGGCCAGCTTGCCGTCCGCCAGCGTGCGCAGGTCCATGCCGAGGCCTGCCACGGCGAAGAACACCGGGCTGAAGAAGGCGAAGACGAAGCCGCGCACCTGGTTCTCGATCTGCTCGGTCAGGATCGGCGAGCGGCCCACCAGGATGCCGGCGATGAAGGCGCCCAGCGCCGTGTGCACGCCGATCAGCTCGGTGGTGAGCGACATCGCCAGCATGATGACGATGATGGTGGTGATCACCGGCACGTCGATCGTCATGTGGTCGTTCACCCAGACGATGGTGCGGGCCACCAGCCGCTGGCCGATCGTCAGGCTGAAGGCCAGGAACAGCGCCGTCCCGGCCAGGCTCGCGCCGATCGTGGCAAGGTCGATCGTGCCGTGCGAAGCGATGCCCGCGATCACCGCGATGATGATCCAGGCGATCGTATCGTCGAGGATGGCCGTCGCGAGGATGAGCTGGCCGAGATCGCGCCGCATCGCGCCGATGTCGATCAGCACCATGGCCACGATCTTCACCGACGAGATCGACAGCGCCGTGCCGAGGAACAACGCCGTAACCAGCCTGTTCTCGTGCATCGGAATGGCGCCGCCCGGAAGCGCATAGGCCATCGCCACGCCCAGGGCGAAAGGAACGGCGATGCCGGAGAGGGAGGAAGCGACAACCGCGCGCTTGCGGCGCTGCACCAGGGCCAGGTTGGTTTCCATGCCGGTCAGCAGGAGAAGCAGGAGGATGCCGATCTGCGAGATCGCATCGATCATCGTCTTCAGGGTCTTGTTGTCTGGGAAGATGAATTCCCGTCCCTCGGGCCACAGCAGGCCAAACACCGAGGGGCCGAGAACGACACCCGCGATCAACTGTCCGAACAGCGCCGGCTGGCCGAAGCGGTTCATCACTTCGCCCAACAGGCGTCCGGTCAGCAGCAGCAGGATCAACTGGGCCGCAAAAATCGCCAGCGTATGGTTAGCTTCCACGCAGTTCCCCCGTGCGAATGGCGCCGATAGACTCGTTGGCACTATTCGTGCTGACCTTGGTAACGGCGAGGGCGTTAAGAGGATGCAGCGGATGGACAAGGAAATTATCGAGATGCTGGCGCGCCGGGCAGGTCTGCAGAAGGCGCTGGCCGAATTCCCCGACGACGTCGCCGCCGCGGCGCGCCAGGCCGATGACGTGGCGTCCAAGATCAAGCCCGTCGATCCGCGCGCCGAACCCTGGCCACCGATGCAGGCGGGGAAGGGACAATGACCGACCTCCACTGGCTCCCGGTCGCGAAGATGGCCGAGGCGATCGCGGCCAAGGAGCTGTCGCCGGTCGAACTGGTGCAGGCGCTGCTGGCCCGCGTCGAGAAACTCGATCCGCGTCTCAACGCCTTCATCAAGGTCGATGGCGATCAGGCGCTCGCTGCGGCACAGGCCGCCGAGACCGAGATCATGGCCGGCCGCAGCCGCGGTCCGCTGCACGGTGTGCCGGTCGGCATCAAGGACATCATCGATGTCGCGGGCCTGCCGACGACCTGCCATTCCAAGGTCCTCGAAGACAACATGGCGACGGACACCGCGGTGTGCGTGAGCAAGTTACGCGGCGCCGGCGCGATCGTGATGGGCAAGCTCTCGACGCACGAGTTCGCCATCGGCGGTCCGAGCTTCGACCTGCCGTGGCCGCCGGCGCGCAATCCGTGGAATCCCGATCATCATCCCGGCGGATCGTCGTCGGGCTCGGGCTCGGGCGTTGCCGCCGGCCTGTTCCCGATGGCGCTGGGCACCGACACCGGCGGCAGCGTGCGCAACCCCGCGAGCTGCTGTGGCATCGTCGGCCTCAAGCCGACTTATGGTCTGGTGTCGCGGCGCGGCGTCTTCCCGCTGTCCTTCACGCTCGATCACGTGGGCCCGATGACACGCACCGTGACCGACAACGCGCTGATGCTGGAGACGATCGCGGGTCACGATCCGCTCGATCCCGGCAGCGCCCCCTCGACACCCGGTCACTACGCCTCGGCGCTTGAGCGCGGCGTGAAGGGGCTGCGCATCGGCTTCGTGCGTCACTTCCACGAGATCGACACGCCCGCCGCGCCGGAGGTGACGGCGGCCCTGCAGCACGTGGCGCGCACGCTGCAGATGGCCGGTGCCGACGTACGCGACGTCGTGCTGCCGACCCTGGGTGAGTTCGGCGCGGTGAACAGGGTCATCCTGCAGAGCGAGGCCTGGTCGATCCATTCGAAGTGGCTGCGCGAACGGCCGGGCGACTATGGCCGTTACGGTCGCCTGCGCCTGATGGCCGGCGCTTTCATGAGCTCGGGCGACTACGTGCTGGCCCAGCGCCGCCGCCGCGAGATGATCGCCGCGGTCGAGGAGGCGTTCCGCGACGTCGATATCCTCCTGTGCGCCAGCTCGATGGACCCGGCCTGCCGCATCGACGACACGCCGGAAGTCGAGCGCACATATCCGCGCCAGGCCCGCACGCCGTTCAACACCACCGGCCATCCGGCGCTCGCCATGATGTCGGGCCTGTCGTCGGGCGGCCTGCCGCTGTCGGTGCAGTTCGTCGGTCGCTACTTCGACGAAGCGACCATCTTCCAGGTCGCGCGGGCGTGGGAATCGGCGTCCGGCTCCGACAAGAAGCACCCGCCCATCGGGTAACGCTGTCATCCAAACGACATCTGTGCCGTGTACTGCCCGGCGCAGCGACACTGCGTTTGGAAAGGCCGCTCCATTTCTGTAATAAGCCCGCCTCTGATCGATATCCGGGGCCTCACCGTCGACTTCGACGCGGGCCATCGTGTGGTGCGCGCGCTGCATGGCGTCGATCTCGCGATCGGAAGTGGCGAGGCGGTTGGGCTCGTGGGCGAGTCGGGCTCGGGCAAGAGCGTGACTTGGCTCGCCGCCCTTGGATTGCTGGGCGGTCGTGCCCGCGTGAAGGGCACAGTGACGTTCGAGGGCCGCAATCTCGTGGGTGCCCCGGCGCACGAACTCGAGGCCATGCGCGGGGCGCGCATCGCCATGATCTTCCAGGACCCGGCGAGCAGCCTCAATCCGGTCTATCGCATCGGCCGCCAGCTCTGCGAGGCGCTGGCCCTTCATCGCGGCCTGACCGGCCAGGCAGCCCTCGCCGAAGCGGCGCGGTTGCTCGACCGGGTCGGCATCGCCGATGCGGCCCGCCGCCTGCGCGACTTTCCGCACGAGCTGTCGGGCGGCATGAACCAGCGCGTTATGATCGCCATGGCGCTGTCCGGCCAGCCGCAGATCCTGATCGCCGATGAGCCGACGACGGCGCTCGACGCCACGATCCAGGCGCAGATCCTCGAACTGCTGCAGGAGATCCGCCGCGACAGCGCGATGACGCTGGTGCTGATCAGCCACGATCTCGGAGTCGTCGCGGAGAACACGGATCGTGTCTGCGTCATGTATGCCGGCCGCATCGTCGAGGACGCGCCGATCGACGCGATCTTCGACCGGCCCGCGCATCCCTATACGTCGGGCCTGCTGACCGCCTTGCCGGAACTCGAGGGGCCGCGCCGCCGCCTGATGGCCATTCCGGGTGTCGTGCCGGAGCCGTGGAACCTCCCGCCGGGCTGCAGCTTCGCACCACGCTGTGGCGAGGTGACGGCGGCGTGCGAGGCGGCTCTGCCGCCCACCGTGCAGGTCGAGCCCCGTCATCGCGCCGCCTGCATCCGCGCGCGGCGCCCACACGAGCAAGGCATCGGCGCTTGAGTCAACCGCTCCTCGAAGCCTCGCAGCTCACCCGCCACTACAAGGTACGGCGCGGCGGCCGCCTGTTCGGCCATGCCGCGACCCTGCGCGCGGTCGACGGTGTGTCGTTCACCCTGCGGCCGGGACGCACCCTCGGTCTGGTGGGCGAGTCGGGCTGCGGCAAGACCACGACGGCGCGGCTGGTGCTGGGACTGCTGCCGCTCACCTCCGGCGAAATGCGCCTCGACGGCGAGACCCTGCCCAAGGCCGGATCGACGCGCTGGCGCGAACTGCGGCGCACCGTTCAGATGGTCTACCAGGATCCGCTGGCCGCCCTCGACCGGCGCATCGCGGTCGGCCCTCAGGTCATGGAGCCGCTGGCGATCCATGCGATCGGCACCAGCACGGCCGAGCGCCGCGACAGGGCGATGGCGATCCTCGAGTCGGTCGGCCTGCAGGCCCATCACTTCGTCCGCTATCCGCATGAACTGTCGGGCGGACAGCGCCAGCGCATCGTGCTGGCGCGCGCGCTGATTCTCGAACCGCGGCTGCTGGTATGCGACGAGCCGATCTCCGCGCTCGACGTATCGATCCAGGCGCAGGTCATCAACCTGTTGCTCGACCTGCAGGCGAAAATGGGCCTGGCCTATCTCTTCATCAGCCACGACCTGCGCATGGTCCGCCAGGTCAGCCACGAGGTGGCGGTGATGTATCTCGGTCGCATCGTCGAACGTGGCGATCCCGACCGTCTGTTCTCTGCGCCCACGCACCCCTATACGCAGGCGCTGGTGTCGGCGATCCCGGTCGCGGCGCGCAAGCGCCGGCAGCGGCTGATCCTGAAGGGCGATCCGCCCAACCCCGTGAACGTGCCGGCGGGCTGCGCTTTCCATGAGCGTTGCCCGATCGCCGTTGCGCGCTGCCGCGCCGAGACGCCGCTGCTGCGGCCGCTGGCCGACGGTCGCGAGGTCGCGTGTCATCTGGCGGCAGCTGCATGATTGGCTATCTCGCCCAACGGCTGCTGCGCGCGCTGCTCACCATCTTCCTGGTCGTGACCTTCGCCTTCTTCGTGCTGCGACTGTCGGGCGACCCGGCGCTGCTGATCATGTCGGTCGACGCGCCGCCCGAGTCGATTGCCGCCTTCCGCAAGTCGTGGGGCCTCGATCAGCCGATCTGGATGCAGTACCTCGCCTATGTCGCCCACGCGCTGACCGGCGACCTCGGCAATTCCATGCGCGACGGGCGGCCCGCGATCCAGCTCGTGCTCGAGCGCGTGCCGTCGACGCTCGCCATCACGCTCCCGGCCTTCGCGCTCAAGATCGCGATCGGCGTGCCGGCCGGCATCTATGCCGCGCTGCGCCGCAATTCCTTCGCCGACCGCCTCACCATGCTGTTCTCGGTCGCGGGCTTCACCATGCCGAGCTTCGTGCTGGCGCTGCTGCTGGTGCTGGTGTTCTCGGTCAAGCTGGGCTGGCTGCCGAGCAGCGGCAGCGACGGCCTGGCCAACGCGATCCTGCCGATCGTGACCCTGGGCGCGGCGGGGGCGTCGATCCTGGCGCGCTTCACGCGTTCGGCCATGCTCGAGGTGCTGGGCCAGCCCTACATCCGGGCGGCGTCGGCCAAGGGCCTCTCGTGGCGGCGCGTCGTCACCGAACATGCGCTGCCCAATGCCGCCATCCCGACCACGACCATCATCGGCTTCATGGTCGGCACCCTGATCGCGGGCGCCGTCGTCGTCGAAAGCGTGTTCGCCTGGCCCGGCATCGGCCGCCTGCTGGTCGTCGCGGTGGCCAACCGCGACCTGGCCGTCGTGCAGACCATCCTGCTGCTGGTCGCCATGACCATGGTGACGGCCAACATCATCGTCGATCTCGTCTACGGCTGGATCGACCCGCGCATGCGCACGGCGCCGAAATGACAGCGATCTCATCGGTCCCTCTCCAGCGCAGCCGCCGGTCGCGCTTCCTCGAGGCCTGGCCGCCGCTCACGCTGGTGGCTCTCGCCTGGGTCGCGCTGATGCTGGTCGTGGCGCTGGGCGCCGACTTTCTTTCGCCGTTCCATTTCTCGGCACTCGACCTGCGGGCGCGCCTGCAGCCGCCGGTCGGCTTCGGCGGCACGTGGAAGCATGCGCTGGGCACCGACGAACTCGGCCGCGACGTGCTGTCCCGCCTGATCGTCTCGATCCGCATCAGCGTGCTGATCGCCTTCTTCGGCACGCTGATCGCGGCCACCCTGGGCACGACCCTGGGCTTCGTGGCGGCCCATTTTCGCGGCCGGGTCGAGTGGCTGATCCTGATGATGATCGATTTCCAGGCGAGCGTGCCGTTCCTGATCGTGGCGCTGGCGGTGCTGGCCTTCTTCGGCAACTCGCTCGTGCTGTTCGTGGCGCTGATGGGCCTCAACAGCTGGGAGCGCTACGCCCGCATCGCACGCGGCCTCACCATCTCGGCCAACGAGCAGGGTTACGCCGGCGCCATCCGGCAACTGGGCGCGTCGAGCTGGCGGGTCTACGGCATCCATGTGCTGCCCAACATCGCCTCGACCCTGATCGTGTCGATGACGATCACCTTCCCCGAGACGATCCTGCTCGAGAGCGGTCTGTCGTTCCTGGGCCTGGGCGTGCAGCCGCCGCTCAGCTCGCTCGGCAACATGGTGGGCTACGGTCGCGAGTACCTGACGCGCGCGTCGTGGATTTTGCTGTTTCCCAGCGCCGTGATCATCCTCACGACGCTCTCGATCAGCATCATCGGCGATTGGCTGCGCGACCGTCTCGATCCGACCCTGCGGTAGCGGGTTGTCTCACGAGGCTGAGACACCTCCGATGCCGATGGCATAAGCACTTGTCGCGATTCGTCTCAAATTCCATCACCTCCCCCCCGTGCAATAGCGCTGCGCGGCCGGCGGCTTATCGGGATATCGTTAGGCGGCCTGAAACGGAGTTCTGAATGACGACCGAGATCGCCTCGCACCGCGGCGGCGCCCTGTTGTGGGCCGAGAACAGCCCGCTCGCCTTCGCGAACACCGCGAAGCTGCCCGTCGAGCAGGTCGAGTTCGACGTTCATCCCACGCGCGACGGCAAGCTGGTCGTGATCCACGACGAGACGCTCGACCGCACGACCGACGGTCACGGTCCGGTGTGTGCGCACGACTGGGCCGATCTTGCGAAGCTGATCCTGAAGGGCAGCGGCGGCCAGCGCATGCTGCTGCTCGACGAGGTGATGGATATCTTCCGGCCGACGAAGATCGTCCTGCGTCTCGAGATCAAGACCGGGCCGAACCGCGTGCCCTATCCCGATCCGCATGCGTCCAACGTCGTCAGCGCGGTGAAGGCGGGCGGTATGCTCGACCGCACCGTGCTCACCAGCTTCCAGCTCGGCACCGTCGCCGAAGCGCTGCGGCACGGCACGCCGCTGCGCAGCGTCTGGCTTGTGGCGCCCGCGACGCAGGTCGATATCGGCCTTGCCGCCGTGATCGCCGCGGCCAGGGCCAACGGCGTGCCGATGCTGGGGCTGCACGGCCCTCTCCTCGATCCACCGACGGTCGCCGCCGTGCGCAAGGCGGGCCTCGGCATCGGCGGTTGGGCTTGCAATACCGCTTCCCTGATTGCCAGGATGTTCGACCTCGGCGTCGACGTCTTTACCACCGACCGGCCGGACCTCGCGCTGGCCCAGCGAGACAAGCGATGAAAGCCAACGGAACGAAAGATCATCCTGCCGCCTATCTGGCGAACGAAGGCTCGGCGCTGACCGTCGACAAGGCGTTCTACAAGCGCATCGCCGAGGGCGGCGGCCGCGCGCTCGTCGAGAAATTAACCATCCCGATCCGCACCGGGCGCGCCTGGAAGGTGCCGGCGGGACATGTCTTCCGCATCGTCACGGTCGAGGGACCGCAGGTCGGCGACCTCAACATCTGGAACGCGCACAATCCGCGCGAGCGGCTGTGGGCCTCGCGCACGCGCCAGCTCCAGGCCGCGCACGTGACGGTCTTCGACCGGCTGTGGTCGACGCTTCCCTACCTGCGGCCGATCGCGACCATCACGGCGGACAGTCTCAAGGACTATGGCATCGACGAGTTCGGTGGCCGCATCCACGACCTGCTGGGCACGCGCTGCGACCCCTACGTCAACCGCATGCTGACCGGCGAGGATTTCGACCACCATTGCCATTCCAACCTGGTGCGTGCCGTGGCGCCGCATGGCCTGACCGAATTCGACGTGCACGACGTGCTGAACGTCTTCCAGTGCACCGGCCTCAACCACGCCGACAAATATTTCATGCGCGCGAGCCCCGCGAAGCAGGGCGATCACATCGAGTTCTTCGCCGAGATCGATCTTCTCTGCGCACTGTCCACCTGCCCCGGCGGCGACTTGTCCGTAGCGCTGTGGGGTCCCGACGCCCAGGACCCGCTCACCGTCTGCCGCCCGCTCGGTGTCGAGATCCACGCGCTCGCCCCGAAGCTGCTCGACGGCTGGAAACCGCCACAAAGCCCGCCCTACAAGGGCGCGCATGGCATGAAGTTGCAGAAGCCCGCGTGGGAGCGCTGACAACTTTCTGTAAAATGGCAGCCTAATGAACGAATTAGCTCTTCTCGCCTGAGGCACCTTGCGGGAAGGGCGGCCAAGGGCAAGATGTCTCCCATGGCCCAGAAGAAAAAGCTCCGTCTCGGCGCATTCATGCGCCCCGTCAGCATCCACACCGCCGCCTGGCGCTATCCGGGCGGCACGCCGGATGCCAATTTCAATCTCAAGGCGCTGATCTCCTACGCCCAGACCCTGGAGCGGGGGAAATTCGACGCGTTCTTCATGGCCGATCACCTGGCCGTGCTGAACATGCCGATGGAGGCGCTGAAGCGCTCGGCCACCGTCACCTCGTTCGATCCGCTGACGTTGCTGCCCGTGCTGTCGCAGCACACCAAGCACCTCGGCCTGATCGCCACGGCCTCGACCACCTTCGAGCCGGCCTACACGATCGCGCGCCGCTTTGCCTCCCTCGACCATATCTCCGAGGGCCGCGCGGCCTGGAACCTGGTGACGACGTCCAATCCCGACGCGGCGCTGAACTTCGGCATGGACGAGCAGATGGAGCACGGCGAGCGCTATGCCCGCGCGCGCGAGTTCTACGATGTCGTGACGGGCCTGTGGGACTCGTGGGCCGATGACGCCTTCACGCGCGACGTCGAGAACGGGCTGTTCTTCGATCCCGACAAGCTTCATGTGTTGAACCACCAGGGCAAGTACCTGAAGGTGCGCGGGCCGCTCAACATCGCGCGGCCGGTCCAGGGCTGGCCGGTGATGGTGCAGGCGGGTGCGTCGGATGCCGGCCGCCAGCTCGCGGCCGAGACGGCCGAGATGGTATTCGCGGCGGGCGGGCCGATCGCGGCGGGCCGCGAATTCTATGCCGATGTGAAGGGCCGCGCGGCGCGGTACGGGTGTAACCCCGATCACATCAAGATCCTGCCCGGCGCCTTCACCATCATCGGCGACTCGCTCGAGGAGGCGCAGGAGAAGAGGCTGAAGCTCGACAGCCTGGTGAGCTACGACAGCGGCATCGCGGCACTCTCGATCGCCACGGGCGTCGATGCGCGCAAATTCGATCCCGACGGGCCGCTGCCGGAAATCCCCGAGACCAACCAGAGCAAGAGCGGCCGCGAGCGGGTCGTGGCGCTGGCCAAGCGCGAGAACCTGACGGTGCGGCAGCTGGCCGGCCGCCTCGGCGGCTACGGCGGGCTCGCGATGATGGGCACGCCCAAGATGATCGCCGACCAGATGGAGGAGTGGCTGGTGACGGAAGCCAGCGACGGCTTCAACGTCATGTTCCCTTACCTGCCGGGCGGGCTCGACGATTTCGTGAACAAGGTCGTGCCCGAGCTGCAGCGGCGCGAATTGTTCCGCACGGAGTACGAAGGCAAGACCCTGCGCGAGAACCTTGGTCTCCCGCGGCCGGAAAATCGCTTCTTTTCTGCCGCCGCAAAGGCTGCAGAATAGGCGGCATGACATTCGAGATTTCGGTCGGCAGCGCCGACGACGTGATGCGCATGGCCGAGTGGGCAGGCGACGAGGGCTGGAACCCAGGCAACACCGATGCCCAGGCGTTCTTTGCCATGGACCCCGGCGCCTTCCTGATCGGGCGGCTCGACGGCAAGCCGGTCGCCTGCATCTCGGTCGTGAAGTACGGCGCGAGCTTCGGCTTCCTGGGCTTCTACATCGCGCGGCCCGAGATCCGCGGGAAGGGCTACGGCATCCAGGTGTGGAACGCCGGCATGAAGCGCCTCGCGGGTCGCAATGTCGGGCTCGATGGCGTGGTGGCGCAGCAGCATAACTACAAGAAGTCCGGCTTCCGCACCGCCTGGAACAACGCGCGGCATGAGGGCGTTCCGGCGCCGACGGCGCTGGCGGGCGGCGTCACCCTCGTCGATGCGCGTGGCGTGCCGTTCGACAGGCTCGCCGCCTACGACCGGCGCTTCTTTCCCGAGGCGCGGGATTCGTTCCTGGCGCCCTGGATCACGCTGCCCGAGCGCGCGGCGATGGTGGCGATGCGTGACGGAGAGATCGTGGGCTTCGGCGTCATTCGCGCCTGCCGCGCGGCCTCGCGCATCGGGCCGCTCTATGCCGCGACGCCGCAGATCGCAGCCATGCTGGTGAGCGGACTCGCCGCGAAGGTGAACGCCAAGGCGGTGGCGCTCGACATTCCCGATCGCAACAAGGTGGCGACGCAGATGGCGCTCGGCCTCGGGCTCACGCCGTCGTTCGAGACCGCGCGCATGTACACCGGCGCCGATCCCGCCATCGACACGGCGGGACTGTTTGCGGTGACGAGTCTGGAGCTGGGTTGAAGCGATTGCAGTTTGCTGGGGGCGCGCCACTCCAGTGGCG
>CAIMEE010000432.1 GCA_903839865.1 Enhydrobacter aerosaccus | reverse complement strand
GCAGGCGCGGTCGATCGCGAGCTGCTCGGCCTTGTCGACTTCCTCGCCGCCGCCGTAGTAGCGGCGACCGGGATAGCCCTCGGCGTATTTGTTGGTGAGCACCGAGCCGGCGG
This sequence comes from Enhydrobacter aerosaccus, assembly GCA_903839865.1. Lineage (GTDB taxonomy): Bacteria > Pseudomonadota > Alphaproteobacteria > Reyranellales > Reyranellaceae > Reyranella > Reyranella aerosaccus_A. The sequence continues at coordinate 31,091 of CAIMEE010000432.1, read as the reverse complement.
CCTCGAGCACGGCGCGCGAGACGATGTTCTCGGAGGCAATCAGCTCGATCTGCTCGCGCTGTCGGTGAAGCTCGCCCTTCAGCACGGCGTCGATCGCGGGATCCGCTTCGGCAAGGCTCGTGGTGAACATCGGCAGTGGCATGTCCTGCGACTTGGCGGCGGCCTGACTCATCTAAACTGGTTCCCTAAGAAAGCTTTGCAACACGGCCGGCATGACGCCCGCCTTCGAATGGAGTGTCGAGAAACACCTTCAGCGCCTCGCGCGCGACTTCGATCCCCGTCAGCCGCTGCCCGAAGGCCACGACGTTCGCGTCGTTGTGCTCCCGCGACAGCCGCGCCGAGGTGGCGTCATGCGCCAGCACGGCCCGCACCATCGGGTTGCGATTCGCCGCGATCGAGATGCCGATGCCTGAACCGCACACCAGCACGCCCTTCTCCGCCCTGCCCGAGGCGATTGCGTCGCCCATTGCCTTGCCGAAGTCGGGATAGTCGACCGAAGCCGTCGAATTCGTGCCGAGATCGAGCACGGCGTAACCGGCTTCCTGAAGGTCGCGCTTCAGAAGTTCCTTGAGGTCGAAGCCGGCATGATCCGACGCGACCGCGATCGTGGCCCCCGCCATTTCGCCGATCATCCCCTCTAGCTGTTGAGCCCCCGTATACAACATCCGGGGTCGCGGTGTCACCGTTCCGCAAAATCGTGGAAAGCGACCCACAAGACGCTGATACACAAAGAGAAAGGGCCCGGCGCACCGGGCCCTTCTCCCCGTGAACGTCTCTTACTTCGGACCGGGATACGACTTGCCGTCTTTCCAGACGTAGATGTCGTAGACCGGGTTCTTTATGTCGCCCTTGTTGTCGTAGGTCAGCGGACCGACGGCGGAGTCGTACGTGCCGGAGCGGATCGCCGAGGCGACCGCGGCGGCGTCCGTCGACTTGGCCTTGGTGGCGGCTTCCGCCCAGAGCTTGACGGCCGCATAGGTGAAGAGCGTGTAGCCTGCGGGCTCGTACTTGGTGTCGCGGAATTTCTTTACGAGCGCGGCATTCTTCGGATCGTCCTCGGCCTTGGGCGGGAATGACATCAGCACGCCGTTGGTGGCGGCGCCGCCCAGCTTGCCGAACTCGGCGTCCTCGAGCGCATCGAAGCCCACCATCTGCGCACCGAAGCCCTGCTCGCGCGACTGCTTGATGATCATGGCCGCGTTCTGGTGGTAGCCACCGAGCACGATCATGTCGATCTTCGCCTGCTTCATCTTGTTGATCAGCGAGGTGAAGTCCTTGTCGGTGTCGTTGTACGACTCGTACATCGCCTCGCGCAGGGCGCCCTTATTCAGTGCCTTCTTGGTCTCGTCGGCGACGCCTTTGCCGTACGGTGACTTGTCATGGAGGATCGCAACCTTGGCGTTGCGATGGTGCTTCAAGATATAAGCACCGACAGTCGCACCTTGCACGTCGTCACGGCCGACGGTGCGGAAAACCGTGGTGTTGCCCTTGGCCAGCGCGTCGTCGGTCAGCTTGACGTTGGTCGAGGCCGGCGTGATCTGCAAGATCTTGCCTTCCTTGTAGATGTCCGACGCCGGGATCGAGCTGCCCGAACAATAGTGCCCGATGACCACGATCACCTTGTCGGACACCATCTTGTTGGCGACTGCGGTCGCCTGCTTGGGATCGCAGGCATCGTCGCCGATCTGCAATTCGATCTTCTGGCCGTTCACGCCGCCGGCTGCGTTGATGTCGGCCACCGCCATCTCGGCGCCGTGCTTCATCTGCTCGCCGAACGCCGCATTCGCGCCGGTCATCGGACCGACGGTCGCCATCTTGATCTGCGCGAAGGCCGGCGTCGTCGCCAGCGCGGCTACTGCCGCCATCGTGCCCAAAATCCTGCTCATACTTGTCTCCCCATTTGAACTCTTGGACAGCTTAGTGCCGCTTCTCCCAGCCCAGCAAGCCTTTGCGGACGTAGAGCCACGGATATTGCCGCACCATCTGGCGCACCCGGGTCAAACGATAGGCAAATGCCGCCAGAATGAACTGGATCGCCCAGCCCAACGCGAACCCGCCGCCCGACCACAACTCGCCACTGAAGAGCGCGAAGTCGAAAAATCGCAGCACGAGGGAAAGGAGTGCGGTGTAGGCGATCAGATACGGCCAGGGCCGCCATGTCTCGGCCAGCCCCTGTCCGGTCGCGAACGATGCCGGGCCAACGAGGATGAAATTGAACACCATCACCATGGTGAGCGTGTCACCCAGCCAGTCGAACACGAGCATGTCGAAGTCGCTCATGCGTGGCCGCCCTCGAGATACGCCGCCCGCACCTCCTGGTTGGCCAGCAGCTCCTTGCCCGTGCCGCTCAGCCTTACCCTGCCGTTGACCAGCACGTAGCCGCGATCGGCGAGCCTCAATGCGTGGAAGGCGTTCTGCTCGACCAGGAAGATCGTTACGCCCTCTTCCCGCGCGATCCGCGCGATGGCGTCGAAGATCTGGCGCACGATCAGAGGTGCCAGGCCCAGCGACGGCTCGTCGAGCAGCAACAGGCGCGGCCGGCTCATCAGCGCGCGGCCGATCGCCAGCATCTGCTGCTCTCCGCCCGAAAGCGTGCCGCCGCGCTGCTCGCGCCGTTCGGCCAGACGCGGAAACATCGCGAAGACACGGTCGAGGTCTTTCTGGAAATGCGCGGGATCGGCGATGATCGCGCCCATCTGCAGGTTCTCGTACACCGTCATGCGCGGGAAAACGCGCCGGCCTTCCGGCACCTGCGCCACGCCGCGCCGCACGATCTCGTGCGTCGGCAGCCCGGAGATTTCCTCGCCTTCGAGCTTGATCGAACCGCTGCGCGCATTCGGACTGCCGCAGATCGTCATCAGCAGCGTCGACTTGCCCGCGCCGTTGGCGCCGATCAGCGTCACGACCTCACCCTTGCCGACGTCGAGGTCGACGCCGTGCAACGCCTGGATCGCGCCGTAGTAGGTCGCAACTCCCCGCACTTCAAGCATGCGCGTCATCCTCGGTACCGAGGTAGGCGCGGATCACCGCCGGGTCCTTCTGCACGGCCGCCGGCGCGCCTTCGGCAATCTTGCGGCCGTAGTCGAGCACGACGACATGATCGGAGATCTTCATGACCACGCTCATGTCGTGTTCGATCAGCAGCACACCGATACCGTCCTTGTCACGGATCGACACCAGCAGATCGTTGAGCGCCGCCGATTCGCGTGGATTGAGTCCGGCTGCCGGCTCGTCGAGGCAGAGCAGCCGCGGGCCGGTGCACATGGCACGCGCGATCTCGAGCCGCCGCTGCGCGCCATATGGCAATTCGCCCGCCGGCCGGTCGGCATCGACCACCAGGTCGATACGTTCGAGCCAGCTGCGTGCCACTTCGACCGCCCCGGCTTCGGCTGTGCGGAAGCTCTTGAGACCAAGCAGGCCGAACACCGTCATGCCCGAGGCCTGCATCAGCTTGTTGTGTTGCGCCACCATCAGGTTCTCGAGCACCGTCATGCCGGGAAACAGCCGGATGTTCTGGAAAGTGCGCGCGACCCTTGCATTCTGCCCGATCTCGTGGCCGAGCATGCGCTCCAGCAGATACTCGCGATCGCCATGCAGCGCGAGCCGCCCCACCGTCGGCTTGTAGAAGCCGGTGATGCAGTTGAAGACCGTGGTCTTGCCCGCGCCGTTGGGGCCGATGATCGCGGTAATCTCGCGCGGCCGAGCCGAGAAGGAGACGTCGTCGACCGCCACCAGGCCGCCGAAACGCATGGTGAGGTGCTCGACCTCAATCAGCGGCGCGCTCACGCGCCGCCTTTCGGATGAAGGCGTATCGAAGGCTCACGGTGGGAGATCAGCCCGCGCGGCCGGAACGCCATGATCAGCACCATCGCGCCGCCAAACGCGACCATCCGATAGGTACCGAGATCGCGGAACCACTCCGGCAGGCCGATCAGCAGCACCGCGGCGAGCACCACGCCGATCTGGCTGCCGAGGCCACCCAGCACGACGATGGCGAGGATGATCGCCGATTCGATGAAGGTGAAGCTCTCGGGGCTGATGAACCGCTGCTTCGCGGCAAAGAACGAGCCCGCGAAGCCCGCGAACATCGCGCCGACCGCAAAGGCCGTGAGCTTGGTGTTGGTCGGGTTTATGCCGAGTGCCTTGCACGCCGTCTCGTCCTCACGCAGCGCTTCCCATGCCCGCCCCACCGGAAGCCGCCGGATGCGTTGCGTAAAAAGGTTGGTGATCAGCGCCAGCGCCAGGATGATGTAATAGAGAAAGATCAGCCGCTGATTGCCGGTGAAGGGTATGCCCGTCATCGCGGAAAATGTCTGCTTCCCCGCCGGCGCGGTCTCTGCGAACACCGCGCCGAAGAACGTCGGGCCCGGAATGCCGCCGATGCCCGCCGGCCCGTTGCTGAGATCGACCCAGTTCAGAAGCACGAGCCGGATGATCTCACCGAAACCCATGGTGACGATGGCGAGATAATCGCCGCGCAGGCGCAGTACGGGAAAGCCCAGCAACAGTCCGAAGGTCGCCGCCATCATGCCGGCAAGCGGCAGCACCACCCAGAAGCTGAGGCCGTATTGCGTGGCAAGCAACGCATAGGAATAGGCGCCAACGGCGTAGAAGGCGACGTAGCCCAGGTCGAGCAGCCCTGCCAGGCCGACCACGATGTTCAATCCCCATCCCAGCATGATGTAGGTGAGGATCAGCACCGCGAGATCCATCGTCTTCTGATCGGCGAAGGGCGTGAACGGCATCATGAACGCCAGGACCAGCAGCGCCGCGCCGAACCACTTGATCGCGACACCACGCATGTGGATGCCGCGTTTGGAGCGCTCCGCCTTGCCCATCGTCGCGCTCGCCCACGGCCACAGGCCGCGCAGGATGATGACCGCGCCCGCCAGCACGATGAACCAGTGCAGGAAGGTCGATGGCAATTTGAGCGGCGCCGCGCCAATGACGCACAGAATCACGCCCAGCCCCAGTGCCGGCCAGCGTTTCCCCTCCGCGGCCAGCAACAGGCCGACACGGCCGACGAAGATCGTGGCGACCGCGATTGCAAGATCGACCAGCTGAAAATCGAACTGCAGCCCCCGGGCGGCAAGGCTGTTGGTGCGGAAGCCCACGATAAAGATGCCGAGCGCCGCGGACACGAGTGCCGTGAGCGCCGCATCCTTCACCATCGAGGGAAGATCGCGCGTCATCGGCTCAGACCTTCTCGATCTCCGGCCGGCCGAGCAGACCGGACGGCCGGAAGATCAGCACGAGCACCAGGATTGCGAACACCGCGACGTCCTTGTACTCGCTCGAGAAATAGCCGGCCCAGAAGACCTCGATCATGCCGATCAGCAGTCCACCCAGCATCGCGCCCGGCAGCGAGCCGATGCCGCCCAGCACCGCCGCCGTGAATGCTTTGATGCCGGCCAGGAAGCCGATGTAGAAGTCGATGATGCCGTAATACATCAGGAACAACATGCCCGCGACGGCAGCAAGCGCCGCGCCCATCACGAACGTGAGCGAAATCGTGCGGTCGACATTGACGCCCAGCAGAGCCGCCATCTTCATGTCCTGCTCACAGGCACGCTGCTGCCGGCCGAGCGATGTCGAGGAGATGAGCCAGCTGAAGCCCGCCATCAGCAGGACCGTCACCACCACGATGATGATCTGCAGCCAGGTGATGCGGACGTCGAAGCCGTCGGCGCTGAAGAGATTGAAGCCGCCCACGACGATCTCTCCGCCCGGCTTGGGACGCGCGCCCTGCGCCAGCTGCACGTAGTTCTGCAGCAGGATCGACACGCCGATCGCCGAGATTAGCGGCGCCAGCTTGAACGAGCCGCGCAATGGCCGGTAAGCGACCCGCTCGATCGTCCAGCCGTAGATCGCGGTAAAGGCCATCGCCAGCAGCAGCACCAGCACGATCGCCACTGGCGCCGATGAAATGCCCAGTGCCGCGCAGATCAGGAAGCCGATAAGGGAAATAAAGGCGCCAATCATGAAGATTTCGCCGTGGGCGAAATTGATCATGCCGATGATGCCGTAAACCATCGTGTATCCGATGGCGATGAGCCCGTAGATGGCGCCCAAGGTGATGGCATTGATCAGCTGTTGAGAGAAATACGCCATGCCCCCGCTTTTCCTTGGTCCCGACCTTAGCTCAGTTTGGACCAAGTGCCTGTGAGCAATTCATGCGCCAGACATCGCGTGCGGCGAAAAAATCTTAGGCCATTGCTTCCTTGCGATTGCGGCGAGCCATCGCCATCAGCCGGATGATGCCCGCCGCCAGCAGGAGCGCCATCATGGCCCAGTAGATCGGCCCCTGCGGCAGTCGCTTTCCGATGGCGACGGCAAAGCTGATCCAGATGTACCAGCCGCCCAGGAGATGGAGCAGGCGCCAGTTGCTCGCGCCGAGCCACCTTGCCGCGCGGTCGAACGAGGTTGCCGTCATCGCCGCCAGGAAAACGTACGCTGCTCCCGCGAGGACGATGTTGGCCACATTGGTGAGTTTCCAGAACAGGTCGTGATCGACCCTGGCCAACGCGATGAGCGCAGCGAGATGGATGAAATGCGACACGGCGAAGGAGACGCCGAGATAGCGGCGGTTACGGCGCTGCCAGCGCGTCCAGTCATTGGCTGCCAACTCGACCATCGCGGCGGCGGCGAAGGCCATTACGAACAGGATCAACGATGTGCGCGCCGTTACCCGGATGATCAGCCGCAATCCTTCGACATCGCCCATGTGGGTGGCGAGGACTGCGCCCGCCATGGCTACAAGCGCCAGCGACGACAGGCCGGGCAACCGCCAGCCGTTCATCGGACCCTCCGCAGCAGGACCGTGCGGCGCAGACGCCGCCCCAACCCGATCACATGGAATGCCAGCAAGCCGATCAGCGCGATCTCGGCGACCGCCGCAAGCAGCACGGAGAGCGGCGCTCCGTCGACGAAGAGTCCGGCGCGCAGGATGCCCGCCGCCACCGAAGCCACGATTGCCATGAGGCAAACCGCAAGCGGCAGCCACGACCTGCGCCACGCGAACCACCCGACCGCGCCCACCACGAGGGCTGCGATGAAGGCGTAGCGATCGACGATCGGCGCCAAAGTCGGGAGCAGGTCCTCCACGTTGCCGAGCCACATCTGTCGCAGCCGCATGGCAACGAAAGTCGCAGCCAGGGTGGCCAAGAGTGCGATCCATGTCCGTTTGCTCTGGCGCGCAATGGCGTCCGCTGCGAATTCAGCGGCGATCTCGCACGGCAGGCCGAAGCGCTCGACGGCGCGCCGCTCCGCCTCGGCCGAAGGCCAGGCCGGATCGGCCTCGGCCGCATCCCACAGGTGCGACCCGATTTCCTCGGTCATGCGCCGCCCCAGAGCCGGGTCGAATGCGAATTCCCGGCGCAAGCTCGCCAGATAGGTGTCGATCACGCCGGCCATGTTCGGCCTCCGGTCAGCATCGTATCGACGGCCTTTGAAAAGCGATCCCACGCCTTGCGCCGGTCGGCGAGCGCCGCCGTTCCGCTTTTGGTCAGCGCATAGACCCGGCGCTTGCGGCCGCCCGGTGGCGTGCTCCAGGCACTGGCCAGCAGACCCGCGTGCTCGAGGCGATGCAGCGCCGGGTAGACCGTTCCCTCGGGCAGGTCGAAGGTGCCGGCGCTCGCGCGCTTGATCGTCTCGATGACGGCATAGCCGTGCGCCGGTTCCGCTTCGAGCGCAGCCAGCACCATGGCATCGAGGTGCCCCTTCAGCATTTCAGCTTCCATACCTAGTATTACTAGGTATTAGTCTTGGCCGCGTCAAACGCCTATTAAGGCGGCGTCATGAGTACCCCATCATACGACGTTATCGTCATCGGCGCCGGCCCCGCGGGCCTCGTCACCGCCACCGAAGTCGCGCGCACGGGACTGAAGACCCTGTGCATCGACAAGCTCGCTCCCGGCGGGCAACTGATCAATCTCACCGAGCTGCACGAATTCGAAGAACCCTGGGGTGGCCCCGAAATGGCCTCGCGCCTCACCGACGAAGCCGCCGTCGCGGGTGTCGAGATGGGCTTCGGCGACGCCAGAAGGATTTCGGGCGGCGATCCGTGGACAGTCGCGACGGAGGACGGCGAAAGCCACACCGCGCGCCTCCTCGTCGTCGCCACCGGACTCAACAAGGGCAAACTCGGCCTTTCGAACGAAGCCGACTTCGAGGGCCGCGGCGTTTCCCACTGCGCCTCCTGCGACGGTCCTCTATTCGCGGGCCTGCCTGTGGTCGTGGCAGGCGCCGCGGGCTGGGCCGCCATAGAAGCGCGCGAGCTCGTGGGCGTAGCGGGCAGAGTGACAATCGTCGATGCTTCGGATGCCGAGACGCCCGACGGCATCGAGCGCATCGCCGGTCGCATCGTCGCACTCGAAGGCGGGGCAGCGGGTCTGGACAATGTGGTGGTCGAGACGGGTGGTCAGCGAAAGTCCATTCCGGCCAGCGCGGTGTTCGTCTACATCAACCAGTCTCCCGCTGCGGAATTCCTGCCGGATTCGCTTGCACGCGACGCAATGGGGCATATCGTTGTCGACGCCGAGGGCCGCACTTCGGTGCCGACGATCTATGCCGTCGGCGACGTCCGCGCCGGCACCCGCCCCTATCTCAACGAGGCGGTCGCCGACGGCGAGCGGGCGGCGAAAGCCATCGTCGCGGCTCTCAACAAGAACTGAGGAGAAACCTCGATGCGCATCTACAATCCGTCCTTCGGCCTTTCTGCGACCTCTGCCGAAAAGGTCACGCTCAAGCCCGTCAACTGGGCGACCGACCCGATCGCGCTGATCTCGAACTCCAAGCCGAACGCCCGCGAGTTGCTCGAAGGCATCCGCGCCAAAATGGGCGCGCATCGCCAGGTCGAGAACATCAAGTTCATGGCCAAGAACAGCGCCAGCCAGCCCGCGCCGAAGGAACTGATCCAGGACGTCGCCAAGAACTATCGGGCGGCCATTCTAGCCTTAGGGGATTGAGGAAGCTGTTCATCGTGGAGTTTCCACGACAGCCTCGAACTCGAGAAGCTCGGCATCACCGCATTCGTGGTTGCCACTGAGACATTCAAGCCGCTGGTCCTGGCCCAGGCGAAAGCCCGCAAGGTCGAGGCCCGGTTGATCGTAGTGAAGCATCCCGTCGGCGGCCTCAATGCCGACGAACTGCGGGAGCGCATCGAGGCAGCGACCAAGGGACTGACCGAGGCGACGAGCAAATGAAAGACATCGCCGAGCAGGAAGTGATCGACATCGGCGACATGGATGTCGAGGCGTTCAACGAGTTCGCCACCGAACAGGGCTGGAGCGACGGCATGCCGTTGTTCGTGCCGACCGAGGCCAAGGTGGCGAAGTTCGTCGAGACGGTGCGCGGCGACAATCGCCCCTTCGCACCGGTTCCGCCGCGCCAGGTCATTCCGACCGTACAGGCACTCGCCGCCAACGCTGTGATGGCGGGCTGCAAGCCGGAGTATTTCCCGGTCGTGACCGCTGCCCTGCGCAGCGTGCTCGAGCCGGATTTCAACTTGCACGGCACGCTCGCGACCACGCATTCCTGTGCGCCGATGGTTATGGTGAGCGGCCCGATCCGGCACGAGCTCAACATCAACTGCGGCACCAACTGCTTCGGCCAGGGTCGCCAGGCCAACGCCACTATCGGCCGGGCGCTCGGCTTGATGCTCCTGAACGTGGCCGGCGCCAAGCCCGGCGAAATGGATCGGTCGACCCAGGGCAACCCCGCCAAGTTCACCTTCTGCTTCGGCGAGAACGAGGAAGAGAATCCCTGGGCGCCCTATCACGTGCAGCGCGGCTTCGCGCCGACCGACAGCGTGGTCACGGTGATGTCCGGCGAAGGTCCGCATAACCTGAACGACCACGGCTCGACTACGGGCGACGGCCTGCTGACCACCTTCGCGGGCGGCATGGCCAATCCTGGCGCCAACACGGTCTACGGCAAGGGCCCGATGTTCGTGATCATCGGCCCCGAACATGCCGCGACGCTCAAACGCGACGGCTTCACCATAGAGAGCATCCGCCAGGAGCTGTGGAAGCGTTCGCGCATCCATCTCTCGCGCGTATCGAAGGAAAACCTCGCGACCTACGAGAGCACAGGTCACAAGCCGGACGGCGACTGGCTGTCCATTGGCCGAAGCCCGGAGGACATTCACATTACGGTAGCGGGCGGCCCGGGCAAGCACTCGGCGTTCATCCCGTCCTTCGGCGGCACCATGGTCGCCTGCACGCGCATCGCCCGCTGAGGTCGAGGTTGTGAGCGAGTGGAGCGGCTGGCCCGTCGTCGATCCGTCGACGGATTGGGAGACCGCCCAGAAGATCCTGACGGAGGCCGAACTCTCGGACGGCCTCCCTCTGGTTCCTCCGACGCAGAAGCGCCTCGACGCAATGGTCGCAGACATTACCAATCGCACCGAGTCGCTCGGCATGATGCCGCCGATGTTCGGCGAGATCACGCCGGACGCCGTCGCCTATCAATGCGTGATCGCGGGCTGCGTGCCCGCTGAATTGCCTGTCGTGCTCGCCGCGGCGCAGGCGGTCCTCGAGCCCGACTTCAATCTTCTCGGCATCGCTACGACGACAGGCAGCGCCGCCGTGGCGCTCTGCGTCCATGGGCCGATCGCCCGCAAGCTGGGCATCAACGCACTGACCAATGCCATCGGACCCGGCACGCGCGCCAACGCCTGCATCGGCCGCGCGCTGCAACTCTGCCTGCGCAATATCGGCGGCGCGCGTTCGGAGACCGGCGACATGGCAACCATGGGCCAGCCGGCCAAGTTCACGTTCTGCTTTGCCGAGCGCAATGAAGGCCCCTTCCCCGGCCTGACCGAGCGTCTCGGTGTCGGCAAGGATGCGAGCGCCGTCATGGTGATGGGGATCTCGGGGACTGCCGAAGTGCTTCCCGGCGACGGCGAAGGTGCCACGCCCGAGGCGATCCTCGATCCGGTCATCGCAGCCATGCGCGCCGAGATCGTGATGTCCGGCCAGAGCCGCAAGAACCAGCGCGGCGAACAGGTCCTGCTCCTGCCCCTCGAACTCGCTGAGAAGATAGCGAAGCACGACGCCTGGGACCTCAAGCGCGTTCAGCAATATATGTTCGACAAGGGCGAGGACATCGCCAGCTCACCGCTCGCGATCCATCCGATCGTGACCGGCGGCGCCGGCTACAAGATGGCTTATCTTCCAATCTGGGGCGGCGGCTCGCAGACGGTGATGCGCAAGTTGTAATGTCGTCCTGAACGAAGCGAAGGACCTGGCGCCAAATTTACAGAACTGAGCCTGGCCGATCGGCGAGAGCTACTTCCAATCCAACCACTCGCAGACGCCGCGGCCCATCACCCATTCGAGGTCCTGGCCCTTCAGCCAAGGCATCTCTTCCGTGAACATCGTGACGCCCTGGCGATAGCTGCACGGCAGGCGTGACCAGTCGGTGCCCCAGAAAGTGCGCTTCGGTCCGAACGCCTCGAACACGCGCTTGATGTGCGGATGCACCGACTTGAACGGATAGGTCTTGTCGGCAGCGTAGCAGGGCATCGCCGTGACCTTGGCCGCCACGTTGGGGCGCTTGGCCAGCGCCAGTACGTTGTCGAGCGTGGCGAAGTTGGTCGCTTCGGTGACATCCTTGCCGCTCTTCAGGCCGAGATGATCGAGCACGAGCTTCAGGCCGGGATAGCGTTCGGCCACCTTGTCGGCGAGGTGCATGTACTCGTGATGGAACAGCACCATCGCCGGGATGCCGCCCTTCTCCATCTCGCCCCACACCCAGTCGAATTTGCCATCGAGCAACGGCTGGCGCAGCACCGGCGTATGGAACGTGAAGCGTACGCCTAGCATGCCGGGCTGCTTCTTCCAGTCCTTGATAATCTCGCGCGCGTTGAGAGCGTCGGGATCTAAGCGGCCCATGCTGGCGAAGTTCTGCGGATGACTCGATGCCGCGTCGTTGGCGAGATCGTTGCGATCTCCCTCCCACGACGGCGGCACGAGGATCGCGCGGTCAACGCCGGCCTTTTTCATCTCGGCCAGAAGCTCTTCTTTCCCCAGCGGCTCCCGGTGAGGTTCGGCGCGGCCGGCCGGCCACGGGCGCTCGGGCGTGTTGGCGCCCCAGACATGGACCTGTGCGTCGCAAATCATCATGGCCGGCGATCGCGCCAGGGGCGCGCCTTCTCGAGTTGAGCTGCAAGGGAGTACAGAGTTTCTTCCGCGCCCAATTTCGCCGCGAAGTGCATACCGATCGGCAAGCCATCGTCGGTCCATTCCAGCGGCACCGACATCGCTGGCACCCCCGTCGCATTGCACACCGCGGTGAACGCCGTCATCGGCGCCACCTGCTCGTCGAACGCCTCGAGCGTGCCGTCCATGCGCACCGTGCCAAGCGGCAGACTCGTCCGCGCATGCGTGGTCGACAGCAGCACGTCGAATTTCTCGAAGAAGGCGCCTAGCGCGCGGCCCGTGCGATGGAAGGTCTGCACGCCGCGGATATAGTCGTTGGCGCTCACCAATCCGCCGCGTCGCGCCGTTTCGACTGTCACCGGCTCAAGGTCGCCCGGCCCCGGCGTGCGCCCCGCCGAGCGCAGCTGAATGTTCGTGTAGGTGTTGGCGCTCATCCCCATCCAGAACGCCGCATTGAGCGCCGCCGCGTCGTAATCGGGCGCGGCCTCCTCGACATGATGGCCGAGTTCCTCGAGCAGTTTCGCCGTGCGTTCGATTGCCTTCACCAGCACTGGATCGAGGGCTCTGCCGCCGACCGGCTTGCGCATGAAAGCCACGCGCAGCTTTCCCGGCGCGCGTCTCGTGGCGTCGAGAAACGAGTCGGACGGCAGTGCGATGCCATAGGGATCGCCCGGTTCAGCTCCAGCCGTCGCGTCGAGCAGCGCCGCCGAGTCGCGGACAGAGATGGACACGCAGTGCTGGGCGCCCGCCCCCGCCAACGTTTCGCCGATCGGCGCCAGGCTGATCCGACCGCGCGAGGGCTTGAGCCCGAACAGGCCGCACAGGCTCGCGGGAATGCGGATCGAGCCTCCGCCATCGGTCGCATGGCCCATTGGGAGACCGCGCGCGGCCACGATTGCCGCCGAACCGCCGGAAGAGCCTCCCGGCGAGAGGTCCTTGCGCCATGGATTGATCGTGGCTCCGCCAAACGCGGGCTCGGTCGTTGGCGCGAGCCCAAATTCGCTGGTGTTGGTGCGGCCCACGATCACGAGACCCGCCTTGCGCATACGCGCGACGGCGGCACTGTCGGCTACCGCCACCGGCTGCTTGGCGAAGAACTTCGAGCCGAGAGTCGTCGGATGGCCGGCACAATCGGCCATCAGCTGCTTGATGACATACGGCACGCCCTGGAACGGCCCCTCCGGCGGCGGCGGCGCGTCGTCGTAGAAATCGGTGATCGCGTTCAGCGTGCCGTTGAGCTTACGCAGGTTGGCCAGCGTGCCATCGAGCAGCTCCCGGGCGCCCAGCTTGCGCATGCGAACGAGCTCGGCAACGCCCAGCGCGTCGTTCTTCGCGAACAGATCGTCCACGTCAGCTCCGCCAGCGCGCGAGGTTCGCGGCCACGAAAGCGTCGTCGTGCAGCTCAGGATAGGTGGCGTACAACCGGTCGATGCCCTCGCTCTGGCCGGGGCTGAGCTTCTCGTGCGGATCGAGACATTCGATCGACTTCAGCAATCCCTGCCGCCGCAGGATCTCGTGGCAGCCGGGACTGCAGCCGGCGAAATCGTGCTCGACGTCGAACACTACCGAGTTGCAGTCGGTCACGAAGGAGTCGAGCGCCAGCGTCTCCGGCGGAATGGCGCCGACCGATACCGAGAGCTTGATCTTCTCCAGCAGCTTCACCGCGCCGCGCGTCCACACGCTCCAATGGCCGAGCAGGCCGCCATGAAAACGCAAGGTCACCTCGCGATTGCCCGTACGCACCACCATCGGCGTCAGGAGATCGGCCACGATGTGATCGTCATTACCGGTGTAGAGCGTGATGCGCTCCTCGGCGTGCGCGTTGGCGATGCCGAAAGCGACGTCGAGCGTGCGGTAACGGTTGAATGGCGCCACCTTGATCGCCACGACATTGTCGATCGCGGCAAAGCGGCTCCAGAAGCCGCGCGACAGCGGGATGCCACCGACCGCGGTCTGCAGGTAGAAGCCGATCAGCGGCATTTCCTTCGCCACGGCCGAGCAATGCTCGATCAGCTCGTCCTCGCTCGCACCCTTCAGCGCCGCGAGCGACAGCAGGACGGCGTGATAGCCGAGCGAGCGAGCGGTCTTGGCTTCCTCTACCGCCTGCGCCGTCTTGCCGACAGCCCCCGCGATCATCACCAGCGGCCGGTCGGTCCATTCCCTGGCCGTCTGGATCGCGAGTTCCAGCACCGGTGTGTATAGACCGACCTCGCGGATCGCGAACTGTGTCGAATGTACGCCGACGGCCAGGCCGCCCGAACCTGCATCGACGTAATAGCGCGCAATTGCACGCTGGGATTCCTTGTCGAACTTGCGCTCGGCATCGAGTGCCAGCGGATGCGCGGGGATCACCGTGCCGTGGCGCAGGAGAGACAGGACCGGTTGCGGGAGTTCGTTCCAATGCATGGTCGTATTCTATCCCAGTTCGGGCCCCGCGAGAGCAAAGACGTGAGCCGGATCGTCGAGCTTTTTTGCCGTGCCGAGGGTCATCCGCATGTATCCGCGAGGCGACACCGCGCCTTGCGTCTCCAGCCACTTCCGGATGACGCCGTGAGCCGCTGGCACGTCCATAATGAACGGTCCCTTGGCCGCCGTCGTTGCTTTCGAAATCAATGCCAGCGCCACGGCCTCGTTGTCGGCGATCACCGGGCCGATAGAACTCGCATTCCGGCCTTCGCGACCCAAAGCAAAGCCCGCGAGCTTTCCCGACGGCGTTTCCGCCACCCACGCCAGTCCCCGCTGCCGCGTGGCGAGATGCGCTAGCAGAGTCGGCCGCTCCATCCCGGACAGCGGGCGATCGTAGGCCGGAAGCTTTGGAAGGTCGGCAATCGTGAACGATCGCACAATCACGCCCGGCGGCGGCGCCACGACTTGCTTCGCCGCATCGAGATGCCACCGCGCGATCTTGTAGAGATCGTGAAAGCCGAGCTTGAGATATATCGGCCGTCCCTGCTCCGTTGCATCAAGGCCGGCCACGGCATCGTTGGCTTTCACCTCGTCGAGGCATCGCTTCAGCAGGCCGGTGCCCACCCCGCCGCCCCGGCGGCTCGTGGTCACCAGCACCATGCTGATCCAGGCGAGATGCTGGCCGAGCGGCAGGACGAGCGAACTCGCTTCCCAGGTGCCGCTCTCATTCTTCAGGCCGTAGCCTCGCCCCGCTCCCAGCATGAAGCGCCAGTCGGCGATGTTCTGGTTCCAGCCAGCTTCGATGGAGAGCGGCCAGACGGCCTCCGCCTCGGCCGGATCGATGGGCTCAATATTGGCCATCGCGCACTTCATAATGCGTCGGCTTGTTGAGCGTGGCCATGTCGCGGCCGAGCCAGTCCGCTGTCCATTCGACCATCTTCTGCAGCGGCACGCTGGGCGGGCCGAACTCCTTCACCATGCGGGCGGCATTGTTGAGCCAGCCGGTCGGCGCGGGCGTACCGGAGAACGTCGGCGTCTTGCCCAGCAGTTTGCCGAACTCCAAGGCGAGCGCGCGCACCTCGATCGTCTGCGGCCCGGTGACGTTGATCGGTGACGTCGGCGTTGTGGCGTGCGCGAGGCAGCGCAGTGCCACGCTGTTCGCATCGCCCTGCCAGATCACGTTCACATGCCCCATCGCAAGATCGATCGCCTCGCCGTCGCGCACCTTGCGGCCGACGTCGTGCAGGACGCCGTAGCGCATGTCGATCGCGTAGTTGAGCCGGAACAGCCGGCCCGGCGTGCTGTGCTGGACCGAGAAATACGAAAACATGTGCTCGCGGCCGGCGCAGGAATTGGCGTAGTCACCGGGCGGCGGGATCGCGGGCGTCTCTTCTGTTGCGCCACCGCTCTCGACCGGCACGAACGGATAAACGCAGCCTGTCGAGAACGCGACGATGCGCGACGTCTTGAACACCTCCGCAACCATCGCCGGCACGTGCACGTTCATCGCCCAGGTAAGCGGCACGTTGCCCGCGGCGCCGAACTTGCGGCCGGCCATGAACACGATGTTGGCCACTTTCGGCAGCTTCTCGAGCGCTGCACGATCGAGAAGATCCGCCGGCATCGCCTCGACGCCTGCCTTCTCCAGTTCCTCGCGCACGCCCTTCTCGCTGAAGCGCGCCACGCCGATCACGCGCTTGGCCGGCGCCGCGCGCTTGGCCATGCGTGCGAGCGTCGGGCCCATCTTGCCGCCGACGCCCAGCACCATGATGTCGCCCGGCGTCTTCGCGAGATCGGCGATCAGCGCCTCGGACGGCTGGGTCATGAATTCTTCGAGCGCTTCTATCGACTCGAAGCGCGCAGGCAATTGCGTCGTCATTGGATGCGCTCCTTCGGCGCGGCGGTCATGGGGCGCAGCGCCTTGAAATCGACGTCTGCACCGACGGCAAAACCTGCACAGCCGAGCGACGTGAGGTTGATCTTTCCGCCCTGCACCTTCAGCCGCACCGGTTTTCCGGCCTGACGGTCGTAAAGGGTTGGGTGCGCGGCGAGGAACGATGCCTGCTCCGCTTCCGAAACTCCCGACATGCCGTCGATGAAATGGTGCGCATTGCGTTCGACATGCGTGAGACCGAGCAACGAGACCAGTGCTAAATCCTGCTGGACGCTGACGCCGGACTGCGTGGTGAGATCCTCCGCCGACATGAAGTGCCCGGCGCCCAGCTTCGCCACGCGCGAGGCATTCAGGATCGACTTGTAGAAGCCCTTGCAGTTCTTGGTCGAGACGCCCGCATAACCGAGCTTCAACGCTTCAGGGAAAGTCGAGAGCTCGCCATCGGACTCGTCGATGATGACGGGGCGGTATTTGGCGAGTGCTGTCACGGGGCGGCTGAGCGCCGACTGGCGCTTGATCGGCTGCTCGATGAACAGCGTCGACTTGACCATGCGCGCGAGCGCCGGCGTCTCCTCGACCTTGCGCCACAACTCGACGATCCCGTCGACGTCGTCGTACTGCTCGTTGCCGTCGAAGGTGCAGCGATAGTCGCCCGCGCCTTTGTCGAGGACGGAGGCGATCTTCGTCAGCCGTTCGAGATCGGCCGTCACATTGCCACCGACCTTCAGCTTGTAGTAGCGGCCCTTGTAATAGGACACGACCTCTTCGAGTGTCTCCGGCAGGCCGTCGTTCACACGTTCCGCCGCCGGGCGGTCCGCCGCCGTCAGCGGATCGACGAGCCCTACCGTATGGCGCATGTCGATTCTCGCGCCCGGCTTCAGGCCTTTCAGGAACGACTGGAGCTCGGCGTCCTTGATGTCCGGCGTCAGGTCGGTCGCCGCGATTCCCGGCACGTTCGACGCGATCATCTGCGCGAACGACTGCCCCGTTGCCTTGCCGACTGCGTCGAGGATCGCCCGGTCCAGGAGCGCCGGACCATAGGCCGCGACCAGCGGATTGAGTCCGAGCCCGGCGCCTTTGGCGATCTGCTGACGGTAGGCCCCGGCATAGAGGCCGAACGGCGTGGCAGAGCCCTGCGCCACGTAGTTGTCGATCGCGAGTTGCAGCGCCTGGCGAAGCTGGTCGTGATTCTGTGCGTCCGTGAACTGCGGGCTCTTCTCGAACCATTTGGCGGCCAGCGCTTCGGCGGCAACGCCTTCGCTGGTACGGCCATCTTCGAGCTTGAGGCGAACGCGCAGCACGGCCTGCGTGCCGTGCGTGACCGTGATCACGCCGAAGCGGAACGGCAGGCGCAGAACGAAATCGCGCTCGAAGCGATCGGCCGCTTCCAGCTTCACTTTCATGTCTATTGCTCCAGAAGGCCCGACACGTAGCCGATCATGCGCGCGGCGCAGGTCGGCCCGTCGGGTTCATAGATGAAGGGTTCCATGGCGACCCAGCCGTCATAGCCGGTCTCCTTCAGCGCCGCGAGCACAGGCGCGAACTTGTCGTCGCCCTCGCCCGGTCCGCGCTTGTTGCGATCGTTGAACTGGACATGTTGCACCAACCCGGTCGGCATCCACTTGCGAATGACGTCAGCCACCGGCTCCGCCTCCATCAACGATGCAGCAAGCGTGTCGATCATCGACTTGAAGGCAGGAGTGCCGATGCGCTGGACGACCGCCGAAGCCTCGGCCAGCGTATTGATGAAGTTGCAGTCAGGTTGGGCGAGCGGCTCCAGGCAATAGACGACGCCCGCCTTCTGCGCAGCTTCCGCAGCGATTGCCCACGCCTCCTCCGCGCGCTTCGCATCGGAGGCTTCCGCTACGCGACGTTGCGCCGGCGAACCATGCACCAGGTAAGCGCCGCCCAGGTCGGCGCAGAGTTCGACCGAGGCGCGCAGAACGTCGACGCTCTTCTGCCAGACCGTGCGGTCCGATGTGGTGATCGAGAGGCCGACAGGTGCTGCAAGAAGCCAATGCAGGCCGCTCACTTCGATGCCCGCGGCCCTGCAGGCGCTGCGAATATCGCCGCGCTTGGAGGCTGGCATGCGCCATGCATCGTCGCCGAACGTGAAAGGTGCCACTTCGAGTCCACGGTAGCCGAGACCCGCTGCAAGATCGCACTGGCGGTCGAACGGAAGCTCGCGGATCACCTCGTTACACAGGGACAGCTTCACCGATGATCCTCGCCTTGACGGCCAATTCTGCGTTCGTCAGTGTCACTGTAATGCGCTGCACGACAACATGAAAATTAAGGCCTTGGCCCGGCAGTACTGGCCGACAATCGTGCTGTTCGTTTCGCTGCTCGCGATCTGGCAGCTTGCCGTCAGTTACTCAGGCATCCGCGCCTATCTGCTGCCCTCGCCGATGTCGGTGCTCGATGCACTGTGGGCACCCGAGGTTCCCTGGGCCCAGCATGTGTGGACCACGACGTGGGAAATCATCGGCGCGTTCTTCATGGCGGCCGCCGTGGGTGTGATGCTGGGCGTCGCCATCGCCTGGTCGCCGCTGATCGCCAATGCGCTGGTGCCCTTCCTCGTCTTCCTGAACACCTTGCCCAAGGTCGCGATCGCGCCGTTGTTCCTGGTGTGGATGGGCTACGGCATCTTCCCCAACATGCTGATGGGAGCGCTGATCGGCTTCTTCCCGGTCGTGATCAACACCGCCGTCGGATTGAGCCAGGTCGAGGCCGACATGCTCGACCTTGGCCGCGTCTTCAACGCACCGAAATGGCTTATCTTCGCCAAGATCCGCATTCCCAACGCGCTGCCCTATATCCTGAGCTCGCTCAAGATCACCGCGACCGCCGCCGTCGTCGGCGCGATCGTGGGCGAATTCGTGGCGTCCCAGCGCGGGCTGGGCTACGTCATTGTCACCACCCAGAGCAGCATGAACACGTCGGTGGCCTTCGCCGCCCTGATCTGGATTTCCGCGGTGGGACTGGCATTGTACGGTCTGGTCGTTCTTGTGGCGCATCTGTGGGCGCCATGGGCCGAAGGGATCGATTGATCGAACGATAGGGGGACTTCTCATGCTTCGCATCACGTCACTCGCGCTTGCTGCGCTTCTCGCGTTCGGCAGTGCGGCTTCGGCCCAGGAAAAATTCAACTTCGCCCTCAACTGGTTCCCGGTCGGCGACCATGCCGCCTACTGGGTCGCCCTCGAGAAGGGTTACTACAAGGCCAAAGGCCTCGACGTGACCCTGGAGAATTCCAAGGGCTCGGGCGATGTGATCGCCAAGCTCGACACCGGCCGCGCCGACGCGGGCGTTGCCGACTCGGCTGTTGTCATCGCCGCCTCCACGCGCGGCTCGACTGTGAAGTCAGTCGGCATGATCTGGGACAACACCGCGCTCAACTTCTTCAGCCTCAAGAGCGCTCCGATCTCCAAGCCCAAGGATCTCGAGGGCAAGACCCTGGGCGCCCCTCCGGGCGACAGCCAGCGCCAGATGTTCCCGGGCTTCGCCAAGCTCACCGGCATCGACGCCAGCAAGATCAGCTGGGTGAACATCGAGCCCGCCGCCAAGATCGCGGCGCTGGCCGAGAAGCGCCTCGACGGCGTCGGCGACGCCAGCACCGGCCTCCCGCTCTACGAAAAGGCCTCGGGCAAGGGCAACGTCGTGATGATGATGTGGGCCGACTACGGTTTCGACCTCTACTCGCTGTCGATCGCCGCCAGCGCCAAGACGATGAAGGAACGCCCCAAGGTGCTGAAGGACTTCCTCGAAGCCTCCTACATGGGCTGGCGCGACGTCATGGCTGACCCCAAGGCCGCCATGGTGATCTTCAAGAAGCGCGTCCCCGAGATCGACGTCGAGGCGCTGACCGAGAACATGGCCATGGGCCTCGCCCTGATGAACACCGAGCGCTACGCCAAGAATGGCATCGGCTGGATCGAGGAAAAGAAGATGTGCAACTCGGTCGACCTGGTGAACGCCTATATGGGTCTCTCCAAGAAGGCAGAGTGCAAGGACGTCTACTCGATGGATTTCTACACCAAGGTAGAAATGCCGAAGAAGACAAACTGACACCCCATCGCGTTGTAACCGGCGTGAACGACAGGCTGATCGACCTCGACAAGGTCGGCATGATCTACGAGGCGGCGAGCGGCCCGGTCGAGGCCCTCGCCGGCATCTCGCTGACCGTCGGCATGGGCGAATTCGTCTCGCTCGTCGGACCCAGCGGCTGCGGCAAGTCGACGTTGCTCAGAATCGTGGCTGGTCTTCGCCCGGCGACCGCAGGCACGGTGAAGGTGGCGGGCCGCGAGGTGACCCGGCCAATTGCCGACATCGGCATGGTCTTCCAGCAGCCGATCCTGCTCAAATGGCGCTCGATCCTGCAGAACGTGCTGCTGCCTGCCGAGCTTGCGGGCAAGGATGCCTCGGGGCTGAAGAAGCGCGCGCATGAACTGCTCGAGATGGCGGGACTGAACGGCTTTGCCGAGAAGCTGCCGCGCGAGCTCTCGGGCGGCATGCAACAGCGCGCCGCCCTCTGCCGCGCCCTCCTCCTCGATCCGCCGCTCCTGCTGATGGACGAGCCGTTCGGCGCGCTCGATGCCATGACGCGCGACGACATGGCCCTCGAGCTGCTGCGTATCTGGGGCGAGACCAGCGCGTCGCGCAAGACGATCCTGTTCGTCACCCACTCGATCCCGGAGGCCGTCTTCCTGTCGGACCGGGTCGTGGTGATGTCCGCCCGACCGGGCCGGATCGCAGCCGACATCAGGATCGACGTGCCGCGGCCCAGGACGATCGAAGCCCGCGCGTCGGAAAAATTCGGCCGCATCAGCCTCGATATCTTCAAGCTCCTCAGCAACCGGACCGAAGCCACCACCGTCGCGGCCTGATTTGCCGCCACCGAGCCCTGTTGGCGCAGTGCGCGCTTCTTGATAAGACCTCCGAGAAATCCGGAGGATCCCATGTCTGTTGCAGCCACCCCGATCAAGAGCGCCGCCAAGGGCACGCGCGCCGATGCCAAGGCTTTCGACTGGGAAGACCCCTTCTTCCTCGACGACCAGCTGACCGAAGAGGAAACCGCGATCCGCGATGTGGCGCGCGACTACTGCCAGGAGAAGCTGATGACCCGCGTGCTGGAAGCCAACCGGCACGAGAAGTTCCATCGCGAGATCATGAACGAGATGGGTGCGCTGGGCCTCCTGGGTTCCACGCTGCCCGAGAAGTACGGCTGCGCCGGCTCGAGCTACACCGTCTACGGGCTGGTGGCGCGTGAAGTAGAGAGGGTCGACTCGGGCTACCGCTCGGCCATGAGCGTGCAGTCCTCGCTCGTCATGCATCCGATCTACGCCTACGGTAGCGAAGAACAGCGCATGAAGTATCTGCCCAAGCTCGCAACCGGCGAATGGGTCGGCTGCTTCGGCCTCACCGAGCCCGATCACGGCTCCGATCCGGGCGGCATGCTGACGCGCGCCGTCACCGTGCCCGGCGGTTTCAAGGTCTCGGGCTCGAAGATGTGGATCACCAACGCGCCGATCGCCGACGTGCTGGTGATCTGGGCCAAGCTCGACGGCGGCGCGATCCGCGGCTTCATCCTGGAGCGCGGCATGAAGGGCCTCGAGACGCCGAAGATCGAAGGCAAGTTCAGCCTGCGCGCCTCGGTCACTGGAGCGATCATGATGGATGACGTCATGGTGCCGGTCGAGAACATGCTGCCCAACGTCGCGGGCCTGGGCGGCCCATTCGGCTGTCTCAACAACGCGCGCTACGGCATCGCCTGGGGTGCCATGGGTGCCGCGGAATTCTGCTGGAAGCAGGCGCGCAACTACACGATGGACCGCAAGCAGTTCGGCCGGCCGTTGGCCGCCAACCAGCTGATCCAGAAGAAGCTCGCCGACATGCAGACCGAGATTGCGCTGGGCCTCCAGGCTTGCATGCGCGTTGGCCGCCTCAAGGACGAAGGCAAGGCGCAGCCCGAGATGATCTCGCTGATCAAGCGAAACAACTGCGGCAAGGCGCTCGACATCGCCCGCGTCGCGCGCGACATGCATGGCGGCAACGGCGTGTCGGACGAATATCACGTAATCCGCCACGTCATGAACCTCGAGGCGGTGAACACCTACGAGGGCACGCACGACGTCCACGCGCTGATCCTCGGCCGCGCCATGACCGGCCTGCAGGCCTTCTCGTCCGGCGGCTGAGCCCATGACGCTCCCGCCCACCGGCGACATCGTCATCGTCGTCGTGGGCGCGCTGGTGGCGGGATTCGTCAATGGATTGAGCGGCACTGGTTATGCGCTGGCGTCGCTGGGCTTCTGGCTGCACGCGATGTCGCCGATCACGGCGGCGCCACTCACGGCCCTGTGCGGCGTCTCCGGCCACCTGCAATCGCTGCCGAAGATCTGGTCGGGCGTGAGCTGGCCCCGGCTCTGGCCCTACCTGACCGCGGGCCTGGTCGGCGTGCCGATCGGCACGGCCCTGCTCGACGGCGTCCAGGTCCAGCCGCTCAAGCTCGGCGTCGGCCTGCTGTTGATCGTCTACGTCTCGTGGATGGCCTTCATGCGACACCCACCGGTCATCCGCGGCGGCGGCCGGATCGCCGACGCAGCGATCGCCTTCATCGGCGGCGTGATGGGAGGCCTCGCCAGCCTGAGCGGCCCCGCACCCACGATCTGGGCGCAGCTGCGCGGCTGGGACAAGCATCAGCAAAGGGCCACCAATCAGCCGTACAACATGTCCGTGCTGGCGTTTGCCCTGGTGTCATCAGCCGTGGCCGGCTTCCTCGACAGCACCTTCTTCATTTGGGCCGCGATTGCCGTGCCCTGCACGCTCATCGGCGCACATATTGGCCTCGCGCTCTATGGCCGGATCAATGACGTGCAGTTTCGCCGGATCGTGTTGGTGCTTCTGGGCCTCTCGGGAGCAACGCTGATCCTGTCGGCGCTATAGCCAGCGCTTGCGCTTCAACCACCAGAACAGGCCGCCCACGATGGCGACGACCAGGAACCAGAAGAACATATAGCCGTACTTCCAGCCGAGCTCCGGCATGTTGCCGACCTCGCGCTCGAAGTTCATGCCGTAGATGCCTGCGAGAAAGCTGAGCGGCATGAAAAAGACGGTAATCACCGCCATCGTCTTCATGACCTCGGACATCCTGTTGGAAGACTGCATCAGATAGACTTCCATCAGGCCGTTGCACATTTCGCGATAGCTCTCGAGCAGTTCGAGAACCGACACCGAATGATCGAAGCAGTCGCGCAGATAGGTTCGCGTTTCGGGCGTGATGAAGGGCGTCTCGGGCCGCATCACCGCCAGGATCGTCTCGCGCTCGGCCCATTCGATGCGATGAAACGTCACCAGCGCGCGCCGCGCCTGGTGAATGCTGCCGAGCGTATTGTCCTCGGGGTGGCCCAGCGCCTCGTCCTCCAGGATTTCGAGCTGGTTGGCGAGTGCCTCGATCAGCGGAAACTTGCGGTCGACGACGAGATCGATCAGCGCGTAGACGAGGTAATCGATATCGAAGGTGCGCAGCCGCGAGCCGGGCATCTCCAGCCGATCGCGCACCGGCTTGAAAACGTCCATCTTGTGCTCGTGGAACGAGATGACGTAGTTCTCGCCGTAGAAGATGCTGACCTGGCGCAACTTGATCTCGCCGCCTTCGTAGGCGGGGTCGTTGAGCACGATGAAGCCCTGCTTGCCATACAAGTCGAGCTTGGCGCGCTGGTTGCCGTGGAACACATCCTCTAGGGCCAGCGGATGGAGATCGAAGGCGGCGCCCAGGTCGCGCAGCATCTCGGAGCTCGGCCGCCCTGCCACGTCGATCCAGGTGTGTTCGGGCGTGCCAAGATGGAAGCGGCACTCGTCGATCTCGACGCCGTGCAGCACCACGCACTTCTCGGGCGTGTATTCGACCAGGGTGAAGTCCAGCGCCTCGTCGGCCACGGGTGCACGGCCGGCCAGGGTACCCGGCGACGTTCCCGGCTTGGTGTGACGAGGAAGAACTCCATCCATGACGACCTGCCTGTGCTTCAGACTTCCTGCATGACCTGAACGTCAGGCCGCCCCGCCAGATAGTCACCGAGCTTGCGGCCCAGTTCCTTGAAATGCGGCGCCGCGCGATGGGCTTCGAGCGCCGCCTGATCGGCGTAGCGCTCCAACATGACATAGACGTTAACGTCGTCCGTCTTGTGCAGGGCATAGAGCTTGTTGCCCGGCTCGTCGGCCTGCACCCTGGCCTGAAGCGCCTTCATGGTCGCCTCGAAATCGGCATTGCTGCCGGGCTTGATCGTGAGTTTGGCGATGACACCGAGCATGACGTTTCCTCCGGACCCATTATGGTCGCTTCTTCACAAGATACTTGTGCTCGCCGTCGCACACCAGTTCGCGCGCCTGGTTATGGATGGTGAGCTTCATGGTGACAACGCCGGTCGTGCGGCCGGGCTTCAGGTCGCTGATCTCCAGCATCGGATAGAGCGTGTCGCCGCAGTAGACCGGCTTCAGGAAACGCGACGATTGCTCGAGAAAGCCGATCAGCGAATCGCCGATGTAGTGCGGGAAGATGCCGCCGCCAGCCGCCCCCTGGACCGCGACTTGCAGTCCATGTGCCAGCAGGTCGCGATGGCCCCGCGCCTTGCAGTATTCGCGATCGTAGTGGATCGGATGATTATCGCCGCTCGCCGACTGGAACGCGGCGAACATGGCCTCGGTCTGGGTGCGCGAGTTGATGTAGAACTTCTGGCCGATCGTCAGGTCCTCGAACCAGTGCGTCGGGCCGAAGCGATGTTCTGCAGGATCGAAGGTCATGGGCCGACCTTAAAACAGCCCGGCCAACGGTTCGAGGCTCTTCTCCAGAAAATCAGGCCGCGCGTCGTCGCGCGGCGGCAGTCTGACACGATTGTGCCAGTACACCGGCATACCAACCGCCTTGGCGCCTGGCACGTCCGATGCCGAGCCCGCCACGAACAGGGTCCGCTCCGGACGCGTGCCGAGCTTCTGGAGCACGGCCCGATAGACCTCGGGCCGCGGCTTGTAGAAGCCGACACTCTCCGCCGTCTCGACGAGCCTGAACGGAACGCCGACCAGCGCCGCGGCCTGCTCTCCCTTCCGCACCGAGCAATTGGTCGCCACCGCCAAGGGCACCGGAATGCTGCGCAGGACACCAGCCGCCTCTGGCCAGGGTTTCAACTCACCCCAGCGGCGCTCCAGCTCTGCACCGAAGTTCTCCGGGAAGCCCGTGTCGCGAGCGGCTTCGCGGACCAGCGTCTCGTAGGGGCGATAGGCGCCACAGCCGTAAGTGATCTCGAGATACCGCCGGCGCCACTTCATGCCGTCTTCGGCGGAACCCGCGACGTCGTTCCACAAGGTCCAGGAATCGAGCAATGCCGTCAGCAGGTCGAAGATGACGGCGTCGTACCTCACGGCCCCTTGGCCTTGCGGGCCATACCGTCGAACAGATCGAGCATGCGCTCACGCCAGGCGTACACGGCATCGTCCTTATCGAGCAGTTCGAGAGGGCTGACGATCCTGGCCCACATGAACGTGCCGAACAGGATGTAGTCGGGATAGGCCGGCGCCTCTCCCGAGAGGAAATTCTGCGCCGTCAGCACACGGCGTGCTGGCTCAAGCGCCGCACGCAAGGCAGGGACTCCCTTCTCGCGCGCCTTTGCCTGGAAGCCGATAAAATCCGTCGTGCCGATCCGCTTGCCCCGCGTCTCGACGATGTACGCCTTGTCCTCCGGCCGCACGCGGTCGACGAGATCGCCCGCGATCAGGGGGAAGATCGCCGCGTTGATCGAAAGGTCCGTCCAGCCGTTCACGAACCGGGCGTAGGAATGCGTCGGATCGTTTGGAAACAACGGCCGGCCCGCATAGTCCGCCTCGAGATGCTCGGCGATCGCCCAGCTGTCCTTGATCACCTTTGTGCCGTCATGGATCACTGGCACCGTCGTCGACTTGGCGAAGGCAATCTTCTCCTTCTCGATGAAACCGGTGGGTTCGTCGCGCCACTCCAGGCCCTTGTGCTTCAACGCCAGCTTGGTGCGCCAGCAAGGAGGGCTGGGTCGCCGGTCCCCGGAGAAGACGAGGTCGTAGAGCGTGATCATCGCGCTACTTTCCCTCGATCATCTTGACGATGCCCGAGAAGTCCTTGCCCGAATTGCCGCTGTTGGCGAACAGGCTAAAAAGTTGTGCCGCTTCCGCGCCGAGCGGCGTCGAGGCGCCCGCGGCCGAGGCAGCCTGCTGCGCCAGCAAGAGATCCTTCAACATCATCGCCGCCGTGAAGCCTGCCTGGTAGTCGCGATTGGCCGGCGACGCGGGCACAGGGCCAGGCACCGGGCAATAATTCACCAACGACCAGCACGAGCCCGACGCCGTCGAGACGACGTTGAACAGCTTCTGTGCGTCGAGACCCAGTTTTTTGCCAAGCATGAAGCCTTCGCTGACCGCGATCATCGAGATGCCCAGGATCATGTTGTTGCAGATCTTGGCCGCCTGCCCCGCGCCGCTATCGCCGGCATGGACGATGTTCTTGCCCATCTTCTCGAGAACGGGCCTGGCCTTGCCGAAAGTGGCCTCTGGACCGCCGACCATGAAGGTGAGCGTGCCAGCCGTCGCACCGCCGACACCACCCGAGACAGGCGCATCGATCATCTCGAAGCCGGCCTTTTTCGCGAGCTCCGCGACATGGCGGGCGCTCTCCACGTCGATCGTCGAGCAGTCGATCAGCAGCGCGCCCTTTGCGAGGTGCGGAAGAACGTCCTTCTCGTAGACCTCGCGCACATGCTTGCCGGCCGGCAGCATTGTGACGACGATCTCGGCGTCCTTAACAGCCTCCGCTGCGCTGGCGGCCTTATGTGCGCCCTTCTCGACGGCCTGCGCGACGGCGGCGTCCGACAGATCGAACGCGGACACGTGATGCTGGGCCTTGCAGAGATTGGCAGCCATCGGGCCACCCATGTTACCGAGACCGATGAAGGCGATTTTCGCCATGGTTTCCTCCGTTGAATGACGCTCAGTCGAAGAACAGGTCGTTCGACACCGGCTTGAAATGTTCCTCGATCAGGGCCTGCGTGACGCCCTCGATGGTCGGCGGATTGAATTTGGGCTTCTGGTCCTTGTCGATCAGCAGCGCGCGCACGCCTTCGAAGAAGTCGTGCCCCTTCTGCATGCAGCGCTGCGACATGCGGTACTCGATGGTCATCGCATCCTCGAACGAGCGATTGGCGCAGCGCTTGAGCTGCTCCAGCGTGATCGCCATCGAGATCGGCGACAGCTTCATCAGTGCCGCAAGCTGCTTGTCGGCCCACTCGCCGCCAAGCTTTTCCAGCTTGGCCACGATCTCGGGCACCGACTCCGCCGAGAAGCAACGGTCGATGTCCTGCATCATGCCCGGCAACGCCGGCGCTCCCGGGTCTTCGGCGAACTTGGCGATGACAGCGTCGACCTTGCCGTTGGCATTGGGTCCGGAAAGATCGGCCGCGCCCAGCGCTGCCTGCAGGTCGTTGATCCTCGCGCTCGGCACATAGGCATCGACGATGCCGGCCCAGAGCGCGTCCGCCGCCCTCAGGCGATGGCTGGTCAGCGCCAGGAAGGTGCCCAGTGCACCCGGCAGGCGCGTCAGGAAGTAGCCGCCGCCGACGTCGGGGAAGAGTCCGATCGTCGTCTCCGGCATCGCGAAGAGGAACTTCTCGCTCGCCACCGAGTGCGAACCATGAACGGACATGCCGACACCGCCGCCCATGTCGATGCCATCGATCAGCGAGATCCAGGGCTTGGCGTAGCGATAGATGCGCCGGTTGACGATGTATTCGTCGCGGAAGAAATCGCGCCTGAGGGTGCCGTTGGGATCGTCGCGCATCTCGCGATAGAGGCCGGCCACGTCGCCGCCGGCACAGAACGCCTTCTCACCGGCGCCGCGCAGGATCACCGCCTTGACCGCCGGATCCTTCTCCCACTGCGGCATCATCCGTTCCATCTCGAGGATGATGTTGTAGGACAGCGAGTTAAGCACTTTCGGCCGGTTGAGCGTCATGACGCCCAGGCCGTCTTTTACTTCGAACAGAATTTCCGCTTCAGACATTCAAACTCCGTAACGGCACATCTGTCATCCCGAGCGAAGCGAGGGATCCTTGCTGCATCGGAAAGATTCCTCGCTTCGCTCGGAATGACAGGGGCGTGCTTAAACTCACCCCATTAACAACCGGCGCGAAATGATGACGCGCATGATCTCGTTCGTACCCT
This sequence comes from Enhydrobacter aerosaccus, assembly GCA_903839865.1. Lineage (GTDB taxonomy): Bacteria > Pseudomonadota > Alphaproteobacteria > Reyranellales > Reyranellaceae > Reyranella > Reyranella aerosaccus_A. The sequence goes on along the minus strand of CAIMEE010000432.1, from coordinate 2,399 downwards.
CGAGGATCTGATGCACGCGGAGATCGCGCAGATAGCGCTCGATGGGAAAGTCCTTCAGGTAGCCGTAGCCGCCATGCAGCTGCAGCGCGTCGTTCACGACCTTGAAGCCGACGTCGGTCGAGAAGCGCTTGGCCATTGCCGCGGCCTGCGTTGCTTCTGGCGACTTCGCATCAAGCAATGACGCCGCGCGCCAGATCATCAACCGCGCCGCATCCAGTTCTGTTGCCATGTCGGCAAGCTTGAACTGTGTCGCCTGGAAATCCGCAATCGGCTGGCCGAACTGCTTGCGCTCCAGCACGTAGCGCGATGCCGTCTCGAGGCAGGCGCGCCCGCCGCCGATCGAACAGGCGCCGATATTGATGCGGCCGCCGTCGAGACCCATCATCGCGATCTTGAAGCCGTGCCCTTCAGGTCCCAGGCGATTGGCGACCGGCACCTTGCAGTTCTCGAAGATCACCGCCGCCGTCGGCTGGCTGTTCCAGCCGAGCTTCTGCTCCTGCTTGCCGAACGAAAGCCCCGGCGTCCCCGCCTCGACGACGAGCGTCGAGATGCCGCTCGCGCCCTTTCCGCCGGTGCGTAACATCACGACATAGATGTCGCTGCGGCCACCGCCCGAGATGAAGGCCTTGGCGCCATTCACGATGTAGTGGTCGCCGTGCAGCTCGGCTCGCGTGCCCAGCGCCGCCGCGTCCGATCCGGCCCCCGGTTCGGTCAGGCAATAGCTCGCGAAATGCTCCATCGAGCAGAGCTTCGGCAGGAAGCGCTTGCGCTGCTCGTCGTCGCCGAAGCCGTCGATCATCCAGGCGGCCATGTTGTGGATCGAGATGTAGGCCGCCGTGCTGGGGCACGCCGCCGCCAGCTCCTCCATGATCAGGGCCGCGTCGAACCGCGACAGGCCGCTGCCGCCCACATCCTCGCGTACATAGATGCCGCCGAAGCCCAGGGCTGCCGCCTCGCGCAGCACCTCCTCCGGGAAGATCTTTTCGGCGTCCCAGCGGGCGGCGTTCGGCAGCATGCGCGCGGTCGCGAATTGCCGCGCCGTATCGCGAAATGCCTGCTGGTCTTCGGTGAGGGTAAAGTCCATTGCGACACATCATACATTGCGGCTTTTCGCGGTTCACGCCATAACGCGCGCATGGCGAAACGCTTTTCGACCCTGGGCCGTTACCCCACCACCCGGCTACGCCGCAACCGCCGCGAAGACTGGTCGCGTCGGCTCGTGGCCGAGCACAGACTGTCCGTCAACGACCTGATCTGGCCGGTGTTCGTGCAGGAGGGCAAGAACGCCCGCACACCCGTCGCTTCCATGCCCGGCGTCGACCGCCTGTCGGTCGATCTCTTTGTCGAGGCCGCCAAGCAGGCGCGCGATCTCGGCATTCCCGCCGTCGCGATCTTTCCCGAGACCGACCCCAAGGCCAAGACACCGGACGCGCGCGAAGCCTACAACCCAGACGGCCTCGTCTGCCGCGCCATTCGCGCCGTGAAGAAGGAAGTCTCGGGACTCGGCATCCTGTGCGACGTGGCGCTCGACCCTTTCAACAGCGACGGTCATGACGGCATCGTGAAGGACGGCATCATCCTGAACGACGAGTCGGTCGAGGCGCTGGTCAAGCAGGCGATCGTCCAGACCGAGGCGGGCGCCGACATCCAGGCACCGTCGGACATGATGGACGGCCGCATCGGCGCCATCCGCAAGGCGCTCGACGACAAGGGCTATCAGCATGAACAGATCATGTCGTACGCCGCCAAGTACGCGTCGGCGTTCTATAATCCGTTCCGCGACGCCATCGGCAGCTCGGGCGCACTGAAGGGCGACAAGAAGACCTACCAGATGGACTACGCCAACTCCGACGAGGCCCTGCGCGAAGTGGGCTTCGACATCGAGGAGGGCGCTGACATGGTGATGGTGAAGCCGGGCCTCCCCTATCTCGATATCGTACGCCGCGTGAAGGATGCGTTCGGCGTGCCGACCTACGCCTATCAGGTGAGCGGCGAGTACGCGATGCTGAAGGGCGCCTGCGAGCGCGGCTGGCTCGACTGGGACAAGGTGCTGATCGAGACGCTGACCGGCTTCAAGCGTGCGGGCTGCGACGGCATCCTGACCTACGGCGCCGTCGACGCGGCGCGCCTCCTCGCCAAGAAATGATCGAGAGGCCTTCGGCGCGACTGATCCTGCTCGACGGACAGGACCGGATCTTCCTGTTCAAGGTTCACCAGCCCGCCGTCTACGACCCCAAGAACCGCCACGAGGATCCGATGTGGATCATGGTGGGCGGCATGGTCGATCCCGGCGAGGATTTTGCCGAGGCCGCCGTGCGTGAAGCACGCGAGGAAACCGGCTTGATCGTCACGGACACGCCGCACTGGGTCTGGAAACGCCAGCGCCACATGATCTGGCG
>CAIMEE010000431.1 GCA_903839865.1 Enhydrobacter aerosaccus | reverse complement strand
TCGTGCGCGCCGTCGCTGCTCGCGAGCCGTTTCAAACACTCCCCTTCGTGCGCCCAGGCGGCGACATCCTGTTGCGCGCCGATGGCTGGCCGAAGGTGGAGCGTGTGCTCCAGGCGATCGATGCTGTAGAGGCGATCGGCGTCGATGCCGACAAAGCCGCCCCAGATCATTGGCGCCACGTCCACAACCGGCTGAGCGTCGGGCATGAGCCGCGGGCCTACACACGCGCGCAGCAAAGGGCCTGGCTTCTGCGTCGGAGGGCGCAGCCATGACGCGCTTCGGCTGGGTCATGGCGACCTATTTTTCGGCGATGGCGACCACGGGCGCCGCCTTCATACATCCGCCGCCGAAGCTGATCTGGAACGCCAGCGCGAGCGTGCCCGTGGGGCTTTATGTGCTGCGGCCGATTGGCGCCCTCTACGACACCGAACTCGTCGCCGTGGCGCCGCCGGAGCCGATCGCGAGCTTCCTCAGCCGGGGCGGCTACCTGCCGCGCGGCGTGCCCCTGATGAAGCGGATTCTTGGCCGGCCAGGACAGACCGTCTGCCGCGCCGGGCTGCACATCACCATCGACGCTGTCGAGGTCGGCGATGCGCAAGCCCATGACCGCAGGGGACGCGATCTGCCTGTTTGGGCCGGCTGCCGAACCGTCGCGCCCGGCGAGGTCTTTCTGATGAACCCGGGCGTCCGAGACAGCCTCGACGGTCGGTATTTCGGCGTGTTGCCCACGAGCTCGATCATCGGTCGCGCAACGCCCGTTTGGACCAATGAGGCCGGCGATGGCCGCTTCGTCTGGCGCGCCGCCACGCACTGAAACCAAAACCGAACCCAAAGGAAAGGAGATGACTATGGCTCGCATCGGCGTCTTCACCACGACCGCCAACGGCTATAGCGGCAGGCTCAGAACCCTCACGCTCGATGTCGAACTCACCCTCGTTCCGGCCGATGCTGGTGACGGCGAGACGGCGCCCGATTATCGGATCTACCGTCGTTCGGAGCCCGATGGCCCAGAGGTCGGCGCAGGCTGGAAGCACACCGGCAAGAAAGCGGGCGACTTCATCTCGCTGCTGATCGACGATCCGGTCTTTAGCCACCCGATCCGCGCCAACCTGTTTCAAGCCGACGAGAGCGGATCGGTCTTCGATCTAATCTGGCTCCGTCCAGCCAAGCGCGCTGAACGGGCTTGATCGGATGCAAACCTGTCCATCGCCCAGACCCGATCGGCGTTTGCTCGGCTTACCGCCGATGCGCCGAACCATCGCAGTCGTTGTCCTGGCGACGACATCGTTCCTCGTCCCGACGGCAACACCTTTTGCGTCAACCGCCTATGCGCAGAGCCGTCCTCCGATCGTCGCGGCGGTGGCCGATCCGTTTGCGGGCTTTGTCGCCGAAGCAGCAGGGCGTTTCGGCATTCCGGCGTCCTGGATACGCGCAATCATGCACGCTGAGAGCCGGGAGGATCCTCGCGCCGTCTCACCAAAGGGCGCGATGGGGCTGATGCAAAT
>CAIMEE010000430.1 GCA_903839865.1 Enhydrobacter aerosaccus | reverse complement strand
TGGCAGCCATGATCGGCAAACCGCCGCTCACCGATATCGATCCCGACGAAGTCGTTGCGCTGGGCGCCGCATTGCAGGCAGAGGCGCTCACGGGAGGCTCGGACACGTTGCTGCTCGACGTGACGCCACTGTCGCTCGGGCTCGAGACCATGGGCGGGCTCGTCGAGAAGGTCGTGCCGCGCAACACGCCGATCCCGGTACAGCTCGCTCAGGAATTCACGACCTATCAGGACGGCCAGAGTGCGATGGCGATCCACGTCGTGCAGGGCGAGCGCGAGATGGTCGAGGATTGCCGCAGCCTGGCGCGCTTCGAACTGGCCGGCATCCCGGCGATGGTGGCGGGAGCGGCGCGCATTCGCATCACCTTCGCCGTCGACGCCGACGGACTGCTCACGGTCTCCGCCGAGGAGCGCACGACGGGCGTTGCGCAACGCATCGAAGTGAAGCCGTCCTACGGTCTCAGCCACGACGACATGGCCGACATGCTGTACGACAGCCTCGACAATGCCGAAGAGGATGTCGCGCGCCGGCTGATCGCCGAAGCGCGGGTCGAGGCGCGGCGCGGCCTGCTGGCGCTCGATGCGGCACTGGAAAAGGACGGCGCGCTCCTGACTCCGGCAGAGCGCGCCGAGATCGACGCAGCGCGGACGCGGCTGCTGACGGCGATCGAGGGCCAGGATCGTGATGCGATCGCGGCCGCGGCCGAGGGGCTCGAGACGCTCTCCAAGCCCTTCGCCGAGCGGCGCATGGATCGCGGCATCCGCGAAGCGCTGTCGGGAATGTCGGTGAAAGACCTGGAAAGCCGGGTGGCTGAGTAAATGAGGTTCTGCTGAATGCCGAAGATGACGTTCATTTTGAGGGATGGCTCGCGCAAGGAAGTCGATGCGCCGCTGGGCCTGTCGGTGCTCGAGATCGCGCATCGCAACAATGTCGAGGTCGAGGGCGCCTGCGAGGGCTCGCTGGCATGCTCGACCTGCCACGTCGTGGTCGAGCAGAACTGGTTCGACAAGCTGGCGCCCGCCAGCGAGGACGAGGAAGACATGCTCGACCTTGCGTTCGGTCTCACACATACGTCGCGGCTGGGGTGCCAGATCCGCATGTCCGAGGCCCTGGACGGACTGGTCGTGAAGCTGCCGGCCGCCACCCGCAACATGATGGTCGACAAGTAGGAGGGACCATGACCCGCAAGCTGCGCTGGACCGACGTGCGCGACATCGCAATCGAGCTCGAGGAAGCCCATCCCGACGCGGACAACGTGAACCTGCGCTTCACCGACCTGCACAAATGGGTACTGGAACTGCCGGATTTCGCCGACGAACCGTCACGCTCCAACGAGAAGATCCTGGAAGCGATCCAGGCTGCCTGGATCGAGGAAAGAGATTAGGGTTTGCCCCAGTTCGGCCAAATTCCGAGTCGTACAGCAGGGATGGCCGCGGTGGTCATGAGGGGCACTCAGATGAAGAAAATCGTGCTGCTGCCAGTGATCCTGGCGGTAGGCTTGGCCGGCTGTGCATCGAATGGCGTTCAGCCGGGCATCGTCAACGGCTCCTCCAATGGGGGATACTCCAATGGCGGCTACCAGAACGCCTCCGCGCCGGTTTCCATGGGAACGGGTCGCGTGATCTCGATCAACGAGGTCGCGCTGGCGGGTTCTGGCGGCAGCGGCATGAACAGCGGAACCACGTCGGGCGGCCTGATCGGTGGCGCCGGCGGCGCAGCACTCGGCGCCGTTGTCGGACGCGGGAGCCTGGGCGGCATCCTGATCGGCGGGCTGCTAGGCGCCGTCGGCGGTGCGGTCGCGGGCACGGCCTATCACAGCCGCAGCAGCAGCGGACGCGGTATCGAGGTGACAGTACAGCGCGAGGACGGCGCTACGATGAAGGTCGCCCAGCGCGACGAGGGCGACATCCAGCTCGGCGACCGCGTGGCAATCGTTCAGGACAGCCGCGGCGTCGCCAAGGTCGTCCGCGACAATTCACGGGCTCCCGACAATGGTTCGCCCTCTGCCAGCAGCGGCCCGCAGTACAACGGCTCCTCGAACGGGTCGCAGTACAATGGCCCGCCATCGAACAATCCGCAGGACTATGGGCCGCCTCCGGCCGACATGCAGGGCTCGAACCAGCAATATGTGCCGCGTGGCCAAGCCTATCCGCCGCCTCAGGACACCCAGCGCTACAGCCAGTCGCGCTACGTGCCGCGTCCGCAGGACGATCCGCGCTACGGTAACTTGGACTGAGACATTATCGCCTTTGCTTTAAATTCGCCGTCGGCCCGGCGCGGGCACCGCTGCGCTGTGAGCCCCAGGCCGACGGCCGAAAGGTAAAGGCGATAATGCTGTAGACAGCGGCGGCGGCTCGGTCGAGATTCCTCCGGAAACAAGGAGACGAGCCGATGCTTGCCAAGACCTTCTGCGCCTTCGTTCTGCCCCTCGCCCTGGCGCTCGGTCTTTCCGCCTGTGACGACAACGGCGTGCAGCCGGGCGTCGTGACCACGGCGTCCAGTGGCTATCAGGGCGAGACCGGGCGAGTGATGGCGATCCGCGAGGTGCCATTGCGCAACAGCCAGTCCGGTGTCAGCAACGGCACGCTGATCGGCGGCGGTGTCGGTGCGGCAGGCGGCGCGGTTGCTGGCGGCCTGATCGGCGGCAATGCCGGCAGTGCCATCTTGGGCGGCGTGCTGGGCGCCGTGGGCGGTGCGGTCGCCGGTACGGCGATCGACCGCAACAGCACCAAGCGCGGCATCGAAGTCTCGATCCAGAAGGACGACGGCCAGACCGTGACCATCGCGCAGGCCGACGACGGCGACGTGCAGATGGGTGATCGGGTCGTCATCGTCCGCGACCGCAACGGCGTTGCCCGGGCCGTGCGAGACACTTCACGCCGCCGCGACTAGAGAAACTTGCTTGCGGGGCCTATATAGGCCCCGCCATGGCTCTCAATTCCCTCGATATCGGCAAGGCGCCCGGCGACACCCGTGTGGTGGTCGCGATGTCGGGCGGCGTCGATTCGTCGGTGACGGCGGCGCTGCTCAAGGAGCGGGGCTATGACGTCGTGGGCGTTACCCTGCAACTCTACGATCACGGCGTCGCGGTCGGCAAGGCTGGTGCCTGCTGCGCCGGACAGGATATCCAGGACGCGCGTGCCGTTGCCGAGCGGCTCGGCATTCCCCATTACGTGCTCGACTACGAAAGCCGCTTCCGCAAGGAGGTGATGGAGCAGTTCATCGACTCCTACGCCCGGGGTGAGACGCCGGTGCCGTGCATCGCCTGCAATCGAACGGTGAAGTTCCGCGATCTTCTGGCGACCGCGCGCGA
>CAIMEE010000429.1 GCA_903839865.1 Enhydrobacter aerosaccus | reverse complement strand
TAGAAGTCGCGCTGGTTCCGGATGCTTTCCCGCCGCAGCCGCTCCGCCTCGACGGCGTTGCCGCTGCGCATCGCCTGCACGCCCCGGCGCAGCTCATCCAGCGCGACGGCCATGCGTCCGGGAATGAGGATGAGGCGCCGGTTCACGTACTGGCTGCGATCGTCGATTCCGCGCAGCGTTTCGCGCAGCTTCTCGCGGCCGCAGGCCTGGCACGCGCGGGAGGTGCGCAATCGCGCGCGTCATGATAATGGGAAGAAATGCAGCCAGTTGAGCAAGCGGCCATAACGATCGGGCAGCTCGAAATCCGTTATCTCATGGACGGCACCGTCAGCGGAGCCGCGTCCGGAATGTTCGAGTTGACCGTACCGCCAGGGGCGCGGGTGCCCCCGGCCCACAGCCACACCAATAACGAGGAGATGATCTACTGCCTCGAAGGCACGCTGCGCTCCACGGTCGGCGATGAAGTGCGCGATCTGAAGCCGGGCGAACGGAGCTACACGCCGCGTGGCGTGGTACATGCCTTCAGCAACCCACATGACCGTGTGGCAAGAGCGCTGGTCATTCTCACACCGGACATCGGCGCACAATATTTCCGCGACATCGCCACTGTCGTCGGCGCTCCGGGGGGCCCCACCCCGGCGAAGATGGCCGAGGTAATGGTCCGCTACGGTCTGGTCCTGTCGCCGCCCAGGACCGACGCGCCCGCCTAGGCATCCTCGCGACGTCGCCTCGGGCCAGCGAATACGCCGTCAGCGGCGAAGCGGCGGTCAAAAATCACGAAGACCCCGGCGGCGGTCCCGGCGGCACTGTTCCGATGGCAGGCAACGTCGTCTCATCCCTGAAACAGCAATGGCAACGGACATCGCTCGAGTGGCCCAATTCGGCAGCGCCCGAGCCTGAACGAACTTGGCGGCGACGCTTCAAATGTGATCCTCTCTCGATCTGAGGCACTGCGGGCTCACGCCCGTCGCAGGAGGTACCGATGCAACCAACGCTGCGCGCGCCGGGGCATGCGCGAAAACTCGAGGTCCATCCGGAGACCTGGGGGGCAATGTGCTGGCTGGTCGAAGATCGGCTGGTGCCCGGCGCGGACGTCAGCGTCGCCCGAATGACGATCAATGCCGAGGCTGTCAGCCCGACGCACCGTCATCCCAACTGCAACGAGACGATTGTCCTGCTTTCCGGCACTGTGACATGCATTGTCGACGATCGGGAATATCCCATCGAAGCCGGCGATGCGGTCTTCGTGCCGAGAGGCAGTGCGCATGCGATACGCAACGAAACCAGTCAGGCCGCCGTGGCCATGTTGACTTACTCAGCCGGCGCGCGCGTCTACGAGTCGATCGAGACCCGTGAATAGCCGTCGAAGCGCAGCCACATCCCGGCCTGTTGCCAACACGTCCCACCGACCAGGTCCAGAAAGGTCTTATGCCAGCACCTGGCCGACTTCTTCCGGACCCGCAGAGGCGTTCACCAACAAGGACATAGCGACATGACGTGCGATCCATCATGACAAACCCCGCCTCCGGCCGTCTGGCGCAGATCGCCGACCTCGGGGCCGAAGCCGAGGAATTCGACACGCTGCTTACCGGCCTGAAATCCGGGGGCTGGACACGGCCCACGCAGTTCAAGGCGTGGACGCCCGAAGACATCGTGCGCCATCTTCATGCCGGCGACCTGCTGGCGCTCGCATCGGCGACCGGGCCGGAGACGTTCGTCAGGATGTACGAGGAGGCGCAGGCCTTGCGGGCGCAGGGCAAGACCCGCCGCGACGTCGAGCGTCTGCGCATCGGCAGCGACGATACCGGCGACGCTCTGCGGCGGCGCTGGCGGGGCACCCTCGCCCGGCTCTGCGACGCGCTCGCCGGCAAGCCGGCCGACGCGCGGCTGAAATGGGCCGGCCCCGACATGGGCGTGCGCATGTTTACGACGGCGCGGCAGATGGAGATCTGGTCGCACGGCCAGGCGATCTACGATCTGCAGGGCCTCGACCGGCCGGCGCCAACGGCGCGGCTGCGCAACATCGCTGAAATCGGCGTGCGGACCTTCAGCTGGACCTTCACGGTCCACGCGCTGCCGGTGCCGACCGTCGTGCCGCATGTACGCCTGAGCGCGCCGGGCGGCGAGACCTGGGAATGGAATGCGGGCAATGCCACGGATCGTGTCGAAGGCGAGGCGCTCGCGTTCTGCCAGGTCGTGACGCAGACCCGCAATTTCGCCGACACGACCCTTCGGGTCACAGGCGAGACGGCGCGGCACTGGATGAGCATCGCGCAGTGTTTCGCCGGACCGCCGGAGACACCGCCACCCAAGGGAACGCGATTCAAGAGTTGAGGGCAAACCGATGATCGACTTCCAGACAATGCAAGCCCGGCTCTCCGAGGGCCTGCAGCGCCGTGCAACCGTGTTGCCGCTCGCCTTCACGGTACGTGATGAGGGGCGCGACACGGTCGTGGCGCTATCGTTGGGAGCAAAGCCGTCCTTCACCCTGATCGCTTCGAGCAACACCTGGGAGTTCTTCGCCAAGGCGGTGCCACCGGTCGGCTACCAGAGCCTGGTCGGCATGGTTCGCATGGGGCATCTGCGAGTCGAAGGCGACATGCTGACGTTTGGGCAGCATCTGCTGTTCCTTGAACAACTCTTTGCCGGGCTGAGACCGGACACGGAAGGCACGAGCGGTCGAGACGTCCGCAGCCCCCATGACCCGGAGATCGAGCCGGTGGTTGGCCGCTACCTGCGGCTCGACTTCGAGCGCAAGCCGCATCGGCTTTACTTCGAGGAGGCGGGACAGGGTATTCCGCTGGTCTGCCTGCACACGGCCGGCGCGGATGGGCGCCAGTATCGCGCGCTGCTCAACGACGCCGAGATCACGAAGCGCTTCCGCGTACTGGTTTTCGACCTGCCGTGGCACGGCAAGAGTTCGCCACCGCCTGGCTTCGAACGCGAGCGCTATCAGCTCACGACCAATATGTATGTCGACACCGTGATGGCGTTCTGCCGTGCGCTGAAACTCGAGAAGCCGGTGGTGATGGGCTGCTCGATTGGCGGCCGCGCCGTCGTGCATCTGGCAATGCGCCACGGCGACTATTTCCGCGCCGCCATCGGCCTGCAGTCGGCGACGCACGCCGATCCCGGCGCCGACACGAGGCTGCGCGATCTCGGCGTGCTGCATCGGCCCGACGTGCACGGCCAGGAAGCGGCGGCCGGCTCGGTGGCCTGCCTGATCTCGCCGACCTCGCCCAACGCCGACAAGTGGGAGACGCTGTGGCACTACATGCAGGGCGGCCCCGGCGTGTTTCTGGGCGACCTGCATTACTATTTCGCCGAGGGCGATCTTCGGAACACGAAGCTCTCGGACCTCGATCCCAGGCGCTGTCCGCTGCACCTGCTGACCGGCGAGTACGATCTCTCCGCCACGCCGGCGCTGACCGCCGAGCTGGCCAGGGCGGTGAACGCCACCTCCTTCCAGGTGATGGAAGGGATGGGGCACTTCCCGATGTCGGAGAATCCGGTGGAGTTCAGGAAGTATCTGATGCCGGTGCTGGAACGGATTGCCGCAATGCCGTAATCGGCGATCAGAGACCCTGTCCGCCGGCTACCGCGATCGTCTGGCCAGTCACCCACGAGGCAAGCGGCGAGGCGAGGAACAGTGCCACACTGGCGATCTCCTCCGGCGCGCCCATGCGGCCGAACGGGATCGACTGCAGGGTGCCGTTGTACAGCGCCGGGTTCTCGGTCTTGCGTTTGTCCCAGACGCCGCCGGGGAAGTCGATTGAGCCCGGCGCGATGCAGTTCACCCGCACCTTGTCTCGGGCATACATCGCCGCCTGCGTCGTGGTGTAGTGGATCACCGCCGCCTTCATCGCGCCGTAGGGCGGCTGGCGTGCCGAGGGATGGTGCGCGGCGATCGAGGAAATGTTGAGCACGCTACCCTTGGAGGCCTTGAGCGCCGGCAACGCCTCCTGCGTGGCATGCACGATCGCCATCATGTCTACGGTGAAATTGGTGCCCCAACCCTTGTCGTCGTCCGACGTGCCGAAGCCCGAAGCGTTGTTGACCAGGAAGTCGACGCCATCCAGCGCCGCCGCCGCCGCCTTCACGTAGCCGCGCACCGCGTCGCCTTTGGACAGATCGGCACTGATCGCGTGGGCCTTCCGGCCGAGTTTCGCGATCTCGACCCTGGTTTCCTCAAGCGCCTTGGGATCGCGCGCGCAGATCGAGACGTCGCCACCGCAGTGCGCGAAGCCCAGCGCGATCGCGCGGCCGATGCCGCGGCTGCCGCCACAAACGATGGCCTTCTTCCCGGTGAAATCGATGTTCATGACGCTGTTCTCCCGCGCTTGCGATGGTCAAGTGCCGCAGCGTGGCGGCTGGCAGCGGACAAGGCAAGTTTGCACCGACTGCGGTTGGCGGGGCGCGTACAGTCATGCGAAGGGCCCTGCGGACATGCAGTCTGCCAGCGCGAGCGAGGATTAGCAGTGGAATGGTGCGGCCGTTCCGCAGACCTGGCTGCTCAGAATCTCTCGAGGAGAGAGCGATTCCTCGCCGGTCGAGAGTACCGGGGTGTGGGAATTCAAGAGCGACCGCGATAGTCGGCCTCGGCCAGCAGTTCGTTCGGTGTCCCGGTACAACTTTCAGACGGCCGCCGACACCGTCGCCGGGGGCAGGACAAGGCAGGGGGCTCGGTATGGATTGGTCGCGCATCTTGGCCTGCGTGACGGGGACGGTGGATCAAGAGCTGCTTTACGCGGGGCAGGTCCAGCCTTATAGTGAACTGAAGTGCCTCGATCCTTGACTCCGCCGCTCTTGCGCCGTCGCACCGTTCTTACGGCCGCCTCCGCCGGCCTCGCCCTGCCGCTGATTGGCGCTTGCGCCGGTTCGGCGCAGTCTGGCGCCGACTCGTTCGTATTCACCGACGGCATCGGCCGACGCGCAAGCGGTCCCAACCTCGCCATGCTTAAGGGCGGACAGGCGGCGTTCCCGCGTGCCAGCCGTCGGACCTGGTGGCAGCCGGGTTACAGTGTCGATTCCTTCTCGCGGCTTGACGGCATTTTCCCCGCCTCGACTGCCCGCGCGGCGGGCGTGGCTTCGCCCTGGCAGCGGGCCGCAC
>CAIMEE010000428.1 GCA_903839865.1 Enhydrobacter aerosaccus | reverse complement strand
GCGCGGCAGGACGGTGAAGGAGTAGCCGTCGCGCCGGATGCGGGCGAGGGCGGCGGCGAGCTTGGCGTCGGGTTTCACGCCCAGATGATCGAGCACGCCGCGTCGCTCGTCGGGTGCACAGAAGGCGAGCCACGCGCGGCCGAGCGCGCTCGACAGGATAGGGCTCTTCTTCGGCAGCGCCGAGCGCTCGAACGACATCGGGCTCTCCGCCGCGGTCGAATGGCGGATGGTGATGGCGCGGTCGCTGATCGTGCCGAGATAGAGCGGCCAGCCGTACTTCTTGGTGAAGCGGCTCATGTGCGGCGCGGCGACGTCGACCAGGTGATCGACGAAGCGGATGCCCTGCGCCAGGCCCAGTACCTTGTCGGTCAGGCGATAGCCCGTAGCGCGGGAGACCTGCGTGGCATAGCCGAGTTCGGTGAGCGTCTTCAGAAGACGCACGACCGTCGGCCGCGGCAGATCCGTCTCGTCGGCCAGTGCGGCGATCGTGCCGTGCGGGCGGCGGCTCAGCGCCTCCAGGATCGTGAAGCTGCGCGCGACAGGTTCGATCATGCCGAAAGGCTATTCCGTAATACGAACTATGTCGACGTTGGGCGGGAAATCTCCCTCGCAAAAGCATATGCTCGGGGCAAGCAAGCAAGACACTTCGAGGAAACATGTTCGGCCGACGTCACTTCGTCAGCGCAGCCGGCGCCGCCGCTCTCGCGGCGCCCGGGCTTGCGCGCGCCCAGAAATATCCGTCCGACCGCGTGACCATCGTCGTGCCGTTTCCCGCAGGGGCTGCCACCGACATCAGCGCGCGCATTTACGCCGAGCGGCTGTCGGCCCTGTGGGGCCAGGCGGTCGTCGTCGACAATCGCGGCGGCGGCAACGGAATCCCGGCCGCGGAAACCGTGGCGCGTGCCAGGCCCGACGGGCTCACGCTGTTCGCCACCTCGGCGATGACCCAGGCGGTCAACCCCGCGATCTACGACAAGCTCTCCTACGATCCGGTCGAGAGCTTCGCGCCGATCACGCGCATGGGCACCTCGCCCTTCGTTCTTCTGGTCGACAAGAACAGCCCGATCAATACGGCGGCAGAGCTGACCGCGAAGCTCAAGGCCGCACCGGGCAAATACAATTATGGCGCCGGCGCCTTGCCCGCGCGCGTCGCCTCCGAGCTCTACAAGATGGCGATCGGGGCCGATGTCGTATACGTCGGCTACAAGAGCAATCCGCAGGCGATCCCCGACGTGCAGAACGGCCTGCTCACTTTCATGATGATCGACACGGTGAACGCCAAGGTCGCGATCGATCGCGGCGCGCTGAAAGGCCTGTTCGTCACCGACAGTGAACGCTACGCCGCCGTGCCCGACATGCCGACGGCGATCGAGGTCGGGCTGCCGGACGTGCAGCTCACCACGTGGACGGGATTCTACGCTCCCAAAGGCACGCCGCGCGAGATCGTCGACGGCATCTACCGCGACATCGAGAAGGTCGCGGCCATGCCGGAAGTGCTGGAGCGGCTGAAGGCTATCGGCGGTGTCCCGAAACTCATGACGCCCGACGAGTTCGGCGCCTTCACGCGTTCCGAGAAAGAGCGCTGGGGCAAGATCATTCATCGTGCCAACATCAAGGTCGAATAGGAGAGAGCCATGGAAGGTTCGCTGCGCGGCAACAAGGGCCCCCGTATCCGTCACGTCGCCGAGGAGAGCGCGCCGTACGAGACCATCAGCGTCGACAAGATGACACCGATCATCGGCGCTGAGATCGCCGGCATCGATCTCAGCCAGCCGCTGTCGAACCGCCAGCAGGACGAGGTCCACCGCGCGCTGGCCGAGAACTCGGTCATCTTCTTCCGCGACCAGCACATCAGCCACGACCAGCACCTGGCGTTCGGCCGGATGTTCGGCGACCTGCATCTCCATCCTGCCGCGCCGCACGAGCCGGGCAAGCCCGCGCTGATGATCATCCATGCCGACAAGGATTCGCCGCGCGCCAACGGCGAGGGCTGGCACACCGACGTGAGCTGCGATGTCGAACCGCCGATGGGCTCGATCCTCTACATCAAGAAGTGCCCGCCCAAGGGCGGCGACACGCTCTTCGCCTCGATGTACGCGGCCTACGACGCGCTGTCGGACCGCATGAAGACCTATCTTGACGGCCTGACCGCCATCCACGACGGCGAGTCGGTCTATCGCGGCCTCTACAAGAACTCCAACGTCGCCGAGAAGGAACAGTACCCGCGCGCGGTTCATCCGGTGGTGCGCACCCATCCCGTGACGCGCAAGAAGGCGCTCTACGTCAATCGCGGTTTTACCCGCGGTCTCGTGGGCGTGCCCCGCGACGAGAGCGACGGCATCCTGCGCTATCTCTACGAGCACATGGAAAACCCGCTGTTCCAGTGCCGCTTCCGCTGGCAGGAAAACTCGATCGCCTTCTGGGACAACCGCTGCGTCCAGCACCGCGCCATGTGGGACTACTGGCCCCACACCCGCAGCGGCAATCGCGTCACGGTCGCGGGCGACAAGCCGTTCTGATATTACGGCCATGTGTTAGTCATCTTCGATTGCGACGGTGTGCTGGTCGACAGCGAGCCGCTTTCCAACACCGTGTTCGCGCGCGGGCTCAATCGCGAGGGACTAAACTGGTCCGTCGAGGAGACGATGCGCCGGCTTGTCGGCCGGTCGATGAAGTCCTGTGTCGAGATCGTCGAGGGGTTGCTGGCGCGCCAGTTGCCGGAAGACTTCGTTCACAAGATGCAGGCCGAGACCCTGCAGGCCTTCCGCGACGCGCCGCTGCAGCCGGTGCCCGGCATCAACGAGGCGATCGACGCGATCGAGGCGCAGGGTATCCAGACCTGCATCGCGAGCTCGGGCGGCTTTGACAAGATGGAAGTCTCGCTCGGCGTCACCGGCCTGTGGTCGCGCTTCGAAGGGCGCATCTTCAGTGCGAGCCAGGTGAAGCGCGGCAAGCCGTTTCCCGATCTCTTCCTGCACGCGGCGATCGCGATGAACGAGCAGCCTTTCGACTGCGTGGTCGTTGAAGATTCGGTGCCCGGCGTGCAGGCCGCGAAGTCCGCGGGCATGCGTGTCTTGGGATATGTCGGTGCGCCGCACGCCGATCGAGATGCTATGGGTGCGGCCGGAGCTTTTCTGTTCAACGATATGAAGCAGCTGCCTGAACTGGTGCGCGGATGACGGCCCCGAAAACGCAATCGTGGTCGATGGGCCCGGGGAAGGCAGAGCGCGTCCTGGTGATCGGCGCGGGCATGGCGGGGCTGGTCGCGGCGCGCCTGCTGCACGATTCCGGATTCAAGGTGACGGTGCTCGAGGCGCGCGATCGCGTCGGCGGCCGGGTGTGGACCAATACCGACGTCGGCGCGCCGGTCGATCTCGGCGGCTCTTGGGTGCATGGCGTCGACGGCAATCCGCTCACGCTCTGGAGCGAGAAGCTCGGTGTCCGGCTGATCAGCTCGGAGTCCGACCGGCTGATCATCGACGAGCGTGCCTCGGCCACGACGCGCACGACGCAGCGCAGCAAGGCGTTCATGGGCGTCGCGGCCTTCCACACCGCCATGGCGTTTGCGAGCTGGAAGAGCAAGTTCCTGACAAACGTCCGCGGGCCGCGCTCGGTCTCGGTGAAAGATGCTGTCGAGCCGCTGTTGCGCGCGCCGTGGCTGCCCGAGGTCGACCGGCTGGTGATCGCGACCTTCGTCGAGGGCAGCGAAGGCGTGAACGGCTCGGTGTGGGACCAGCTTTCGGCCGAGGAGTGGTTCCCGCAGGAGGGGCTGGACGGCAACTCGCAGCCCCAGGGCGGCTTCGTGCAGCTGCTCGACGATGCCAGGCGCGGCCTCGACATCCGCTTCGACACGCCGGTGACGGGGCTGCAGTGGAGCGGCACGGGTGTCGTGGCCACTCTCGGGAATGGCGAGCGCCTGGACGCCGAGCGCGCGGTGGTGACCTTGCCGGTCGGCCTGCTGCGCGGCGACCGCTTCCGCCTCGATCCGCCGATGCCGCCCGAGCAGCAGAAGGCTCTCGCGCGGCTGGGCTATGGCGCCGGCGTGCTGGCAAAGGTCTATATGCGCTTCCCACACGTCTTCTGGCCGGAGAAATCCAAATGGTTCGGCCGTCTGCCCGATGCGCCGGACCGGCGCGGTACCTTCAACACCTTCGTCTCACACACCGAGGAAACCGGCCTGCCGATCCTGCTGAGTTTCGCTAACGGCCATTCGGCGGTGCGCTACGAGCGCGAAATGACCGACGAGGAGGTGAAGCAGGCCGCCCTCGCCACGCTGCGCAAGATGTTCGGCCACAACGAGGTGCCGGAGCCCGAGGCCTTCGTCTTCCCGCGCTGGTTGACCGACCCCTGGACGATGGGTGGCTACACCTATCCTGCCGTCGGCAGCCCGCCCGAGGACCATATCGACCACGCGCGGCCACTCGGCGATCGCGTGTTCTTCGCCGGCGAGGCGACCGAGCCGGTCGAATACGGCACGGTGCATGCGGCCCTCTGGTCGGCCGAGCAGTCGGCTGAAGCGTTATACTCCGCGGCGACTGGGACGAAGCCCGGTCTCGACCGGCGGCCCTGGGCGGGCGCCCGCCGTGGCGCCGGCCGGCACAATGAGGGATAAGAGACCATGAAGCTCGCCAGCGTCCTTTTCGTCCTCGTCATCGTCTCGGCACTCGCCACGCTAGGCGTGTTGATTGCCGGCCTCGTCACCATGGCGCGGGGATCGGCCAACCGGCCCGAACTCGCGCAGACCAGCAACAAGCTGATGTGGTGGCGCGTGCGCCTGCAGATGCTGACGCTTGCCTTCCTGTTGCTCTGGGCACTCGCGAGCGGACGCCTGTGGTAAAGCTCACGCGCATCTATACGAAGGGCGGCGACAAGGGGCTGACGTCGCTCGGCCGCGGCGGTCGCGTGCCCAAGCACGACCTGCGCGTGGAAGCCTACGGCACGGTCGACGAGGCCAACTCCACCATCGGCATGGCGCGCGCCGTGATCGCGCGCACCGTCAAGAAGGACCGGCGGCGCCACGAGGTCGAGGCGATGCTGGCGCGCATCCAGAACGACCTGTTCGACCTCGGCGCCGATCTCTGCACCGTGTTCGGCAAGGACAAGAAGGACCGGCCGGCGCTGCGCATCGTGCCGTCGCAAACCGAGCGGCTGGAGCGCGAGATCGATGCGATGAACGCCGAGCTGGCACCGCTCACCTCCTTCATCCTGCCGGGCGGCAGCGAAGCCGCCGCGCATCTTCATCTCGCGCGCACCGTCGCTCGCCGCGCCGAGCGCCGCATGACCGCGCTGGCGGCCAAGCAGGCCGTCAATCCGGAAGCGATCAAGTACATCAACCGACTCTCGGATCACCTGTTCGTGCTGGGCCGCCGGCTAAACGACAACGGCGCCGCCGACGTTCTCTGGGTCCCGGGCGGCGCGCGGTAAGCTCATTCATGTTCCTCTCCCCCGGTAGGGGAGAGGAGCAAGAGAGGTTGACTGTTATTGCGAGTTACGCAATATTGCCGGTGGCTCTATTCATCGATCAAGGGCTCGTCGGCCAGCTGGCGCAATTAGCGCTACCCCGCTACCCCTCGTGTCCGCCTGATTCCCGTTATTTTAACGGAAGCGAATTGGGGCAACGTCGTGCGGGCAAGGCCGTTGTCGTCTCATGCCTTCGTGGAAATCGCCGCGCATGATGATCCTCGACCGCTTCGCGGCGGGATACGTCGACGTCGCCAACCTCGCGATCGAGGAAGCGGGCGACAGTGTGCGTGTCACCGGCTCCGTTCCAAGCGAAGAAGAGCGGCAACGCGCGCTGAATTTGCTGGGAGAGGCACAGGCCGAAGGCATCCGCTCGACGCATGCGATCGAGGTTCGGCCCAGCGACACACCGGCCGACGAAGCCGCGTCGGTGGCGGATATCCGCTATCCTGCGGAGCCCGCCTAGCAGCCTCTGCCGCGCCTAAGCTGTTGAAAAATAGGCCGAAAACCTTCCGCGCTGCGATTTTGTGCAGTGCGCCATATGCTTGACATGGTTGGCTGAACACCCCTACACGAAAACCCCTTCGCCGGGCGGGAGGCTCGGCCGTAACTCACATAGGCTAACGCATGAAAGTGCTCGTCGCGGTCAAGCGGGTCATCGACTACAACGTCAAGATTCGCGTAAAGGCCGACAACACGGGTGTCGAGACGGCCAACGTCAAGATGTCCATGAACCCCTTCGATGAGATCGCCGTGGAAGAGGCGATCCGCATGAGAGAGAAGGGTGCCGCGACAGAAGTCATCGCTTTCTCCGCCGGTCCGGCGCAGTGCCAGGAGACGATCCGGACCGCGCTCGCGATGGGCGCCGACCGCGGCGTCCTCGTGCAGACCGATGGCGAGCTGCAGCCGCTCGCCGTCGCCAAGCTGCTCAAGGCCGTTGTCGACAAGGAACAGCCGGGCCTGGTGATCGTGGGCAAGCAGGCGATCGACGACGACTCCAACGCGACGGGCCAGATGCTGGCGGCGCTGCTCGGCTGGTCGATCGGCACCTTCGCCAACAAGCTCAACGTCGCTGACGGCTGGGTCGAGGTGAAGCGCGAGGTCGACGGCGGCCTCGAGAACATCAAGCTCAAGATGCCCGCGGTGATCACCACCGACCTGCGCCTCAACGAGCCGCGCTATGCGTCGCTGCCCAACATCATGAAGGCCAAGAAGAAGCCGATCGAGACGCTGGCGCCGGACGCGCTCGGCGTCGATGTCGCGCCGCGCCTCAAGACGCTGAAGGTCGAGGAACCTCCCCAGCGCAAGGCCGGCATCAAGGTGAAGACCGTGGCCGAACTGGTCGACAAGCTGAAGAACGAAGCGGGAGTGATCTGACCATGGCCATCCTCGTCGTCGCCGCGCATGACGGCAAAACCATCCGCGCCAACGTCGCCAACGCCGTCGCCGCCGCAGGCCAGATGGGGGCCGACGTCACCGTGCTGGTGGCCGGCAAGGACTGCGGCGAAGCCGCCAAGTCCGCCGCCGCGATCGCCGGCGTCGCCAAGGTGCTGCAGGCCGAGGACGCCGCCTACGCCAACTGGCTGGCCGAGGACATCGCGCCGCTGGTCGTGAAGCTCGCGCCGAACTACAGCCATGTCGTGATGGCGGCCGATTCCGTCGGCAAGAACGTGGCCCCGCGCGTAGCAGCCTTGCTCGACGTCGGCCAGGTCTCCGAGGCGATCAAGGTCGTGTCGCCGGATACGTTCGTGCGCCCGATCTATGCCGGCAACGCGATGGCCACCGTGCAGACGGCCGACAAGATCAAGGTCATCACCATTCGTCCGACCAACTTCAAGGCGGGCGCGGGCGGCGGATCGGCTGCGATCGAGCAGATCGGCGGCGAGGGCGCCAAGGGGCTTTCCTCCTACGTCGGCGCCGAGCTCTCCAAGAGCGAACGGCCCGAGCTGACCGGCGCCAAGATCGTCGTGTCCGGCGGCCGCGGTCTGGGCAGCGGCGAGAACTTCAAGATCCTGGAGAAGCTTGCCGACACGCTGGGAGCCGGCCTCGGCGCCAGCCGCGCGGCAGTGGATGCGGGCTACGTGCCGAACGACTACCAGGTGGGCCAGACCGGCAAGGTCGTCGCTCCCGACCTCTACATCGCCATCGGCATCTCCGGCGCGATCCAGCATCTCGCCGGCATGAAGGACAGCAAGACCATCGTTGCGATCAACAAGGACGAAGAGGCGCCGATCTTCCAGGTCGCCGACTACGGTATCGTGGGCGATCTCTTCCAGATCGTTCCCGAACTTACTGCCGCCGTAGAGAAGAAGTAAGGTTCAGGGGTTTCCATGGTGATCAAGCGGATCGGCGTCATCGGTGCCGGCCAGATGGGCAGCGGCATCGCCCATGTGTGTGCCCTCAAGGGCTTCGACATCCGGCTTGTCGACATCGACCAGTCCCGGCTCGACGCCGGCATGGATAATATCGGCCGCAATATGGACCGCCAGATCGGGCGCGGCATGATCCGGCCCGAGGACAAGGATGCGGGCATCAAGCGCATCACCACCGGCATCGACTACAAGGTGTTCGCCGACTGCGATCTCGTCGTCGAGGCGGCGACGGAGAACGAGCAGGTCAAGCGCGAGATATTCAAGAAAGTCTGCGTCGGCCTGCCGCCCAACGTGCTGCTGGCGACCAACACCTCGTCGATCTCGGTGACGCGTCTTGCGTCGGTGACGGACCGTCCCGGCAAGTTCATGGGCATGCACTTCATGAACCCGGTGCCGCTGATGGGCCTGGTCGAGCTGATCCGCGGCATCGCGACGGAGGAAGAGACCTTCCGCACCGTCCGCGAAGTGGTGGTCAAGCTCGAGAAGAAGCCGGTCAACGCCGAGGATTTTCCGGCCTTCATCGTGAACCGCATCCTGCTGCCGATGATCAACGAAGCCGTCTATGCGCTCTACGAGGGCGTGGGCAACGTCGAGGCGATCGACACCGGCATGAAGCTGGGCGCCAACCATCCGATGGGTCCGCTCGAACTGGCCGATTTTATCGGTCTCGATACGTGCCTGTCGGTGATGCAGGTCCTTCACGAGGGCCTGGCCGATTCGAAGTATCGTCCGTGCCCGCTGCTTGTGAAATACGTCGAGGCCGGCTGGGTCGGCCGCAAGGTGAAGCGCGGCTTCTACGACTACTCCGGCGAGCGGCCTGTCCCGACCCGCTGATCGGGGCGCTAAACCGCGCGTTGACCTGCCGGGCCGGTTGATGTGTAGAGTCGGCCCGTGATTCATATTCCACAGGCGGTTGCGCGGATCCCCTTGCTTCGGGGTGTGTTCCTGCTCGTCCTGATGGGCTATGTGCGTCTCTTCAAGCGGCGCTTCGTGATCGAGCGTCGCATGGGCCTCGACCTGCTGCTCGATCGCGACAACATCATCGACTGGCATCTCTTCATCGCCGG
>CAIMEE010000427.1 GCA_903839865.1 Enhydrobacter aerosaccus | reverse complement strand
GATGTACGGGCACGGCGTGACTTCCATCGTCGAGGTCACGGTGATGATGCCTTTGACGGTGATGCACCCCTTGTACGAGCCGTACGAAGGCGTCATGTGGGTGAACACCTTGTACTTCTTCTCCATCTCGCGCAGCAAGTCGGCATCTTCCTTGTCGATGACGAATTCCGGGTGTTCGGTGCAGGAGCCGGTCGGCTTGGCGTAGGACACGTACAGGCCGATGCCACGGTCGTCGCAGAACCGGCACATTTCCTCGAATTCGGCGGCCTTGGCGCGGCCCTTCACCAGCACCGTGGACAGGATCAGGTTGAGGCCGGCGTCGAGGCTGGCATCGACCGCGCGCATCACGCGCTTGTAGGAGCCGGGCTTGTTGCGGAATTTGTCGTGTTCGTCGGCGACGAAGCTGTCCAGCGATAACTGCACCTTCTCGACGCCGATCTCCTTCAGGTGGCGCGCCTGCTTGGCGTCGAGGAACCAGCCGTTGGTGTCGGTGATGATGTAGTGTTTGTCAGGGTCGATGGCGGCGACGACTTCGTCGAGATCCTTCATCACCAGCGGTTCGCCGCCGGTGATCACGAAGCGAGCCAGGCCCAGCTCGTCGGCCTCGCGCGACAGCCGGCGGACATCGTCCATGTTCATCTTGCGGCGTTCGTCGACCACCTTCAGCACGTTCTTCAAGTGGCGATCCATGTAGTACTCGGCCGAGCAGTGGGTGCACTGGAAGTTGCACAGATAGCTCTTTTCCAGGCGGATGATCGGGCTGACCTCGCCGTGTTCCTCCATCTCGGCGATCTTCGCCAGCTTCGCCGCGACATGGGGTTTGCGGGCCTTGAGGCCCTCGCGCTTGGCCAGCTCCTCGGGGGTCAGCGCGGTGGCGAGTACGTCGGTCTCAGGCTTCATCGATCACGGCTCCATCAGGGTGCTAGGGTGGGGGAACAATCGCTGGCGTCGAGATACGGGCGATAGATTTCATGGGCGGGAATCAGATTGTCGGGGCAGCGTTCGAACCACTGCCATGTACCATTATTCGGTACACCTCCGGCAAACTTCAACCCCTTATGGGGTGGGGTTATCAATGTGCAGCGGTATAGCAGCGAGATGAAATGGCCGCGCACATCGCGGCGCGTCGACATGATCTCGCTGACCCGGCACGGCGTGGCCTCGGCGCGCACTTCGGCGCCCAGTTCGCTGCGGGCGACGGCGGCGATGCGTGCGGCTGCGGTTTCCTTGAAGCGGATGATGCCGCCCGGCACATGCCAGCCAGGGCCGTAGAATGCGTCCTTGCGCCAGGTCAGCAGGGCGCGACCGGCGGCGTCGTGGATCAGCAGGTCGACGTTGACCATTGGCGTCAGCCGGCTGAGCAGCAGAAAGACGTCGTGGGGCAGACCGCCACGCGCGTTCGGCAAGGCCGCGTCGAGCCGGTCGACGAGGCTGACGAGGTCGAGGTTTTCCAGGTCGATGCTCACGCCGACTCGATGCCGTCGTCGCGCAGGATCGCCACCGCCAGCGCCGGGTCGTGGTCGCGGCGCAGGATCGCGGCGATCTCGTCGGAATAGCTCGCCGCCATCACGATCACCGCACGCACCGGTTCGCTGGCCAACGTCGCGGGCGCGACGATGCGGATATGGCTGGCCGGGCTGTAGCGGCCCTGCTTGAAAGGCGCCGAGTCGACGATGTAGCGGATGTCGGCGGCGATGCCAGCCAGTGCGATCACCGCCAGCGCCTGGTGGCCGGCGCCCCACACCGCGACCTGACCGGCCGGGAAGCGCGCGATGAAACCGCGCAACGCGTCGGCGATGGCGACGCGGCGACGTTCCAGCAGACCTACGTTGAGCGGCGCGCGTTTGCGGACTTCCGCCGACAGGATGTAGTCG
>CAIMEE010000426.1 GCA_903839865.1 Enhydrobacter aerosaccus | reverse complement strand
GGCCTTCAACCAGGGCTTCGCGGCAAATGCGGCTGCGATGCCTGACAACCCCCACATTGACCGTCATTCTGTAGAGCTTAATCGCGAATTCGCGCAGACTGTCGAAAAGATCCAACTCGATATCGATGTAGACCGTGTCTATACGAATCGATTCGTCGAATTGGCGGCAAAAGGTAAGTAGATGGCTTGGGAGGCGGTCGACCTTGCAGATCTGGACCGAGACGGCCGTTACAAGCTGCTGACCGGCTCGGTCATCCCGCGGCCGATCGCCTGGGTCACTACTCGAATGCCGGATGGACGGACCAATCTCGCCCCTTACAGCCAGTTCATCATAATTTCGGCAAATCCAGGCCTGCTGGGCTTTTCCATTGGATCCCGCTCGGCAGGCGACAAGGACACGCTCACGCACTTGAAACGTGAAGGGGAGATGGTGATTAATACTACTCCCGAGAGTTGCGCTGAACTCATCCAGGAAACGAGCCGCGAGTTCGGATCCGACGTGAGCGAGATCGACAAATTCGGCCTCGAAACCGTTGCCTCAATCAAAGTACGACCTCCGCGGCTCGCCCGATCGGCCATCCAGTTCGAGTGCCGTGTGGATCAGCTTATCCAGCTGGGGGGCAGCACTCTTGTGGTCGGCCACGTGCTTCTAATGCACATTGCTGACGGCCTGAGAAATAAATCCAATCACATCGACCACAAGCTTTACCGTCCCTTGGGTCGGATCGGCGGGCGACGCTACACGCGGTTGAGCGAAATAATCGACGTGTGATTGAGCCGCATGCCACGCCTCTACATTGCAACCAACGGCCTGTCGGTCTGGTATAGCGACGATTGCGGCGAGACCTTGGTGCGTATGCAGTCCCAGACCGGACTCTACAGCGGGAGCCAAGTGTGGGCCCTCGCGAGTTCAGCGCCATCGCCGAAAGTTGTCCTGGCCGGCACGGAGACCGGCCTCTATCGCCTGGACCCGGCGCAGGGAGCGTGGTCACACATCCCATCGCTCATGGACGGGCGATTGATTACCGCCATTGCTTTCGCCCCTCAGGACCCATCGGTGATTTTCGTCGGTACCCAGCCGGCTGGCCTGTTCCGGTCGGACGACGGCGGACGCAACTGGACCGATCTTCAGGTGCCGATGAAGCCCTACGTTGCGCTGCGCTTCATCGATGGTCGGGCTGTCGTCGGCACCCAGAATGAAACCCGTCCTGTCCGGCACTGGACGCGAGTCACGCAGATCGTCTTTGACGCCGACGATCCTCTGCTGGTCTTTGCCAGCGTCGAGGTCGATCACTTGTGGCGCAGCACGGATGGCGGCAGGACGTGGAGTCAGCATAGCAACGGACTGCAATCGGCCGACATCCATGGCGTATCCATCGTTGAGCATGGAGGGCGAACGGTCTTTGCTTCGTCGAACGCCGGGCTGCATGTCAGCCGGGATGACGGCAGCACCTGGGCGTTCCAGCGGATCGATTCTCCCTGGCAATATGTGAGAGCGATCGTCGCCCGGTCCGATCGGTCAGGTGTTCTGTTTGCAACCAACGGCAACGGCGCGCCTGGAACTGAGGGCCGCCTCTATCGAAGCCGGGATTTCGGTGTGACCTGGGAAAATGCCGGACTGCCGGGACAGATCCAAAGCTCGCTGTATTTCATTGCCTGCGATCGGAACGATCCAACGCTCCTTTTTGCGTCAACGAGCCTTGGCCAATTCTACCGCAGCCTAGATGGTGGCGAGACATGGTTGGAGCTGCCGCGCCGCTTAGGTGAAATCAGGGCCCTCCACCTGGCTCCTACCTGACATGCCGTTTTATCGGAGATCGTCATGACGCCCGTTGATATCCAATTGCTCCAGAAACACGTGGGCCAACGCGCATCTCGCGAGGACGTGCTCGATCCGCGCCCGCTCGCCCAGTTCGCGCTGACCCTGGACCTGCCGGGCTCGCCGCCGAGCATCGGCGACGCGCTGCCGGTGGGGCGGCATTGGCTGTACTTTGGCTCCGACGTACCGCTTGCGTCCTTGCTGGTCGACGGCAATGCTAACGCGCCGCCACCGCTTCCCTTGGTGGCCATGCCGCGCCGAATGTGGGGCGGCGGTCGGATCGAATTCCTACGGCAACTGACAATCGGTGGGCGCGTACGGCGCGAATCCGAGGTCAAGGCTATCTATGAACGGCGAGGTCAATCAGGGCCGCTGGTGTTCGTGGTGCTGCGCCACGAAATCGCGGACGAGAATGGCGTGGCGATAATCGAAGAGCAGGACATCCTGTACCGCGATCCGGAAGCGGCCGACGCCGCCGTACCGCCGCGCCGGAGAGCCCGCGAGGCACCGCACTGGAGGCGGGATTTTCTCCCGACGATTGCCATGCTGTTTCGTTACTCCGCGATCACGTTCAATGCGCACCGCATTCATTACGATCAGGCGTTCGCTCGCTCCGAGGGGTACGAGGGTGCGGTTGTCCACGGGCCGCTGCTGGCGATGCTGTTGATGGACGGTGCCGCGCTGCACGCCGGCAGGGCCATTCGCCGGCTCGCGTATCGTGGCTCGAGCCCGTTGTTCGACGGGGTTCCAGCAACCCTGGCCGGTCGGCTCATTGGCACGCGGGCAGAAGCCTGGGCGTCGACAAGTCAGGCGGAATTAGGCCTTACCGCGGAGATCGACTTTGATTGACGATGGTCGGACGACAACATCTAAGGCTGGACGGGGAGTCTTGTTCATGGCGAATTCCAAGGTGGTCGGCCGGCGTTCGGTAGTCTTCGCGTTGGCCGCGGGTGGCGCTGTCGTCCTGCCTTTGGGCGCCACGGCACAGTCCGCGCTAGAGACTTGGCCCAGTCGGCCTATCCGAATTGTCCTGGGATCGTCGCCCGGATCCTCGACCGACACGATCGCCCGCATGCTGGGCGAGAAGCTAACGGCGGCATGGGGTCAACCGGTGATCGTCGAGAACCGCGTCGGAGCCGGCGGCACGATCGGCTACGACTTTGCCGCAAAGGCCCCGGCGGACGGGTACACAGTGTTGATCGCCATCACGTCGATCATCCAGAACATCAACCTCTATCCCAAGCTCCCGTACGACGTCTTCCGCGACCTCGCGCCGGTTACGGAAATAGCACGCTCGTCAAGTTTGCTGCTCGTGTCATCAACGATGCCGGCCAACACCCTTGCAGAGTTCGTGGCTCTGGCAAAAGCGAAGCCCGGCACGTACACGTACGCATCCTTTGGCAATGGCACGTCGCCGCATATGCACGGCGAACTGCTGAAGATGCGCGCCGGTGTCGACATAATTCACGTTCCGTACAAAGGTGCCGCACCGGCAATCGCCGCCCTTTTGAACGGCGAGGTCACTGCTGCTTTCATCGACATCGGGTCAGCCCGACCGTACATTGCAACGGGAAAATTGAAAGTCTTAGGAGTCACGGGCACCAAGCGCTTCGATTTCTTGGCCAATGTCGCGACAATGGGAGAGCAAGGCTACGCCGGATTCGAACCCTATGGTTGGTTCGGCATATTTGTGCCAGCCAGGACTCCCGGCGAAATCGTCTTCAAGCTGTCGACCGAAGTTCAACGTATACTGCGACAGCCAGACGTCGCAGAGCGCTTCACCACCATGGGGCTCACGCCCCTCGGCAGTACGCCCCAGGAATTCGCTGTCGCCCTCAAGACCGACGCTCCTGTTTGGGCTGAGATCGTCAAGAGTGCGAACATGAAACCGGATTGAGGCATGCAAACCGACGCTGAGCCGCCGCAATAGTTGGGCTCACCCATAACGCTGCTCCGATGCTCTTTGGCGCCGCGCTACTGAGGGGGCCTGAGCAGCCGCTTCTGGCCGGGCTGGCCTTTGTCTTGGACGATCCGCAGCCCACAAGTACTCCGAGATTTCACAAGCGGCATGCAGACGGTCGCTGGGACCAGTGGAAGGGCCGGCATCGGGTTCAACTATGGCGTAGCGAGCTGAACGTAGCTGCGGCAACCCTAGACCAAGAACCGAGCCAACTCAGTGTGAAATGTACTTCTTATGCTGAGGGGCGTTAAGGCAACTCAGCACAAAAAAGCCATTCTGCACTGAGTACGACCGCGTAGTGCAAATGTTGTCAAATGCACTGAGTGAGCGTTTGGGTGCTCATCGGCCGCTTGTGACTGGCTCAGGTGTACCGAACGCGACGAGTGCTTTAGCATTGGCTGATGATTCTGCGCCTCTTCCTGCTCATTGCCGCTCTCGTCGCCGTGACCCGGCCGGCACTCGCGTGGAATGGTCTTGGGCACATGGAGGTGGCAGCGATTGCCTGGGAAGCGCTGACTCCGGCAGCGAAGGAGCAAGCGGGCAAACTTCTTGCGCTCAATCCTCTTTACGAAAAGTGGATAGACAACGTCACTTCTGCCGATCGCGATCGCATAGCGTTCATCAAGGCGTCTCAATGGGCCGACGTTATCAAGCGACAGTCGCCGTATCAGCCAGACGGCTTGCCGGGCAGCAACGGCAATCGGCCCATCCCTGGGCCGGATGCCTCGCGTAACTTCGGCTACAGCGACCATCTGCAGCACAAATATTGGCACTTCATCGATGTACCGTTCTCGCCGGACAACACGACGTTGCACTCGCCGGGTATGCCGAACGCGCAGACGCAGATCGCGTTGCTGCGAACGGCACTTTCCGACAAGCGCACGTCGGACGACATCCGATCGTACGATCTCGTCTGGCTTATTCACTTGGTGGGCGACGTTCATCAACCGCTCCACGCGACGGCGCGCTTCACTCACGAGCATCCCGAGGGTGATCAGGGCGGCAACCTGGTGGCGGTCGAATGCGGGCAGGGGTGTGGCAGCGTCAAAAACCTACACGCGTTCTGGGACGGTGTGATGGGCGCCAACAATTCGGCTGAATTGGCCGCAGAGGCATCAGCCCGCTTGCCGAAAGC
>CAIMEE010000425.1 GCA_903839865.1 Enhydrobacter aerosaccus | reverse complement strand
GCTTCTCGCGACCGCGGTGCTGGCGAGTGGCATCGGCAGTTTCACCTGGAACATCGGCGCCAATCGTCTGGGCGTCGCAGTCGCGGCTCTTTGGATTAACCTCGTGCCGTTCTTCGCCATCCTCTGGTCCATGGCCTACGGCTTCTCGCCCAACATCTACCAGATCGCCGGCGGACTGGTGGCGCTCACCGGCGTTGTCTATATGCAAGGACGCAAACTCGCTGCCGCGCGGACCGCATGACCGACCTGTCGCTGAAATCCCGAGACTGCCGCTGGATCAAGGTTCCGGGCGCTTCCGACGCGCGCGGCAGCGTTAATTTCCTGGAGCGGGGCAAGGGCCTCGATTTTGAGCCCAAGCGCCTGTTCTGGCTGCATCATGTGGCGCCCGGCCAGTGGCGAGGACGGCACGGGCATCGGGAGTCGAAGCTGGTCCTGATCGCTGCCAACGGCAGTTGCCGCGTCCATCTCGACGATGGCGCCGTCAAGGAGACGGTAACTCTCGACGATCCGACGCGCGCGCTCTACGTGGCGCCCTGGGTGTGGCACGAGTTGACCGACTTTGCGCCGCAAACCGCTGTCATGGTGATCGCCTCTACCTTGTTCGA
Source organism: Enhydrobacter aerosaccus (assembly GCA_903839865.1). Taxonomy (GTDB): domain Bacteria; phylum Pseudomonadota; class Alphaproteobacteria; order Reyranellales; family Reyranellaceae; genus Reyranella; species Reyranella aerosaccus_A. The sequence goes on along the minus strand of CAIMEE010000425.1, from coordinate 5,502 downwards.
CGAGGCTGAATATCTGCGCGACTACGAAACCTTCAAACGCGAAGTGACGGAGCGCTTTCCGTGATTCCTTTCCTCGACATGAAATCGGTCTATGCCGAGCTGAAGCCTGAACTCGACGCCGCCTATGCGCGGGTGATGGAGTCGGGCTGGTATGTGCTCGGCAAGGAAGTGGAGGCCTTCGAGGCGGAATACGCAGCCTTCTGCGGCACCAAGCACTGCATCGGCGTGGGCAACGGTCTCGAGGCGCTGGAGATAGTCCTGCGCGCCTGGAATGTCGGCCCGGGCGACGAGGTGATCGTGCCGTCGAACACCTACATCGCGACCTGGCTCGCGGTGACGGCGGTCGGCGCCAAGGTCGTGCCGGTCGAGCCCACGTTGGGCGGCCCGAATATCGATCCCGAGCGCTTGGCGGCGGCGATCACGCCGCGCACCAGGGCGATCATGCCGGTGCATCTCTATGGCGAGCCGGCCGACATGGACTCGATCATGGCGATCGCCACCAGGCAGGGGCTGAAGGTGATCGAAGACGTGGCCCAGGCGCAGGGCTCGAAGGTGCGCGGACGTCGTGCCGGGGCGCTGGGTCAGGCGGGGGCTCACAGTTTTTTCCCGACCAAGAACATCGGCGCGTTCGGAGATGGCGGGGCGGTAACCACCGACGATCCTGCCGTGGCCGACAGGCTGCGTGCCTTGCGCAACTACGGCAGCAGGGTGAAGTACGTGAACATCGAGCGCGGCTTCAATTCGCGGCTCGACGAGATGCAGGCGGCCTTCCTGCGTGTGAAGTTGAAGCACCTCGACCGCTGGAACGAACAGCGCCGCGCCGTCGCCGCACGCTACAATGATAGACTGGCCGGCATCCCGGGCCTCGTCCTGCCGCGTGCGCCGCAATGGGCGGAGCCGGTATGGCATCTCTACGTGGTGCAGACAGCGCGCCGTACCGAGCTTGTGCAGGCGCTCGACAAGGCGGGCATTGGCTCGCTCATCCACTATCCGATCCCGCCGCATCTGCAGCAGGCCTATGCCGACCTGGAGCTGCCCAAGGGCACGTTTCCACTCGCGGAGAATCTCGCAGAAACGGTGCTCAGTCTGCCCATGGGCCCGCATCTCAAGCTGGAAGCGATCGACCAAGTCGCCGACGTCGTGCGGCGGACACTTGCGGCAGGGTAATGGTGTCGGCAGGCTCACTGTGCCGTGAGAAGGTACCGGGCGGATTCGAGAGGGACGCAAGACCATGAAGATCGGCGCGGTTATGTTCTTTACGGCGGACTCCATGCATCCGGCGGCGCTCGGCCGGGCGCTGGAGGAGCGCGGTTTCGAATCGCTGTGGGTCCCCGAGCATACGCACATCCCTTCGGCGCTGGGCTCGGCCTATCCCGCGACCGGTGGGCTGCAGCAGGCCTACTACGAAATCATGGATCCCTTTCTGGCTCTCAATACGGCGGCCACGGCCACGACAACGCTCAAGGTCGGCACCGGCATTGCGCTGGTGATCCAGCGCGATCCGATCCTGACCGCGAAAATGGTGTCGTCGATCGACCAGCTTTCGGCCGGTCGCTTCCTGTTCGGCGTCGGCAATGGCTGGAACCAGATCGAAGTCGAGAATCACGGCACGGTTTTCAAGACACGTCACAAACTCGCGCGTGAACGCATCGAGGCTATGAAGGCGATCTGGGGCAACGAAGAGCCGGAATATCACGGGGAGTTCGTGAACTTCGACAAGATGAAGCAGTGGCCCAAGCCCTGGCAGAAGCCGCATCCGCCGATCATCGTGGGCGGTGGCTTCCCGCATGCCGCGCGGCGGGCCGTCCGCTACGGCAACGGCTGGATCCCGCGCGACGATTGGGTCGAGCGGGACGGCGTGGGTGTGCTCGACCAATTCCGGGAGATGGCAAAGGCGGCGGGGCGCGACCCCGCCGAACTGCCGATCAGCCTGTTCCGCGTGCCGGAGAACATCGACAGGCTGAGGCTCTACGTCTCGCTGGGCATCGATCGGGTGGTATTCTCCCTGCCGGCCGCCAAGGAGACTGAAATCCTCCCGATCCTCGACCGCTGGAGTGCCCTCAAACGCCAGCTAAACGGCTAGTTTTTGCGCTATAGCCCCTGAAGCATCGGCCAAGCCGACCCAAAGTTGCAATCGATCTCAGAAAGAATCGCATCCTTTCTCGAGTCATGGCGTTGGCATCGGTGCTGAATGACTTCCGAGGAGAACGCATCGATGTTGAAATCACTTGTCGCTATCGCCGGGGCAGCGCTTTTGCTGACCGCGTGCAACTCTGCTCCACAGGCCGTAAGTGCTCCGCCGCCCGCACCGCCCGCCGCCGCAGCTCCGTCCTATATGGTCTTCTTCGACTGGGATCGCTCTGATCTGTCCAACCAGGCGCTCGCGACGATCCGCCAGGCCGGTAACGCCTGGAAGTCAGGCGGTAGCCCGCGCATCACGGCGATCGGTCATACCGATACGTCGGGTCCGCAGGACTACAACATGGCGCTGTCGCTGCGCCGTGCGACCGTCGTCAAGAATGCCCTCATCCAGCAGGGTGTTGCTCCGACCGCGATCGACACGGTTGGCAAGGGCGAGTCCGAACTCCTCGTGCAGACCGGCGACGGTGTGCGCGAGCCTCAGAACCGCCGCGTCGAGATCACCGGCTTCGCCGGTGCCGTCGCAACCCGCACCGACATGACGATCTTCAAGGACCCGCGTTCCTACTGCAAGGCGCTGTCCGACAAGTATCGCGAATATCGCGTCGGCGCGAACCAGTCTTCGCTCCCGCCGGCCGCCATGGCCGAGTGCGAAGCCGGCAACTACGACCAGGGTATCCCGACGCTCGAGAACACCCTGATCGATCTCAAGATCCCGCTGCCGGCTCCTGGCTATCGCTGGCCCGGCCGCCCCTACACCCCGGCCTAAAGCCTGAGACTTCGAACGGAAAAGGCGGTCCTCGCGGACCGCCTTTTTTGCGTCTAGACGCCGCCGGGACGCGCGCCCGAGTCGCCCACCGAGAAGTGCGCATGCACGACCGTCCAATTTCCCGCCTCGCGATGGAAGACGAGCGTCGAGCGGCTCATGAACTCCTGGCCCTGGTAGTGGATGTCGCGCGGCGGCTGGCCGGTCCCGGTCCAGTTGCGCTGCGAGCGGCGGTGGCACCAGATCACGGCCATGTCGGTGCCGATCTCGCCGCCGATGTCGTACGGCGTCCAGTACGAGCCCTTCACGTTCTGGATGTAGAAGGCCCATAGCCGGCTCCAGTGCGCGGCGCCGTTGTAGGTGTGGCCGTTCAGATTGAAGAATGTGGCGTGCGGCGCCTTGCTCCAGATCGGCTCGATCGCGGGCCAGTCGAACTTGCCGTTGGCCACGAGATATTCCTCGTGCAGGTCGAGCAGGGTCTTGGCATCGGCTTCCGTGCCGCCGATGATCTTTGCCTGGGTCATATCAGTCTCCCGATCATTGTCATGTCCCTCTCGGGATCGGCGCCGACGAAGGTCAGCACTAGGTCCGTGACGCCCGCCGCTGCGTAAGCAGCGATCTGCGCGCGGCACTCGCCCGGCGTGCCGGCGATGGAGAAGGCGTCGATGAAGCGTTGGTCGAGGGCGTCTGCCGGCGCTGCGACGGCGGCGGCAAAATCCGCTTCGGGAATGCCACTGTGATCCACGAGGCTGACCTTGGCGGCTGGCACTCTCTGCCCGAGGGTCCAGAATGTCTTGAGCATACCGGCAAGCACGGGCTTGATCGCTGCGAGGGCGGCGTCGCGATCGGCGGATACGACGCAGGGCGCGTATTGCACAAGGCGCCGGGGCCGGGTGATCGAGGCGGCGTGCGCGGCAAAGCCCGGCGGGCACATGTTCGAGATCATTAGCCCGTCGGCGATCCGGGCGCTCAGCGCCAGCGCCTGCGGACCGCGTGCCGCCATCAACAACGGCAGGTCGGGCCGGCAGGGCGTGTAGGAGAGCTTCGCGTCCTCGACCGAGAACACCGTGCCCTTGTAGCTGACGGTCTTGCCGGCAAGCAGTCCGCGCACGATGGCGAAGCAGTCGCGCATTGCAGCCAGCGGGCGGGTATTGTCGATGCCGAGGCGCTTTATCGGTGCCGCCAGGCCCGAGCCGAGGCCGAGCGCGGCGCGGCCCTCCGACAGTTCGTCCAGCGCGCCGATGTCCATGGCGATCTGCGCGGGATGCCGGAGATAGGGGTTCCAGACCCCCACACCCAGTTCGATGTGTTGCGTGGACCCCGCACAGGCGGCCATCGTGGTCAGGACACCGCGCTCCATCGGGTTCTCGGCAAACCATACCGAGGAAAAGCCGCTGGCTTCTGCTGCACGCGCGAGTTCGGCCGCTCTTTTGGGGGGCAGGCCGCCGTGAAGGCGAACGCCGAGGCGAAGGGGAGAGTTCATCCCCTCCGGTTTAGCATGACTGGCCTAGTCGTCGCCTGGCCGGCACGCCGTCCGATCCGTCATGGATTTCGACGGTGCCGATCGGGCGAATGCCGGCACTTTCGCTGACGACGGTGCGCCCCGAGGGCGTCTGACGCTCGACGGTCTCGGTGCGATAGGTGCAGGCGCCAACGAGCACGGAGGCCAGCGCCAGGGCAATAAGGGCACGCATGGGGTGTCTCCTCGGGTTACACAGGCACCGAAACAACACCTGCAGCCAGAGGCGGTTCCGGCGGCCTAGGAGGTCAATCCCAGCCGTTCGCCGCGATAGGCGCCGCTCATCACCCGCTCCCACCAGGCGCGGTTGTCGAGGAACCAGCGGACCGTATCGCGCAGTCCCTTGTCGAAGGAGTGGCGCGGCTGCCATCCCAGCTCGCGCCTGATCTTGGAGGCGTCGATCGCATAGCGCGCGTCATGGCCGGGGCGGTCGGTCACGAATTCGATCAGCTTCTCGTGCGGCCGGTTGGGGCTGCCGGGCAGCATCTCGTCGAGCAGGCCGCAGATCGCGTGCACCACGTCGATGTTCGTGCGCTCGCTGTCGCCGCCCACGTTGTAGGTCTCGCCGGGCCGACCCTTGGCGAGCACTGTCACCAGCGCCTCAGCATGGTCCTCGACATGCAGCCAGTCGCGGACGTTCAGGCCCCGGCCATAGACCGGCAGGCGTTCGCCGCGCAGCGCACGGATGATCACCAGCGGGATCAGCTTCTCGGGGAAGTGATAGGGCCCGTAATTGTTCGAACAGTTGGTGGCCAGCGTCGGCAGGCCGTAGGTGTGGTGCCACGCACGCACCAGATGGTCCGAGGCGGCCTTGCTGGCGGAGTAGGGCGAGTTGGGCGCGTAGGGGGTGGTCTCGTCGAACTTGCCGGCAGGACCGAGCGATCCGAACACTTCGTCGGTGGAGATGTGCTGGAAGCGAAAGCGCGTCTTCGCATCCCCCTCGAGCTTGCGCCAATAGGCGAGCGTCGCTTCGAGCAGGGTATAGGTGCCGGTGACGTTGGTCTCGATGAAGGGCGCCGCACCGGTGATCGAACGGTCGACGTGGCTCTCGGCCGCCAGGTGCATGATGGCGTCGATC
>CAIMEE010000424.1 GCA_903839865.1 Enhydrobacter aerosaccus | reverse complement strand
GGGCATGGTCACCATCGGCATTGCCGACGGCAAGCAGACGATCAAGCGCGAGGCGAAGCTGGTCGGCAATCGCGACTGGGTGCGGACGGGGGCGTGCGAGCTCGGCCTCGACTGCCTGCGCCGTCACCTCCTCGGCCTGCCGGTCGACGAGCGCATCGACTTCGAGCGGCGCTAGCCGAGATCCGGCCAGCGCTTTTTCAGCGCAGCGACAAGATCGTCGACTCGGGCGGCGAGCAGCCGCTCACCCTTGAAAGACGTTGCGCGCGTGGGATCGCCGGTCGCGCCCGTCGCCTCGAACGGCCCGTCGTTCCTGAGCCTGTCCATGCGCACGCCGCGCGGATCGAGCGCCAGCATCACCGACGTCTCGCGCTCGTCGGCGTGGCCGCCTTCGCGATTCTCGATCAGGCCCTCCGCCGCCTGCCCCATGACCCGCATGTGCAGCACCAGCAGGTCCGCCTGCCCCGCCGCCAGTTCATCGATCGGCCTCTCGGTCGAGACGCCGGTGTTGATCAGCGCGATGCGGGTAACGCCGTGCGCGCGGAAATTGCCGACCAGCTCGCGCAACAGCACCTTGAACGTCTCCGCCGTGAGATGCTGGCTGCCCGGAAAGGCAGTAAACGCGGGGTAGTAGCCGAAGCCCACGACGGGGGCGGCCACCACATCGATCCGGTCGATCACCCCCTGCCCCAGCGCCCGCGCCGTCAGCGCGTCGGTCTTGAGCGGCAGGTGCGGGCCGTGCGCCTTGGAGGCGGCGCCGATCGGAATGACGACGGCCGCGCCCGCCTCGAAGCGCGCCTTCGCCTCGACCCAGGTCAGATCTTCCAGCCAAACGCCTCTGGCAGTCACGACGGCCAGCTCAAGAGGGCCAGGGAAGCTTCACGGCCTTGAGCGCGCGGCCCTGCGGGCCCATCACGATCATCTTGCGCCACTCGGCTTGCGGCGCGTTGTCGTCCAGCGCGATGCGGCCACCGACCTGGGAAACGCCGAGGTCCTTCCAGAACTTCGGAAGATCCATCGGCACCGGATTGGCCATGTAGCGATCGACCAGCCCGCCCATGACCTTCGTGCCGGTCGCGCGGTCGCAGGCAGCGATGTAGTCCGGCAGACGCACGTTGCGCGACGCCTCGAAGCCCGCCCACAGCGCGCCGCCGAGACAGTCCTCGAGGCCCTTCTCGCCCCTGGTCTCGCGACGGATGCCGAGATCGGCCATCAGGTAGAACAGCGCACCGCTCCAGTAGCTCTCGCGGCCGTCGGCGTTCATCAATCCCTTCGAGAAAACGGATACGCCCTGGGGCATGTTGTCCATCCACTCCTTCCACACCGCTTCCTCGGTCTTCCAGCCGGCGCGGGCGCGGATGATCGGCTCGACATAGGTGGCCGCTCCCTCCATCGCCCAGGTGCTGCGGCCGCGCAGGTACGGCATGCCGGTGTGAATCATCTCGTGGACCAGCACCCAGTCGTTGAACAGCCGGCGCTGGTCGACGTCGGCGCCGACCTCAACCATGACCGTGGCGCCGCCCGGCGCTTCGGTGCGGCCGAAGCCCACGCCGCGCTTGGTCGACGTCGGCACCAGGGTGAGCAGAAGGCTGGAAGTGGTGAAGCCCTGCCAGTAATTGGATTCGGCCTCAACGGTGCGCTTCACCCAGTCCGTGAGATCGGCGCGGCCGGGCACGGAGATGCCGTCGAGGATGGCCAGACGCAGGATGCCGTCCTTCTTCGGTTGGCCGGGGCGCAGCGAGCCCGGCGCCGGGACCGCGATCTCCAGCAGGCTGTACTTCCCGATCGCGGTGTAGCCCGCCATGCTCACGGACGCATTGGTCAGCCGCCACGCATCGCCCACCTTCGGCAGTCCCGTCGCGAAGGAAAGTCCCTCGGCGGTCTGGGCGTGGATGTCGATCACCGGTGCCCTGCCGATCCCCTGCGGCGACAGCAGCCAGCCCGACAGGCCCGACAAGACGCTCTCGCTGCGCAGCACGGCGCTCGAGGTGCTGTTCACGCCGCGCGCATAGTCTGCAAGATCGTAGCGGTAATGCACTTCGGCCAACCCGTTCATCGGGGTGATCGCCCAGGCCTCGCCCTTCTCGACCAGTTTATTGCCGGCGCCGTCGCGCATATCCTGGACGTGTCGGGTGACCGCGGCATCCTCCGCGCTGAACGCCATCGGCTCGGTCGTGCGGCAGCGATAAGTAACGTCCAGCCGGGGACCTGCGGTGACCACTACGTTCGCGGTGCAATCTGGAACGGCGACAGGTTGCGCGAATGCCGGCCACGAAATCGCCAGGAGAACCAGGGTGAGGCGAAGGAGCATGGCGTACGCTAGCATGTGGTAGGGTGACGGCAATGGACCTCGTCGTTCACGTTCTGCGGCGCATGGGTGGGCGCGCCACCACATTGCTGCCGTTTTCGTTGTTGCTCGGAATCGTCTTCCAGAACGCCGCCTCCGCCTTCCGGCCGCTGGTCGAGCCGGGAGCCATCGTGCTGCTGACCCTGGCCCTCGCCCGCACGGACTGGGCACGCGTGCTCACTCTCCTGCGCAGGCCTATCCCCGCTCTCGTACTTTCAATTGCGCACCTGCTCCTGGTGCCGTTGATCGTCTGGCAGGTCTGGCGGACGCTGGGCCTGTGGCCGGGACTGGTGGCGGCGCTCAGCCTCAGCGCCATGGCGCCCGGCATCATCTCGGCCACGACGACCGCGGGCTTCCTGCGACTCGATTCGTCGCTCGCGCTTCTGCTCACCCTGTTCACCAATTTCTTCGTCCCCTTCACCTTGCCGCCGCTGGCCCTGGAGCTGCTGGGACTCGACCTCAAGATCAGCGCCATCGACCTCAGCCTGCGCCTGGCTTTCATCGTCGGCGTCTCGTCCGCCGGCGCCCTGGCGATCCGGCTGTGGCTGGGCGCGGAACGGCTGCGCCGGTCGAGACAGACCCTCGATGGCCTGTCGGTGATCGTGTTGATGGCCTTCACCATTCCGCTGATGGACGGCATCGTGGCGCGTGCCGAGGCCGATCCGTTGAAGCTCTTCGGATTCATTGCCGGCAGCTTCGCCGGTATGCTTCTCTGCAATGCCGTTCTGGCGCTGGCCGCATTGCCATTCCTCGATCGCCGCATGGCGCTCACTGCAGGTTACTGCTCGGGCGGCCGCCACAACGCGCTGCTGATGGCCGTGCTGCCGGCCACTGCCGATCCGGACATCTTCCTCTTCATCGCCGCGGTGCAAATCCCGCTCTACGTGCTGCCCGCCCTGCTGCAGCCGCTCTATCGCCGCTTGCTAGGCATTGCGCCGGGCGATTGATTTGCCGGCGATGTAGCCGAAGGTCAGGCACGGGCCGATGGTCGTGCCGGCGCCCACCGCCTTGGTGCCGATGGGATGCGCCATGGCGATGCCGGCACAGTAAAGTCCACCGATCACGCTCTTGTCCGGCCGCAATACCTCGCAGCGCGCGTTGGTGCGCGCCCCGCCCTTGGTGCCGAGGCTGGCATAGAGGAACGGCGCGGCAAAAAACGGTCCCTGCTCGACCGTGCCGAGCGCGCGGTCTCCCGTATAGTAGCGCTCCCATGCCGTCTCGCCGCGATGGAAGTCGCGATCGACACCCTCCTTAGACCAGCCGTTGAAACGCTCGACAGTCGCGCTCAGCACCTTGGCATCGAGGTCGATCTTTGCCGCCAACGCCTCGAGCGTCGGTGCGGTGCGCACATAGGCCGGATCCTTTGCCGCGTAGTGCATGCCCAGCGTGTGCTTGTAGCGGCTGTCGAAGATGCGCCACACCGGCAGGTGCTTCGGCTTGCCATCGGGCCCACGCTCGTCGAGTGCCGAGCCCAGCGACGCGCTGCCCTCGCTCACGAAGCGCTCGCCGTGCCGGTTCACCAGGATGCAGTGCGGTGTGTAGGTCTCGTAGAGCGGCTGCGCGTGGCGATGGCCCTCGTAGCCGGTGAACGTCACCGGCGCGATGTTGGCCTGATCCATGTGATCGAGCTCGGCGCCGGCTTCGGCGGCCATGCGCTGGCCGTCACCAGTATTGCTGCGCGGCGCGCCGATCAGCTCCATGCCGGGGAAATGCTTCGGCATATAGTCCGGCGCCCAGTCGAAGCCGCCGGTCGCCAGGATCACGCCCTTGCGCGCGCGTAGAGTCTCGGGCTTGCCGTCGATCACGGCTTCAACACCGGCGACGCTGTCGCCTTCCAGGATGAGGCGCTTCACGTCGGCCTTCACCCGGATCTCGCAGCCGTGATCGAGGCAGCCGCGCGCGAGGCCAACGATCAGCCCGTTGCCGAGGCCGACCTTGCCCGCGATGAAGCGCCAGACGAGCGATGGGCCCATGCGCACGAGACTACGCCACGGATCCTTGAGGATGCCGCTCACCATCTCCTTGTAGGTGAAGTACTGAGGCTTCACCGACGGGCGTACCTTGTTCCACCAGCGCCCGAGCTTGTAGCGGCTGATCAGCGTCGGCGAGACCATGCGGCCAAACAGCTTTCCGCCGGGCTGCTCAACATAGAAATCGGGATGGTTCACCAGCTCGAAAACGAGAGGAGTCTTGTCCTCGAGGAAGCGCAGCATCGGCGCCGACTCATGCGACAGGGCCTGCCACAGCTCGTCCTCGTCCTTGGCCCAGCCGGGCGGTGCGGTGGCGCGCAGGTAGGTGAGGGTCTCTTCCGGCGAGTCCTCGATCCCGGCAGCACGCATGTGGTGGTTGGCAGGCACCCACGTTCCGGCGGACGACATGGCCGTCGTGCCGCCGAGCACCGGCGACTTCTCCAGAATCAATACTTTTGCACCGTCGACGGACGCTGCGAGCGCGGCCGCAAGGCCCGCGCCACCGGAGCCGACGACGATCACGTCGAATGTCGTGTCAGGCATTGCGCGTCCACAGGCGATTCCACAGCGGAGCGAGCAGGCCCGCGATCCCTTCCATGCTGAACCGCATCAGCACGATCACAATCGCCGCGAAGAAGGCCAGGTTCCATTCGCCGTAGGAAGCCAGATAGGTAAGCACGATGTTCACCGGTGCGGCGCCCACGATGGGGCCGATGAAGGAGCCGAAGCCACCGATCACGACCATGACCACGATCTTGGCCATCTCGCTGAAGTCGAGCATCTGAGGCGTCAAGGTCACGATATAATGGCCGTACACTCCGCCCGCGAGGCCCGCGATCGCACTCGAGATCGAGAACACGACGACCTTCACCCGGGTCGTGTCGATGCCCAGGCTCTTGGCGCGCAACTCGTCATCCTTGATGGCGCGCATGAAATAGCCGATCGGCGAATCGATCATCGCGCGCAGCCCGAGCAGCACCAGGACCGTCAGGCCGAGGAAAGTGAAATAGTACGGCGTCGGGTTGAGCGTGCCGTAGAGCGACTTGACGCTGAGGCCGAGCTCGCCGCGCGTGAAGGCATAGTCGGCGGTCAGGTAGACATGCACCGTCTCGGCGAACGCCCACGTGGCGATCGCGAGGTAGATCGTGCGCATGCGCAGCACGAGCCGGCCGAGCCCGTATCCCATCGCGCCTGCCAGGGCGGCGCCCGCCGGAATGCCGATCCAGGCTGAGACGCCCCAGTGATAGCCCAGCAGCCCCGATGTGTAGGCCCCGACCGCTGCGAAAGCGTGATGCGCGAGCGAGAATTGCCCGGTGTATCCAGCGAGCAGGTTCCAGCTTGCAGCAAGAATGACGTAGTAAAAGGAGATGGTGACCACGTGCACGACGTAGTTGCTGCCGACCAACGGCACGAACAGCAGCAACACCGCGGCCACAAGGATGACGATCGCGGAACGGCGGAAGGTGGGCGAAGACAGCGCGATCATCCGAGCAGGCACTCCTGCACCAGCGCGTGGACTCGCGCTTCACCAAACTCCGACACCGGGCCGGCGGCCTTTACCTTCCCGAGGTTCATCATCACGACGTCCTCGGTGTGACGCAGCGCATCGGCCACGTTCTGGTCGACCAGCAGGATGGCTGTCGCCGTCGATTTCCGCACCGTCTGCAGCAACTCGTAGACCTGGTCGGCGAGATTGGGGGCAAGGCCGACGGTCGGCTCGTCGACCAGCATCAGCCGCGGCTCGGTGATCATCTCGCGCGCGACGGAGAGCATGCGTCCTTGCCCGCCGCTCAGCGAACCTGCCTTGTCGCGGCGCTTGCCGGCCAGCGCGGGGAAAATGTCGTAGATGCGTTCGAAGCGATTCTTCAGCCGCGCCTTGTCGTGGCGGATCGTCCAGCCGCCGACATTCAGGTTCTCCTCGATCGTGAGGTGCGGGAAGGTATTGAGCTCCTGCGGCACGTAGCTCACGCCCAGCCGCTTGATCTCGTGCGGCGGCAGGCCGCCGATCGACTGGCCGCCAAGGGTGATCGCGCCACGATGCACCATCAGCAGGCCGAACACGCTCTTCAGCAGGGTCGACTTGCCCGCCCCGTTCGGGCCGATCACCAGCACAAAGCCGCCCGGCGACACCGTGAGCGACATGCCCTGAAGAATGTCGACACCGGGCTGGTAGGCCGCGTGGATGTCATCGACCGTGAGAAGAACTTCGCCGCTCATTCGAGCGCCTTGCCGAGATAGCCCGCGATCACTTCCGGCAGGCGCGCCACCTCGTCGAGCGTGCCGTGGGCCGCGACCTTGCCCTCCATCATCACCGTCACCTTGGGGCAGAGCCGGCGCACGATCGTCATCTCGTGGCTCACGATCAGGAAGGTGGTGCCGTGGCGCCTGTTCACGTCGAGGATCATGTCGATGATCGCGTCCTTGATCACCGGATTGATGCCGGAGAACGGCTCGTCGAGCACATAGCACGAGCCCGGCACCATGAAGCCGCAGCCCATTTGCAGCAGCGCGCGCTGGCCGCCGGAGAGCTTCTTGGCCTGCGTGTCGGCAAGCGGCTTGAGCTTGGTGAGCTCGAGCATGCGTTCGATCTGCGCCTCGCCATCGGTGCCGTCTTTCGGACGGCGCGCGAGGAAGGCGGTACGCAAGTTCTCCGCAACGGTGAGGCTGCCGAACAGGCGCGTCACCTGGAACGAGCGCACGAGGCCGCGCCGCGCGATCTCGTGCATCGCGCAGCCGCTCAGGCTCTCACCGGCGAGCTTCACTTCGCCCGAGTCGGCCTCGTAGACGCCGGTCACGAGATTGACCAGCGTGGTCTTGCCGGCGCCGTTGGGGCCGATCAGACCGCGAATCTCGCCCTGCTCGACGGCCAGCGACACGTCGTTCGCCGCCTGCAAACCATTGAAGCGCTTGTTCAGTCCGATCGCCTCGAGTGCCGTGGCCATCGCTCAGGCCTCGCGGCCACGTTCGCCGAACAGGCCGGTCGGACGCAGCACCAGGATCACGATCACCAGAATGAAGCCGTAAATGTTCTGGTAGGCCGAATCGACGAAGGCGGCGCCGAACGACTCCATGAGTCCCAGCAGCACGCCCGCGATCAAGGCACCCGGGATCGAACCCAGCCCTCCGATGACGACGATCTCGAAGCCTTTTACCGTGGTGATCATGCCGTTGGTTGGAAAGACCAGGAATACCGGCGCCAGCAGCGCACCGGCGAGCCCGGCGAGTGCAACGCCGATTCCGAAAGCGACACGGTCCACCGACAGCACGTCGATGCCGGCGGTCTGCACGCCGACGCGGCTTTGCGACGCCGCGCGCAACGCGAGCCCGTACCAAGTGTACCGCAGCACGGCCCAGAAGAGCGCCAGCGCCGCCAGGGCAAACAGGAATGCGGCGACGCGAGCACCGGCGAGCGGCATCGGTCCCACCATCACGATCGGCAGGTTGGAGCCCGGCGTGAACTGGTTGGGGCCGGCAAGGCCGGTGGCGATGCTGCGCAGAAAGAGAAGAAGCGCGAGGGTGACGACGGTGGCGTAGTCGTCACGCAGCTCCGGCGGCTTCTTGAAGATCGGCTTGATCAGGCCCCACTGCACGACGAGACCCAGCACGAAGACGCCGGCCGTCGAGATCAGGATCGCGAGCCACCAGAGTTCGGGGCCGAGCGCCCACGCTACCAGCATGTACTGCAGGTAGCTGCCGATCATGTAGAACTCGCCCATGGCCCAGTTGATCATGCGCATGATCGAGTAGATGAACGTGATGCCGAGAGCCATGAGGGCGTAAAGCACGCCGATCATGACTCCCGAGATCGCGGTCTGGATGACGAGTTCGGTCGAAAACATCAGACCAGGTTTCGACCGGACGCGTTACTTCTTGGAATAGGTGACGACGACGTCCGCTTCCTTCCAGTCCTGGTCCGGCTTGGTGTACTGCATGATCGGGACCGGCGGCACCCAGTTGTGCCAGTAGACGCCATCGGCGCGCGGGAAGGTCACCGGCGCATCGGGCCAGCTCTTGAACGTGCCGGTCTCGAGTGCCTTGATCAGCGCCTTCGGATCGGCACTGTTCGCGGCCTTCAATCCCTGGGCGATGATCATGATCGCGCCATAGCCGTTCAGGGCGCCGTATACGGGATCTTCCTTGTACTTTTCCTTGTAGGTCGCGGCAAAGGTCTTGCCGAGATCGGACAGCGGTGCCTTGGGCGAGTAGTAGGCGATGAAGTAGATGCCGTCGCCGTTCTTCGGATGAAGCTTCCAGTACTGCGGACGCGTCGGCGCATCGTAGGAGATCAGCATCGGCGTCGTGGGCAGAAGGCCGACCGTCGTCGCCTGATCCATGATCAGGTCGACCGGTGTGCCGACGGCGATGTTCAGCACCATGTCCGGCTTGAAAGCCTTGACCTGCAGAAGCTGCGCCGTGAAGTCCGTCGCCTTGTTGTCAAAGGTGATCTTCTGGATCTCGAAGCCGAAGTTGCCGGACTTGTTCTGGGCGAACGTCTCGTCGGTGAGGCCGATGCCGTAGTCGGTCGTCTCGGCCAGGATCGAGACCTTCTTGACGCCCTTCTTCTTCATGAACTCCATCCATGCCGAGACGCGCACGGGGTCGACGGCATGGGTGCGGAAGGCGATGTCGTAGTGCTTGGCGGTGATATCGGACGCCGAGGCCTGCACGGCGAGCGTCGGAACGCCCATTTCCTTGGCAACCTCGTTGATGCCGATCGCCACGGAGCTGTGGAACATGCCGGTGACGGCGACGACCTTGTCCTCGCTGACGAGGCGGCGATAGTTTGCAACGCCCATCTGCGGCGTGCTCTGCGAATCGGTCACGAACAGCTTGAGCTTCTTGCCCATCACGCCGCCGGCAGCATTGACCGTGTCGATGCCGATCTCGGCGCCGCGCCGGATCAACTGGCCGCCCGCCGCGTCGCCGGGCGCCGACAGCGGAATGTCGAGACCGATACCGATATCCTGTGCCTGCGCGGCCACGCTTGCGGCCACGAGGCCCGCAGCCAGCAAAATCCCGAATTTACGCATTCTTGCCCCCCAATGTTGTGCGCTAGGCCCGACTATTACAGCAATTTTGATGCCCAGCCAGACGCCCGTCAGCCCAGACCCTTGCGAAAGCCGCCGAGCAGGTCCAGCACATCGAAAACCGGCACGCCGAGCGCATATTCCAGCGCCTTCTTATAGGGCGGCAGATTGGTGCATTCGAGCACAATGGCATCGACATCGGGGCGGTCCCGCAGCAGCGCGCGGCCGGCCGCGACCGCTTCCTTCTCCACGGCATCCCTGTCGAGTGTCGTGCCGTTGCGCAGAAACGTCGCAGCGAAGGACCCATTCGGCGGCAGTCCCTCGACCGGCGTGTCCGTGGGCGCTCCCACGGCTGCAAAATGCGCAGGCGTGAGATTTTCCGCCGACGCGGTGATCACGCCTACCTTCTTTCCATCCAGCTTCTTGATCAGCAGCAATGCCGACGTCGCAACCGGTACCGGCGAGAGCTGCTCCAGCTCCTTCTGGTAAAGCGCCAGAAAGCCGCAACTCGTTGACAGGCCGACGGCGCCATCGGCCGCAAGTGCTTCGGCATTCGATTTGAGCGCCCCCAGGACGCGCGGCCGGTCGGGATGGGCCGCAACCGCGTCGGCCGAGCCGATGCCCCGCATGGTGCGGAAGATCACCGGAAAGTCGAAAGACGCGGGATTGCCGATGTCGCCCTCGATCCGCGGAAAGTGCGTATCGAGCATCAGGATACCGACCGGCTTCATTTCGGCGGTTCGGGCCACGCCTTCTGCGGGCCGCGCGCCTGCTCGAACCAACGCGACAGGCGCATGACGCCGTGATCGTCGAAGCGATGGCCGGCGATCTGCAGACCGATCGGTTTGCCTTCTTTCGTGAAGCCGCAGTTGATCGACGACGCCGGCTGTTCGCTCATGTTGTAGGGCATGGTGAAGCCGATATGGTCCATCGCCCGCTCGACGCTGTTGCTGGGCATTTCCCATTCCGCCGGATAGGTCGGCACCGGCGAAGTAGGCGACAGAACGTAATCGAAAGGCTGGATCGCCTTCACCGCGGCGGCGCGGATCGCCATGGTGTTGTTGACGCCCTTGATGACGTCGCGCGCCGAGAGATCGGCGCCGCCCATGCACCATTTGGCGATGAACGGCAGTACGCGGGCCTGCTTCTCCGGGCTGAGCGCGGCAAAGTCGTTCCAGCTACGCGCGCGCCAGAAAACGTCCTGCAGATGCAGCATTTCGGCGGTCATGAAGGCCGGCATCGGCGTCACGATCGCACCGGCATCGGCGAACGTCTTCGCCGCCGCTTCGATCGCGGCCTTCGTCTCGGCTTCGAGCGGCATGCCGCAGCCGGCGTCGAGATGCAGGCCGATCTTCAACCCCTTCGGGTCGAGCGGGCCCGCCATCCAGTCGATGGTCGCGGGCGGCAGGTTCATGTGATCGCGCCAGTCCGTCTTGCTGATCTCGCCGAGCAGCAGTGCGGAGTCCTCCACCGTGCGCGTCATCGGTCCGACGACGCGGCCGAGGAACGGCGGGTCGACCGGCACACGGCCGTTGCTGGGCTTCAGGGTGAAGATGCCGTTCCACGCCGCGGGCAGCCGCACCGATCCGCCGATGTCAGTGCCGAGATGAAGGGGACCGTAGCCTGCGGCGGCGGCCGCACCAGCGCCGGCGCTCGAACCGCCGGGATTCCAGGCGAGGTTCCAGGGATTGCGCGTCAACGGATGGAAGGAGCTGCGGCCGGACGAGAGCATGCCGTAGTCGGGCATGGTCGTCTTGGCGAGGATGATCGCGCCCGCCTCGCGCACCCGCGCCGCCGCCGGGGCATCGGCCGCCACCGGCACGAGATCGTTCGCGGCCGTGCCCACTGGCATGGGCACGCCCTTGGTCGCGATGTTTTCCTTTACCGTGATCGGCACACCGTCGAGGGCGCCGCATGGCTTGCCTGCGGCCCAGCGCTTCTCGGATTCCTTGGCGGACTTGCGCGCGTTGCCGAAGTCCGGCGCGTAAAGCGCCTTGAGCTTGGGCTCCCAGGCCTCGATGCGGGCGATGACCCCGTCGACGGCTTCGACGGGAGAAAGCTTCTTGCTCTTGTACGCGGCCAGCATCTCGGTCGCGGTCATGTCGTGAATGGCTGTCATGAGCCCAAACTACCTTCTCTCTTTGTCGCGAGCCACCGGTCGAGATCGGCCTCGTTCGACAGGCGCACCGGCGCCTCGTCGTCGCCCGGAAACTGGAAGCGGTCGCGATGGTGGGCAAACACATCCGGCGCGATGGGAGCACGCTGCTTCGTGCGCGCATTGTCGGCGATGCGTGCCTCGATGACAGCGAGCGGCGTGTCGACGAACAGCAGGGTGAACGGCACGCCGACCGCCTTGGCCAGCGCGCGGAAGCGATCGCGCAGGAAGCGGTGCGAGAAGGTGTCGTCGACCACGACGCCACGGCCGTTCGCGATCGCCGCCCGCGCACTGCCCGCTGCCATCAGGCTGGTCTTCTCCCACTCCTGATCGGCGATCACCTTGCCGCCATCGAAGCCGCGCTGGACGTTGATCGCATCGTAGGAGACCAGCTCCGCACCGAGTGCCGCGGCCACCTTGCGCGCGACCGTCGATTTGCCGGAGAACGCGAGGCCGCAGGTGGCGATCAGTTCACGACTCATGGCTTGATCTCCGGCGGCGGCACGTTCATGCGCTCGACGATGAACTTGGTCAGGTTCGGCGCCACGAAAAGGACGATGATCATTCGCACCGTCTGCATCGCCATCACGAACGACACATCGACATCGCTCGAGGCCGCGATGATGGCGATCGAATCGGAGCCGCCCGGGCTGGTCGCGAGATAGGCGGTGAGCGGATCGACCTTGGCGACCACCACCAGCATCGCCGCCACACCACCGCACAGCGAGATCATGATGAAGATGCAGAGGAGGATGCGCGGCAGGGCCTTCGCCGCGTGGATCAACACCGGCCGCGTGAAGCGCAGGCCGATGTTCCAGCCGACCATCGTGT
>CAIMEE010000423.1 GCA_903839865.1 Enhydrobacter aerosaccus | reverse complement strand
CTGAGTAAGCGACTTGCGTCGGCTCTCAGCGACTGAAGGAGCTCGCTGCATCAAGTCTCGGAAGTGCGACAGGCCAGCCTGCAAAAGCCAAAGAATTGGTGCGTGACTTGTCTGTCGCACTCTAAACTAATCCACTGAGTTTACTGATGATTGGTAGCCCGACCGGGGGCACCATCGCCCTTGATGCACGCGCCGGCCTATAGCTGCCGAGCCGCCATCCGCTTGAACAGAGTTTCGCCTTCCATCAGTTCCTGATAGGTGCCGGTTTCGACGACCTGGCCGCCGTCGATGACAAAGATGAGGTCGGCCGACACGATGGTCGACAGCCGTTGGGCGATGATGAATTGCGTACAGTTTAGCGCGCGCAAATTCTCGACCACGGTCTTCTGGGTGACATTGTCGAGCGCGCTCGTGGCCTCGTCCAGAATCAGCACGCGCGGGCGACGGATGACGGCTCGGGCGATCAGCAAGCGCTGGCGCTGCCCCCCCGAGAAAGTGATGCCGCCGTCGGCCACGTTGGTGTGCAGCCCCATCGGCAGGGCGGCGATGTCCTTGTCGAGGCCGGCAATGCGCAGCGCCTCCATCACCTCCGCGTTCGACAGAGGCATGCCGGCCGACACGTTGTCGTGGACCGAGCCCGCCAGCAGACGGCCATTCTGCAGCACCACGCCCAGACGCTGGCGAAGGTCCTTGAGATTGAGGAATCGGATGTCGGTACCGTCGATGTAGATCTCGCCCGACTCGGGCGTCTCGAAGCCCAGCAGCAGGCGCACGATGGAGCTCTTGCCGGCGCCCGACGCGCCGACCACCGCAACCGTCTTGCCGGCCGGAACGGTCATCGACAGGCCGCGCAGAACCAGCGGCGCATTGGCATGGTAGCGGAAGCGCACGTCGCGCAGCTCCAGATCCCCAACCAGCGTGCCGGCCCGGCCACCCTGCATCGTGTTCTCCTCCTCGGCGTCGAGGATGGGCTGAACGCGGCGCAGGTAGGGTTGCAGCATCACCAGGAACAGGGCGGCCCGCGTGATCGACACTACCGTGCCGACGAACTGGCCCATCGCGACGTTGAAGCTCACGAACCCGGCGGTCGACATCAAGGGCGTCGCCGCCACCTTCTTGGCGTCGGAATTGAAAAATGCGAACAGGTCGCCGCTGTGAGCCCCCAACACGGTGAGCACCACTACCGTGAGAAACGGGCCGAACGCCGAGCGCGCGACCAGGAGGCGGTTGCTCAGCATGCGCTGGCGCACGCTGAGGGCAACGCTCTGGCGATAGACAGCAAGCCAGCGCAGAAATGCCTGGCGTTCGGCGCCGGCGATGCGCAGCTTGGCGATCGACCCCAGCAGTTGAAGTACGATGCCCTGGAGCTTGCCGGTGAGGTCGAGCGTTTCGAAATTGTAGCGCACGACCGATCTGCCGACGAGGTAGGTCAGCAGGGCAAACAGCGCGGAGACGATGGCCACCCAAAGGGCGACGCGCCATTCGTAATAGAACATCAGTGCCAGGCTGAAGAGCAGGCCGATACAGGCAGAGGTGAAGGTGTTCAGGGACTGGCCAAGCAATTTGCGCATGGCGTTGACGCCATCGGCCCGGTTGGCGAGGTCGCCGGCGTTGAACAGGCGGAAGAATGGCGCGCGCAGGTTCAGGATCTTGATCCAGACCGCTGCCTGGACGCGATTGTCGGCATGCGCCTCGAGCCGCAGCATCGCCAGCGACTGCACGAGGTAGGTCGCCGTCATGCCGATCGCCAGAAGCACCAGCAATGCGCCGATGACGCCGACCTGAGCGCGCTCGGCATCGGGAATGATCGGATCCATCAACCAGCCCATGGCGATCGGCGTAGCCAGCGAGAACAGGCCGGTAAAGAAGAGAGCGAAGCCGATGTTGCGTATCTCCGGACCGCTGCCCGTGAGGCCGAAGCGCAATAGTCGCCATGACGTAAGCTTGCTGCCGGCGAAAGGCACGTAGAAAGAGTATGCGTCGCGATCGATTTCCGCGGCGATATTCGCATCGACCACCCGCGCCTTGCCGCTGCCATGCAGGATGTAATGGCGGCCGGTCCAGATCAGCGCCCCGGGCGCCTTGGCCGGCCCGACCTGGGCAAGCATCGGTCCGAGATCGACCCGCCACCACCGTTCCGGCAGGCCGACGACGCGGAACTGAAGCTCGTTTTCGCGGGCGATCTCCTGGACGGACTCGGCGAAGGTCTGGTTCGGTGTCAGGCTCGATTGCTCGACGATGTCGGGATGGCCGAGCACCCGCAGGATACGGGCCATGGCTCCGGCCACGTCTGCGGTTTCGTCGTCGATCGCTTCGGTGTGGATGCCGACCAGATCGGCGACATTGTCGAGGCCGGCGTTGAAGGCATGCTCGGCGCGGCGACGCGCGGCCAGGCGTTCGACTGCGTGATCGGCCAGGGAAGCCTGACGGCGATCCATCACCACCGCCATCACCGCCGCGGCATGGCGGTCGAGGGCAGCACCTGGATTGGAGGAGCTCGGGTCAGCGGTCACCGCGACAGGCCATTTGGCGAAGGCGGCCAGCCAGTCCCGCCACGCATCGTTCAGCGGTTCCGCGGCGGTGGCTTCGAGCGCCTGCAGGGCCTCGCGCGTGGTTTCCACCACTTCCGTGTCGGCCGCCGGAACACCGATCACGCGCACGGTGGGATCGGGGGCAGCCAGCGCATCGACCAGCCCACCCTCTGCAATCTCGGCAATCAGATAGCGCCCCGAGGCGTCGAGCAGGAAAATATCGATCGAGCCCGACATTACCAGCCAGACCCGGCCCGCGGCGGAGATGTCGAGCGGTTCGTTGCCGCCGACGGTGCGCCGGTGGCCGGCGTCGCCCAGTGCCGCGGCAAGGGGGGTCGCGGGCCGGGGCGCTGCGTCGGCGCCGTCGAGGAACTGGTCTAAAACGCTCATGCCGCGGCCACCAGGCGGGCATAGGTGCCGTTGCGGGCGAGCAGATCGGAATGGGTGCCCTGCTCGACGATGGTGCCCTGCTCGAGCACCACGATCTGGTCGCTGTCGCGGATCGTGCTCAGCCGCTGGGCGACGATGAAGCAGGTGAGGCCGCGCCGCCGGATGTTGTCGTCGATGCGGGCCTCTGTCTGGGGATCGAGCGCGGCCGTCGCCTCGTCGAGCACGAGGACCGACGGATTGCGCGCCAGGGCGCGGGCGATTTCCAGTCGCTGGCGCTCGCCGCCGCTGAAATTGCCGCCGCCCTCCATCACCGGGGCGGTATAGCCGCCGGGACGCGCCAGGATCATCTCGTCGATGCAGGCATCGTGGGTGGCGTGAGCAGCGGCCGCCGCAGTGACCGCGGGATCGAACAGGGTGAGGTTGTCCTGGATGGTACCTTCGAACAGGCGGATATCCTGGTCGACCCACGCGACGCTGGCGGTGAAGACCTCCCGCGGCACTTCCGCGAGCGGCCGTCCGTCGAACAGCACCACCCCCGACTGCGGCGCG
>CAIMEE010000422.1 GCA_903839865.1 Enhydrobacter aerosaccus | reverse complement strand
GAGGCCGGCTGGGTCGGCCGCAAGGTGAAGCGCGGCTTCTACGACTACTCCGGCGAGCGGCCTGTCCCGACCCGCTGATCGGGGCGCTAAACCGCGCGTTGACCTGCCGGGCCGGTTGATGTGTAGAGTAGGCCCGTGATTCATATTCCACAGGCGGTTGCGCGGATCCCCTTGCTTCGGGGTGTGTTCCGGCTCGTCCTGATGGGCTATGCGCGTCTCTTCAAGCGGCGCTTCGTGATCGAGCGTCGCATGGGCCTCGACCTGCTGCTCGATCGCGACAACATCATCGACTGGCATCTCTTCATCGCCGGCAAGTGGGAACGTCCGCAGTTCACCGAGCTGTTCAGTCTTGCCGCCGAGCAGCTGCGCCGCCGCAAGGCCGACGCGGTGTTCCTCGATATCGGCGCGCACTGGGGACTGTATGCGCTCGCGGCGCACCAGAGCGGCATGTTCAGCCGCATCGTCGCCTTCGAACCCGACCCGATCAGCTTCGCCCAGCTCCACGCCAACCTGTTCCTAAACGGCGCCCAGAACGCGATCGAACCGCGCGAGCTGGCTGCGACCAACCGTGACCGCCACTTCGCCCTGGAACCGGGCGACGAGCACAATCGCGGCGCCACGCGCGTGATCGATCCCGACAGGGGCCATCCCGCGACCTGCCACGGCGTGACGATCGACAGCCAGTTCGATTTCGAGGGCAAGCTGGTGGTGATCAAGATCGACGTCGAGAGCCACGAACCGGAAGTGCTCGAGGGCATGAAGAACCTGCTGTCGAAGAATCGCTGCATCCTTCAGGTCGAGGTCTGGGATCAGCCGTCGGGCGAGACCGAACGGCGCTTCAAGGCTCTGTCGACGATGTTCACCTCGCATGGCATCCGCTTCGTGCGCGCCATCGATGCCGATTTCTACTTTGTCTCCGACTTTCCCCACGGCCGCGAGGTTCGAACATGAGAATTCTTTTTCGCGCAGTTGTCGTTCTGCTCCTGCTGGCGCCGTTCGCGCCGGCCGAAGCGCAATGGGTCTTCGTGGCGCGCAAGGCCGCCCAGCGTATCCATCACATGGCGATCGAGAACGAACAGGCGGGCGGCCCGCGCCGAGAGTTCGTCACGGTGATCCTCGAGGCGCCGGCCGATCGCGTCTATGCGACCGTGCTCGAAACCGTGCGCGCCAATCCCAACCTTCGCCTAGTGATGAACGACCCGGGCGCGCGCCGTCTGCAGGTCGCCGACGGCGACCGTACCGGCACGGTCAATGTCGCCGAGCTGAACGACGGGGTGGCGCAGCTGATGATCGCCGGCACCTCGCCCGCCAACGAACCGCCGGCGGCTTCGCGCGTCATCGCTACCGTCAAGCGCATCTGCGAGCAGATGGGCAAGCCGTGCACGGTCGAATAGGCGAGCCATGGCCCGTCCGATTCGCATCGCCGTTCTTTTCTTCGCCCACGAGACCGTGACGTTTCTGGCGAACGACACGACGCTCGCCGACTTCACCTATCCGGGCTCGCCGGCCTCGGGCGAGGCGCTGCTCGCGCACGATCCCAAGGGGTACATGGGCGGCTTCGTGAAGGTGGCGCGCGAGTACGCGGGCGTCGAACTGGTCGGCATCGAGTCGCCGCTGTGGCCCAAGACCGGCACCGGCTCGGGCTGGATCACGCAGGAAGCCTACGAGACGTTCCTCGGCAAGATGATCGCCGAACTGAAGGCCGGCGGGAAATGGGACGGAGTCTACCTCAGTCTGCACGGCGCCATGGGCGTGCGCGGCGTGCCCAAGCCCGAGGCCGACATCGCGCGCCGTGTGCGCGAGGTGGTGGGACGCGGCGCCTTCATCGTCGGCACCTTCGATCCGCATGGCAACGAGGACGAGGAATTCCTCGTCGCCGCCGACATGGCGTTCTGCGTGAAATATTTCCCGCACTACGACAGCCGCCTGCAGGGCGAGCGGGCGGCACGCATGCTGGTGCGCGCGATCCGCGGCGACTACAAGCCCGTGACGGTCACGCAGAAGGTGCCGATCATCACGCCGACGGTACTGCAATGGACCGGCGCCTCGCCGTGGATGGACATGGTGCAGCGCGCGATGATCTGGGAGGCGCGCGAGCCCGACGTCTATGTGAACTGCTTCTTCGGCTTTCCCTTCGCCGACGTGCCCGACGTCGGGCTGACGTTCGAGGTGATGACCAACGGCAATCCGGCTCTCGCGCGCAAGGTGGCCGACGACATGGCGGGCTGGGCCTGGCGCCGGCGCGAGGCGCTCTTGAACACGGCCAAGGTCCACCTGATTCCTGACGGCGTGAAGCTCGCCAAGGAGGCGATCGCCCGCGGCGCGACCCCGGTCGTCCTGGCCGACCACAGCGATCGCTCGGGCTCGGCGACCTGGATCCTGCAGGAGGTGATCAGGCAGGACCTGGAGGGTGTGCTGTTCGCCACGATCGCCGACCGCAAGGCTATCGA
This sequence comes from Enhydrobacter aerosaccus, assembly GCA_903839865.1. Classification (GTDB taxonomy): domain Bacteria; phylum Pseudomonadota; class Alphaproteobacteria; order Reyranellales; family Reyranellaceae; genus Reyranella; species Reyranella aerosaccus_A. Next base: position 24,588 of record CAIMEE010000422.1, on the reverse strand, counting down.
GGCCGTGAAGGCCAAGGGTCTGAAGGCAGGCGATCCGTTCGACATGGATGTCGGCGGCCTTGCCGACGAATCGGCGGGTGCGCCTGTCAGGGTGACGGGCAGGATCACCGCAGTGGTCACGTCCGCCGGGCTGACGTGGGTCGGCGTGGCCTTCGGGCGCGGCAATGTCCTGCTGTTGAGCGAGTACCTCACGCAAATCATGGACCCGGCGGACCTGAAATTTCCGATCGACTCCTTCAAGGTCTTCGCGATCAAGAGCCGGGTCCATTTCCGCCGAGGCTTCGACGATTCAGGGTTCGCCAAGACCATTCTGCTTGTCGAACCGGTCGAGCCGTTTCTCGGTACGGTCCGGCTCGACGGATTGCCGTACAAGAATGTCGACCTGAAGAAATTCTATCCTTACGGTGACGTGAAATTTCCCTGAGGAGGACGCCATGGCCATCGAGATTATGGAGATCCATCACACGGGCGTACGCATCGACACCGGAGCCGAGAAGCTCGATGCGACCAAGGGCTTCTACAAGGACGTGCTGGGCCTGCCGCATGACACCGGCCGGCCGACCATCCCGGGCATTCCCGGCGCCTGGATCAATGTGGGCGACGTGGGCCAGATCCACCTGATCGGCGGCGAGCAGCCGTCGCCGGTGGCCAAGGGGCCGGGCCAGGATCCGACGCGGCCGCACATTGCCTTCGCGGTGAAGGACATCGTGGCGACCCGCAAGGAGCTCGACCGCATGGGCATGAAGTACTGGGTGATCGAGGGCCTCACGAGCCCCGACTCGACGCAGGTGTTCATGAACGATCCCTGCGGCAACATGGTCGAGCTGCACCAGTTCGACAAATGCCGCTGCCGCGCGAGCAACCGCGCTTGAGGATTTGAAGCCATGCCCGATACCGCCCTCCAGACCGACCAGGCACAGACCACCGAGCATTTCGATGTGCTGATCGTGGGCGCCGGCATCTCCGGCGTCGGCGGCGCCTATCACCTGACCAAGCAGTGTCCGGGCACGAGCTTCGTGGTGCTCGAGTCACAGGAGAGCTTCGGCGGCACGTGGCTCACGCATAAATATCCCGGCATCCGCTCCGACAGCGATCTCTTCACCTTCGGCTACCGCTTCAAGCCGTGGACCGGCGCGCCGATCGCCACCGCCGAGGAGATCCTCTCCTACATGGGCGAGGTGATCGAGGAGAACGATCTCGGCCGACACATCCGCTACGGCCACAGCATCGCCTCGGCGCGCTGGTCGGGCGCGGACAATCGCTGGACAATCGAAGGCACGAGCAACGGCCGGCCGTTCCGCCTCACCACCAACTTCCTGTGGATGTGCCAGGGCTACTATCGCCACTCCGAGGGCTACACGCCCGAATGGCCCGGAATGGCCGACTTCAAGGGCCGCATCGTCCATCCGCAGACATGGCCCACGGACATCGACCTCACAGGCAAGAAGGTCGTCGTGATCGGATCGGGGGCCACGGCCGCGACGCTCGTGCCCAACATTGCCGACAAGTGCCAGCACGTCACGATGCTGCAGCGGACGCCGACCTTCTTCCGCGCCGCGCGCAACGCCGACGATCTTGCCGACACCTTGCGCAAGCTCGAGGTCGACGAGGCCTGGATCCACGAGATCGTGCGCCGCAAGATCCTGCACGACCAGGACGTATTCACGCGCCGCTCCTTCTCCGAGCCGGAGAAGGTGAAGCAGGAGCTGCTGGCCGGCGTGCGCGCCCATCTCGGCCCCGATTACGACATGGACACGCACTTCACGCCGTCCTATCGCCCGTGGCGCCAGCGCATCGCCTTCGTGCCCGACGGCGACCTGTTCAAGGGCATCCGCTCGGGCAAGGCCTCGGTCGTCACCGACGAGATCGAGCGCTTCACGCCGAAGGGCATCCTGCTCAAGTCCGGGAAGGAGCTCGAGGCCGACGTCATCGTCACGGCGACCGGCTTCCATCTCAACGTGCTGGGCGACATCGCCTTCGAGATCGACGGCAAGCCGCTCGATTTCGCCGACACCGTCACCTACCGCGGCATGATGTTTACCGGCGTGCCCAACATGGTCTGGGTGTTCGGCTATTTCCGTGCGAGCTGGACCTTGCGGGCCGACCTCGTGGGCGACTTCGTCTGCCGCCTGCTCAATCACATGGGTGCAAGGCAGGCGCATCGCGTCGAAGTCGCGCTGCGCCCCGAAGACAAGGACATGAAGCTGCTGCCGTGGATCGATCCGGAGAACTTCAATCCGGGCTACCTGATGCGCGGCATCCACCTGTTGCCCAAGCGCGGCGACAAGCGCGACTGGCAACACACCCAGGATTACTGGGGCGAGAAGAACGAATTCCCCGCGATCGATCTCGATGACAAGGCTTTCGTATACGGCTGAATTGGGGCGAGGCGAAACCGACGCAACAATTCACTTCCTACGCAACATCGCCGCGATACCGGCGGCTTCTAGAACACACTCCCCAGACGTTGGAGAGTGAAATGGTTCAGGTTGCTGGCAGTTCCGCCTTCTGTGGCGCGGCCACCGCGTTCCTCTGCATGGGCGATCCGATCCTCGCGCTGATGTGCGGGATCTGCGCGCTGGCGTGGGTGGCGACGACGTCGGAGCTGCGTTCGCTGCGCCTGCCGCGCGGGGAGATCCTGCGCCGGCTGTAGTCTGGTCCGCGCTTACCCCACGGCCGCTTTCATCAGCGCGACCGCCTCGGGCTTGTCCCAGTCGGCGTCGCCCACCATGCGGCCGAGCTCGCGGCCCTGCGCGTCGATCAGGATCGACGTCGGCAGCACGGAGACGTCGAGCGCCTGCTGCACTTTCTTGCCTTTGTCGAAATAGATGCCGAGGTTGGCGAGGTCCTTGTCCTTGTAGAAGGGCGCGACCTTGGGCCGGGACGAACCGTCGAGCGAGAGCGGCACGATCGTGAACTTGTCCTTGCCCATCTCGCCCTGCAGCCTGTTGAGGCTCGGCATCTCCTTCACGCAGGGCGCGCACCAGGTTGCCCAGAAGTTCAACAGTACGACCTTGCCCTTGTAGTCGGCGAGGGCGAGCGGCTTGTCGTCGGCATCGGTGAAGCCGATCTCCGGCAACGCCTTGGGCGCACCCGCCAGTTCGAACTTCGCCAGCGTGCCCTTAAGAAGGTCGGGGCCGACATTAGCCAAAGCGGGGGTGGCGAGGGCGGAAAGAACGCCTACGAAGAGGCTGCGACGAGAGAGGAAATATGGAGCGGGATGTGTCATAAGCCCACGTTCCTAAAGGATAAGTGACGTCAATTCATGGCACGAAAGAACACGACTGCGCGAGCAGCAAAGAAGAACGGCTCCAACACGATGTGGGGTGGCCGCTACAAGCTCGGTCCCTCCGAGATCATGGAGAAGATCAACGCCTCCATCGGTTTCGACAAGCGCCTGTATGCGCAGGACATCGCGGGCTCGGTGGCGCATGCCGAAATGCTTGTGGCGCGTGGTATCCTGACCGCCAAGGACGGTGCTGCCATCAAGCGCGGCCTGAAGCAGGTGCAGGGCGAAATCGAATCCGGCCGCTTCAAGTTCTCGACCAAGCTCGAGGACATCCATTTCAACGTCGAGGCGCGACTGACCGACCTGATCGGTCCGGCCGGTGGGCGCCTGCACACCGGCCGTTCGCGCAACGACCAGATCGCGCTCGATGTGCGCCTGTGGGTGCGCGACACGATCGACAAGATCGAGGCGATGCTGCGCGACCTGCAGGAGGCGCTGATCAAGCGTGCCGACCAGTATTCCGCGACCATCATGCCGGGCTTCACGCATCTGCAGACGGCCCAGCCGATCACCTTCGGCCATCACCTGCTGGCCTACGTCGAGATGTTCGGCCGCGACCGCAGCCGCTTCGCCGACTGCCGCGCGCGCCTGAACGAGTCGCCGCTCGGCGCCGCCGCACTCGCCGGCACGCCGCATCCGATCGACCGGCACAGGACCGCGAAGGCGCTGGGCTTCGACGGGCCGATGGCCAACTCGCTCGATGCCGTGTCCGACCGCGACTATGTGATCGAGTTCATCGCCGCTGCCTCGATAACGGGCGTGCATCTGTCGCGCCTGTCGGAAGAGATCGTGATCTGGTGCTCGGCACCATTCCGGTTCATCTCGCTGTCGGATGCCTTCACGACCGGCAGCTCGATCATGCCGCAGAAGCGCAATCCCGACGCCGCGGAACTCACGCGCGCCAAGGTCGGCCGCATCATGGGCGCCTTCGTGGCGCTCTGCACCATCCTGAAGGGCCTCCCGCTCACCTACGGCAAGGACATGCAGGAGGACAAGGAGCCGCTGTTCGACGCCGCGGACTCGCTGGAGCTCGGGATCGCCGCCATGGCGGGCATGATCCGCGACCTCAAGGCCAATCCGGTGCGCATGCGCGCCGTGGCCTCGGCCGACTATTCGGTCGCGACCGATCTCGCCGACTGGCTGGTGCGCAAGGTGGGGCTGCCGTTCCGCCAGGCCCATCACGTCACCGGCCGGCTGGTCGGCATTGCCTCCGACAAGGGCGTCGATCTCGACAAGCTGACGCTCGCGGAAATGCAGGCGGTCGAGCCCGCGATCGATCGCAGCGTCTTCAAGGTGTTGACCGTGGAGGCTTCCGTCGCCGCGCGTAAGAGCTTCGGTGGCACCGCGCCGGCCAACGTCGCACGTGCAGTCCAGGAAGCGCGCAAGAGGTTCCTGTGAACTACTTCGCCTACAAGAAGGGCGACATGCATGCCGAAGGCGTGGCGCTCAGGACGATTGCCGCGCAGGTCGGCACGCCGTTCTATTGCTACTCTGCGGGGGCCTTGCGGGCTGCGATGGGCGAGTTCAACCGCGGCATGAAGGGCATGAACGCGAGCGTGTGCTACGCGATGAAGGCCAATTCGAGCCTCGCCGTCATCAGGACCTTCGCCGAGATGGGCGCCGGCGCCGACATCGTGTCCGAGGGAGAGATGAGGCGGGCGCTGGCGGCAGGCGTGCCGGCGAATCGCATCGTCTATTCTGGTGTCGGCAAGAAGCCGACCGAACTGATGGCGGCGCTGCAGGCCGGCGTCGGCCAGATCAACGTCGAGAGCGTGGCCGAGCTCGAAACGCTCAACGCAGTCGCCGGACAGCTCGGCGTCAAGGCGGCCATCACCATCCGCGTCAACCCGGATGTCGATGCCAAGACGCACGCCAAGATCACGACCGGCAAGAAGGGCAACACGTTCGGCATCGACATCGACCTCGCGCGCGAGGCCTTCGCCATCGCGGGCAAGCTGCCGCACCTCAATGTCGTGGGCGTGGCGATGCATATCGGCTCGCAGCTCACGACGCTGTCGCCATACCAGCGATCGATCAGGAAGGTGGCGAAGTTCATCGCCCAACTGCGTTCGGATGGTCACAAGATCGACCGCTTCGACGTCGGCGGAGGTCTCGGCATCACCTACAAGAAGGAGAAGCCGCCTTCGATCACCGACTTCCTCGCCGTCGTGAAGAAGGAGACCAAAGGCCTCGATTGCGAGCTCACTTTCGAGCCTGGCCGCCGCTTGGTCGGCGAGGCCGGGGTGCTGGTGGGCGAGGTCATCCTGGTGAAGCCGGGCGCCTCCAAGACTTTCGTTATCGTGGACGCGGCAATGAACGATCTCATCCGTCCGACGCTGTACGATGCCTGGCACGACATCGTCCCGGTACGCCAACTCCGCCCCGGTGCGGCCACGATCCGCTGCGACATTGTCGGTCCGATCTGTGAATCGGGGGATTATCTGGCACAAAACCGTGATTTGCCGCTGCTTTCGGCCGGCGATCTCGTCATGGTACGCTCGGCAGGCGCCTACGGGGCGGTGATGGGGTCGACCTACAACACCCGTCCACTGGCGCCCGAAGTGATGGTCGATGGCACGCGATTTGCGGTCACCCGCCCGAGGCCATCGATAGACGATATGCTCGCCGCCGAGCGCTTCCCGGGTTGGATGGAGCGCCCGAAAACCTAGGACCTGAAAGGACGCGATGGACGCGACGGAGACCAGGACGATCGAAAGCTTCGGAGTGGAGCGCAAGATCGGCTTGGCGCGCGCGTCGCTGGCCTGGGAAGGTCTGTGGCCGCGGCTCGTGCCGTTGGTGGCGGCCGTCATGCTCTTCGTGGCGGCGGCCCATCTCGACCTGTTCGCCGGCCTCGATCCCTGGGTTCACACTGCGATCCTTGCCGTGCTGGCGCTGGGCTTCACCGGGCTCGGCTTCTTCCTCCTGCGCTCGTTCCATTGGCCGTCGCGCGACCTGGCGATCCGTCGCCTCGAGCGCGACTCGGGCGTGACGCATCGCCCGCTGGTCGCCGTTCAGGATCAGCTGGCCTCGGGCAGCACCGATCCGATGGCGATCGCGCTGTGGCAGGCGCATCGCCGCCGCGAGGCCCAGCGTCTCTCCGGCCTGGTTAACAAGCCGCCGCAGCCGGTTCTGGCGATCATCGACACCTGGGCGCTGCGCGTCGTGCCCGTGCTGGCGCTCGTCGTCGCCGTCGTGATGGCGGGCGGCTGGCGTTCCGATCGCATGATGGCGGCCTTCGTGCCGGCGTTCCCGCCGCCGCCGCCGGTCGTTGCCAATCTCTGGATCGCGCCGCCGGCCTATACGGGCAAGCCGCCGGTCTATCTCGACATGGCCGATCACGACAAGCTGCTGCGGGTGCCGGTCGGCTCGAAGATCGCGGGCTTCGTCGACGATACGCGCGGCCGCCATGCGCCGAAGCTCAACGTCGACGGCCAGGCGTTCGAGTTCAACACCGTCAGCAAGGGCAAGTACCAGATCGAGCAGACGATCACCTCGGGCACCGGACTCTCGCTCGAGGCGCGCGGCGATCAGCAGGCGCGGTGGAAGCTGCATGTGATCCCCGATCTCGCGCCGACGGTGGAATTCTCGCGCGGCATCGGCGTCGACAAATGGTCGACCAAGGTCGAGTACATCGCCGGCGACGATTTCGGCGTGACGGGCGTGCAGCTCCAGATCCGCCTGCACGGGTCGGTGCTGGGTTCCGACATGATGACCGACGACGACGAGCCCGAGGTCATGCGCATCGACCTGCCCGTGCCGTCGGGCTCGAAGAAGGTCTCCGACTCTTTCGTGCGCGACCTCACCAACTCGCCCTGGGCCGGCCTCAAGGTCACGATGATGCTGTTCGCGTCCGATGCGCTGGGCCAGAAGGGCCGCAGCTCGGTGCAGACCTTCCTGCTGCCGGAGCGTGTGTTCACCGATCCGACCGCGCGTGCGCTGATCCTGCTGCGCAAGCAGCTGACGCGCGATCCCAAGGCGCTGCGCTCCGACGTGATCGACGGCATGACCATGATCGGCAACAGCCCCAAGAGCTACCGCGACGATCCGGTGGTCCAGCTCGGCCTGCGCATGGGCGGCTGGCGGTTGGCCGAGAGCGGCGACAAGGAGCACATCGCGGAGGCGCAGAAGATCCTGTGGGATCTCGCGATGCGCCTCGAAAACGGTTCCGCGAACGATGCCCAGCGCCAGCTCGAGCAGGCGCGCCAGGACCTGCGCGACGCGATGCAGCGCCAGGCCGGCGACGAGGAGATCGAGAAGCTGATTCAGCAGCTCTACAGCGCGATGGACCGCTGGCAGAAGGAGCTGAACGACAAGATGCAGGATCCGGAAGAACGCCGCCGCATGATGGAGCAGGCGGAGAAGATGGATCCCAACAGCACCGTCACAGGCGACGACATCCAGAAGATGCTCGACAAGATTCGCGAGATGGCCAAGAACGGCGACCGCGAAGGCGCCAAGCGCGCGCTCGAGGAGCTGCGCAAGATGATGGAGAACGCGGTGCCGATGATGGCCCAGCCCGGCCAGCGCGGGCAGCGCGGCCAGCAGCAGGGTCAGCAGGGCCAGGGCAACCAGCAGGGCCGCGAGATGATGAACCAGCTCGATCGCATGGCCCGGCGCGAGAACCAGTTGCTGGGCGAGTCCGAGCGCCAGGGCCGCCAGCAGCAGGGTCAGCAAGGCCAGCAGGGACAGCGCGGCCAGCAGGGTCAGCAGGGCCAGCAAGGTCAGCAGGGCCAACAGCCGGGCCAAGGCAACGGCCAGTGGGGCGAAGGTCAGCGCGGCCAGCAACAGGGCCTGCGCAACCAGTTGGGCGAGTTCATGAAGAAGCTCGACGAGAACGGCATGCCGATACCCGAGGCTCTCGGCCGCGCCGAGCGTTCGATGCGGGAGGCCGAGGAGGCGCTGAAGCGTGGCGATGCGCGCGAGGCCTCGCGTGCCCAGCGCCGCGCGCTCGACAATCTGCAGCAGGGCATGGGCGACATGGCCGAGCAGATGCGCAACAACCGCGGCCCGGGCAACGGCCAGGACACCGCCGAAATCGAGGATCGCGAGAAGAAGAGCGAGGACCGCGATCCGCTCGGCCGTTCCGACGGCAACTACGGCGACTCCGTCGACAGCGGCACCGACAAGGTCCCCCTCGAGATCGACCGCCAGAAGAGCCGCGAGATACTGGACGAGCTGCGCCGCCGCGCCGGTGAAATGCAGCGGCCGAAGGAAGAGCTCGACTACATCGACCGCCTGCTCAAGACCTACTGAGCCGGGTCAAGAAAGACCCGCCGCTGCGGGGCAGGGCGGGTCCAGTCGCTGCGCAAGAAGCTGGGGGAGAATGCTCCTCGCATCGACTCCAACGCTCCACCGCGCACGCAGGTTGCCGGGCAACTGCCGATTTCAGGGCGCAGCTTGCTGAATGCCGCGCAAAAGCCCGCCTCAGGCGGCTTTCTCGACCACGCCGATGTAGGGCAGGCCACGGAAGCGGTGGGCCCAGTCGAGGCCGTAGCCGACCAGGAATTCGTCGCCCGCCTCGAAGCCGGTGAAGTCGGGCTTGAGTTCGGTGCGTCGCTTGTGCGGCTTGTCGAGCAGCGTGCAGATCCAGACGCGATGCGCGCCGTGCTCCTTGCGCATCATCTCCTTGGCGAAGGAGAGGGTGAAACCCGACTCGAGGATGTCGTCGACCAGCAGCACGTCGCGCCCGCGCACGTCGTCGACGATGTCGCGCACGACCTTCACGCTGCCGGTGGTCTGCGTGCCGGTGCCGTAGCTCGAGAGCGTCAGGAAATCCATCGACCAGTCGGCGCCGGCAAGCGAAAGCGCACGGATCAGGTCGGCGGCGAAGACGAAGCTGCCCTTCAACACCGAGACGACAAGCGTGTCGGACGGCAGTTGTTCCGCCAGCTCCCTGGCCATGGCGTCCACCCGTGCGGCGATCTCGGCGGCGGAGAAGCGAATGGAGACGGTGGGGCGCTGCGCGGACGTCACGACGAGAAAGTCCTCAAGGTGCGAGATGAAGCATGGTGCGCCAGCCCGCGGGCACCATCTGGATGATTTCGTCGAGGAAGAGGTAGCCGACGCCGGCTACGCCGGCCACGACCGCGATCACGATGACGGCAATCGCGATCTTGATCGGCAGGCGTGTTTTGGGACGCGCTTCGATCACCGCGGGCAGGGAGCTGCGCTGCCGGGGCGGACGGATGACGAGATCCGGGATCGCCTCGACCGGGTCGGCCGGCTCGGCACGTTCGGCGGCCCGGGCCGGGCCCAGGCTGATGCCGGGATTGGCGATCGGCGGCTCGGGCTCGGAGGAGGGAGGCTGGGCGGAAAGCACGCCCGTCGGCGCCGTCTCCGGCGAGTTCATCGCGGCCTCGACGGCGTCGCGGGCAGCGTTCGCCTTCGCCGCGGCAACGGTCTGCAGCCAGCGATGCGAACAACGGGCGCACTGTACGATGCGCCCCACAGGGCCGATTGCCAGAGGGTCTACAGCGTAGCGTGCCCCGCAATTGGGACAGATAACTTGCATGACGGGGCGAGGGGTTCCCCACTAGATGTGCTTGCCGTCCGACATTATGCCACTAAAACTGGCGCGACAAGCATGACCGGCCTTTCCCTCTGGCTGCGCTCGCTTTGCTTCAATGCCGGCTGGTATGCCGGCACTGTCGTCATCGCGCTCGTGGGCTCTCCCATCCTGTTGCTGCCGCGCCGCGCGGTGATTGCGTGGGCGACGTTCTGGATCGACTTCATCCTGTGGTGGCTGCGTCTCACCTGCGGTCTCACTCATCGTGTCGTCGGTATGGAGAACCTTCCTGAGGGCCCGGTCATCATAGCCTGCAAGCACCAGTCGTCCTGGGAGACTCTGGCTTTCACCAGGGTCTTTCCCGGGGCGTCGATCGTGCTGAAACGTGAATTGCTGTTCATCCCGATCGTCGGCTGGGCGATGGCGCGCGCGGGCAACATCGCCGTGGCGCGGGGCGACGGCGCCCAGGCGCTGCGCGGCCTCGTGCGCCAGGCCAAGACAGCGATTGCCGAGGGCCGTTCGATCCTGATCTTCCCCGAAGGTACCCGCGTGGCCGTCGGCGACGCTCGGCCCTACCAGGTCGGCTCGGCGGCCCTCTATCGCCAGCTTGGCGTTCCGGTCGTGCCCGTGGCGCTCAATTCGGGCCTCTTCTGGGGCCGCCGCAAATGGATCAAGCGGCCGGGTACGATCACCGTCGAGGTGCTGCCGCCCATCGCGCCAGGACTTGGCCGGGAAGCCTTCATGACCACGCTGCGGGAGCGCATAGAGGGGGCCACGGCGCATCTCGTAGAAGGGGCTGACTCTGTTCGGATTGCAATCTGAGGTTGGTAGATTCTTAGGTCGGCAATCGGAGATAGTGCTTTTCAACACTCTCGGGAACCGCATGTCACTCGAAATTCATGTTTGCTGGCGGGGAGAATTTTCCCCAAGTCGCGCAGAGTTACAAAAGACGTTGGAATCAGCCGGCTTTGAGGCCGAGGTACTCCACGATTTTGTTGGCAGCTACGGCTATTGGCCCATCGATCTCTCGGGCCTGAAGACGGGCGTCGAAGTCTATTTTGACCATAACGTCCCGAATCTGAGGGAGATTTACCCCGTATTAGCTGGTGCTGTTGGGGACAGGGACAAGGCAGTAACGTTTACGTTCGGGGGCGACCCTGCGGAATGCGGAGTGGCGTTTGCGCTGGCGGCCGCCATCGCGCAAATGACGGACGCCGTCATCTACGACCCGCAATCGGCAGAGGTCGTCTCCACCGTCGACGCGATCTCGACGGCCAAGCTGTTTTTCAAGGACGCTCGAGAGCAGGGGTATAGAGCCCGGGAGGACGAGGAACAAAATTAGAACGAACTGTTGATATCTATCGACGGCGGGCTTACTTTTGTTCGATGGAATGGGCGCCGGTTTCCCAGCGAATCTGGGACATGAAATATCGCTTTCGCGACGCTTCCGGGGCTGCAGATGCCGATCTGCAGGCCACCTGGAATCGGGTGGCGCGCGCCTTGGCGGTGCCGGAGAAGGATCCTGAGCTTTGGGCCAGGCGCTTCGAGGAAGCACTTTCAGGCTTCAAGTTCCTGCCCGCCGGCCGCGTGATCGCGGGGGCCGGCACCGGCCGTACCGTCACGCTCTTCAACTGCTTCGTCATGGGCAAGATCGAGGACGACATGGCGTCGATCTTCGACAACGTGAAGGAAGCGGCGCTGACCATGCAGCAGGGCGGCGGCATCGGGCACGATTTCTCGACCTTGCGTCCCAACGGCGCACCGGTGAAGGGCGTCGGCGCCGATGCCTCGGGACCGCTGTCATTCATGGATGTGTGGGACTCGATGTGCCGCACCATCATGAGCGCGGGCTCGCGCCGCGGCGCCATGATGGCGACGCTGCGCTGCGACCATCCCGACATCGAGGCCTTCGTCGACGCCAAGCGCGATCCCGTGCGCCTGCGCATGTTCAACGTCTCGGTGCTGGTGACCGATCCGTTCATGGCGGCGGTCAAGGACGATGCCGACTGGCCGCTGGTGTTCGGCGGCAAAACCTACAAGGCGGTGAAGGCGCGCGATCTGTGGGAGCGCATCATGCGTGCGACCTACGACGTGGCCGAGCCCGGCGTGATCTTCATCGACCGGGTCAACCGCCGCAACAATCTCCACTATTGCGAGACGATCCAGGCCACAAATCCTTGCGGTGAGCAGCCGTTGCCGGCCTACGGCGCCTGCCTGCTGGGCTCGATCAATCTCGCCGCCCTGGTGAGGGACCCGTTCACGCCGCAGGCTGCGCTCGACGAGGCGGCGCTGGAAGAGCTGGTGCCGGTGGCCGTGCGCATGCTCGACAACGTGATCGACGTGTCGCGCTTCCCGCTCGCAAGCCAGGAGAAAGAGGCCAAGGCCAAGCGCCGCATCGGCCTCGGCGTCACGGGCCTGGCCGACGCGCTGCTGCTGTGCGGCGTGCGGTACGGCTCGCGGCGCGCCGTCGAACTGACGCGCGCGTGGCTGAGCGCTGTGCAGCGGCTGTCGTATCTCGCGTCTGCCGACATCGCGGCGGAGAAGGGCAGCTTCCCGCTCTACAAAAAGGGGCCTTACCTCGCAGGCGAGACGATCAAGGCGTTGCCGGAAGACGTACGCACCGCGATCGGCCGCTATGGCATCCGCAACGCCCTGCTGAATTCGATCGCGCCCACCGGCACGATCTCGCTGCTGGCCGACAATGTCTCGTCCGGCATCGAGCCCGTGTTCGCGTTCAGCCATGTCCGGCACGTGCTGCAGCCCGACGGCACGCGGCGCGAGGAAGCCGTGGAGGATCACGCCTTCCGCCGCTGGCGCGCACTCAAGGGCAACGAGGCGCCGCCGGAAGACGTCTTCGTCGATGCCCAGACGCTGACGCCCGCCGATCACCTGGCGATGCAGGCGGCGGCGCAGGATTACGTCGACAGCTCGATCTCCAAGACCATCAACCTGCCGCGCGATATTTCGTTCGAGGATTTCAAGCACGTCTACGAGCAGGCCTATGCCGAGGGCTGCAAGGGCTGCACGACCTACCGGCCCAACGACGTCACCGGCGCCGTGCTCGAGGTGAAGGCTGCCGCCGAGGCGCCGAAGCTCGTGCCGGCGGCCCCTTCGGCGCCGCTCGACGTGCGCGACAGCGTGGTCTACATCGCCCAGCCGCTCGACCGGCCGGAAGACCTGCCGGGCAAGACCTACAAGATCAAATGGCCGGGCAGCGACCATGCGATCTACATCACCATCAACGACGTGATGCAGGATGGCCGCCGCCGGCCGTTCGAGATCTTCATCAACTCCAAGAACATGGAGCACTACGCCTGGACCGTGGCGCTCACCCGCATGATCTCAGCGGTGTTCCGCAGGGGCGGCGACGTGTCGTTCGTGGTCGAGGAGCTGAAGGCCGTGTTCGACCCGCGCGGCGGACAGTGGATGGAGGGCCGCTACGTGCCCTCGCTGCTGGCCGCGATTGGCGGCGTGATCGAGCGTCACCTGATCGACATCGGCTTCCTGGCCGCCGCCGACACGCCCCTGATCGATGAAGCCGTGGCCAAGCGCCTGAAGCTGGCGGCCGGCCAGCGCGAGCCCATCCAGGGCGGTGCCGACGTGCCGACCAAGCTCGGCCAGTGCCCCAATTGCGGCGCCGCAGCCCTCTCCCATCAGGAAGGCTGCGACATCTGCCTCAACTGCGGTTACTCCCGCTGCGGGTAGTTGCTTTTAGCGCTTGATAAAAATTGCGATATAAGCAATATTGCGCGGTCCTGTCGTTCTACTCCCCGGACGGGGCTCCCATTTTTTTCCCATTTGTTTAATGGGAAGGCCTCAGCCCAGCTCGAGCGAGATGCCGGCGTCCTTGCTCACCTTGGTCCAGACCGCGGCGAAGTCGCCCACGAATTTCGTGTACTGGACCGGCGACATCGGCGCGTCTTCCGGCAGCAGCACGACTTCCTTGAAGCGTTCAACGACGTCGGGCGCCCTGTAGAGCTTGAGCAGTTCGTCATGAAGTTTTGCAACGATCTCGGGCGCGAGGCCCTTGGGGCCGGAAATGCCGACCCAGGTCGAGGTCGTCATCTGCGGGAAGCCCTGTTCGGCGAAGGTAGGCACGTCGGGATACATCGCGATGCGTTTCTCGGAGCTGATCGCCAGCACGCGCGCCTTGCCCGCGTTGATCTGCGAGACGTTGGTGGTGATGGGATCGAACATCGACGGGATGACGCCCGCCAGCATGTCCTGCAGCGACGGCGCGGAGCCCTTGTAGGGCACGTGCTTCAGCTTGATGCCGGCCAGTCCCGAAAGCTGCTCACCCATCAGATGCGTATTGGAGCCGATGCCCGAACTGCCGAAGCCGATCTCGTCGGGCTTGGCCTTGGCGGCGGCGATGTAGTCGGCCAGCGTCTTGTACGGGGAGGCCGTGGGCACGATCAGCACGTTCGGCGTATGGCCGACAAGGCTGATGTGGGTGAAGTCCTTGACCACGTCGTAGGGAAGCTTGGGGTAGATCCCGGGTGCGATGCCGAGCGGGGAGGCATGGGAGATCACCAGCGTGTAGCCGTCGGCGGGCGCCTTGGCGGCGAGGTCCGAGCCGATCGTGCCGCCGGCGCCGGGCCGGTTCTCGACCACGATCTGGGTCCCGAGGACAGCCGACAGCTTGGGCGCCAGGATGCGGGATACCGTGTCGGCGGTGCCGCCGGGCGGAAAGGTGACGATCAGGCGGATCGAGCCCTTGGTCGGCCAACCGGCACTCGACTGGGCAAAAGTGGTCACGGGGGCGGCAACGGCGGCAACCGTACCGGCGATAACGCCGCGGCGGGTCAGTTTCATGAAGTCTCTCTCCTGTTCTTGCGCGATATACTCGACGCGCTTGCCCGGAGGCGCTGCAATGCATATGCCAGTCGCACATCGGGCAGACAGGAGAAGGGGATTATGAGGCGGACGATCTGGGCGGCGATACTGGCGGTGGCGGCCTTTGCGGGCGCGGCGCAGGCACAGCCGTTGCCCAGCAGCCGCGATTCGCTCCAGTTCTCCTATGCGCCGCTGGTCAAGAAAGCGTCGCCCGCGGTGGTCAATATCTACACAGCCACCACGACCGCCCGTGCGCCGCAGCGCCGCTTGCCGTTTCCGTTCCCCGGCATGCCGCAGGACGGCGGCAACCGGGTTCAGAACTCGCTGGGCTCGGGCGTACTGGTGAAGTCCGACGGCCTGATCGTCACCAACGCCCATGTCGTGCGCGGTGCCGACGAGATCCGCGTCGTGCTTTCGGACCGCCGCGAGTTCGACGCCAAGCTGGTGACGCAGGACGACCGCTACGACCTCGCGATCCTGCGCATCGACGGCGCGGGCGAGAAGTTTCCTTTCCTCGAATTGCGCGATTCCGACTCGATCGAGGTCGGCGACATCGTGCTGGCGATCGGCAATCCCTTCGGCCTGTCGCAGACCGTGACCAGCGGCATCGTCTCGGCGGTCGCGCGCTCGACGGGCGGCGTTAACGATTCGAGCTTCTTCGTGCAGACCGACGCCGCCATCAATCCCGGCACTTCGGGCGGCGCGCTGGTCAGCCTCGACGGGCGGCTGATCGGCATCAACACCGCGATCTATTCGCAGACCGGCGGATCGGTCGGCATCGGCTTTGCCACGCCGTCGAACATCGTGGCGCGCATCATCGAGATCGGCACGTCGGGCGGACGGCTCGTGCGGCCGTGGCTCGGCATCTCGATGCAGTCGGTGACGGCCGAGCTCGCCGCCGCGCTCAATCTGCCGCGGCCGGTCGGACTCGTGGTCAAGGATGTCTTCAAGGACGGGCCGGGCGCGCTCGCCGGCTTCAAGCGCAACGACGTGATCGTGGGGCTGCGCGACCAGGCCATCGACGACGAAGCGGCGATGCGGTTTCGCCTCGCCACGCTCAACGTGGGCGAGACCGTGCCCGTCAAGGTGCTGCGGGCGGGCAAGCAGGTCACGCTTCAGTTGCCACTGGCCGCACCGCCGGAAGACCCGCCGCGGGAGAAATCCGCGCTCGACGGGCGTCATCCGCTGTCGGGCGCAACCGTTGTGAACCTGTCGCCCGCCGTCGCCGAGGAGATGGGACTGATCGAATGGAAGCCGGGCGTCGCCGTGATCGAGGTCCGGCCGGGCTCCTACGCCGCGCGGTTCCTGCGGACGAACGACATGGTGATCGCCATCAACGGCCAGGAGTTGAAGAGTGTTGCCGACCTCAAGAAGCGTATCGCGGCCGGAATCTCGAGCATGAGCATCGCGCGCGAAGGCATGGTCTCCACCATCCAGTTCCGCTGAGGGGGCGGGGAGATGGCCGAGCTCTTCGCCTCTCTCGCTCCCACGCCGCTTGCCGAGCGGCTGCGGCCCAAGGCGATTGCGGACATCTTGGGCCAGGATCACCTGCTTG
The DNA here is from genome assembly GCA_903839865.1 of Enhydrobacter aerosaccus. Lineage (GTDB taxonomy): Bacteria > Pseudomonadota > Alphaproteobacteria > Reyranellales > Reyranellaceae > Reyranella > Reyranella aerosaccus_A. Next base: position 8,403 of record CAIMEE010000422.1, on the reverse strand, counting down.
GGCCCGAAGGCCCGCTCGGCCGCATGCTGGCGGCGAAGAAGCTCTCCTCGCTGATCCTCTGGGGACCGCCGGGGTGCGGCAAGACCACCATCGCACGGCTGTTGGCCGAAGCCGTCGACCTGCACTTCGAGCCGTTGTCGGCAGTGTTCTCGGGCGTGGCCGACCTGCGCAAGATCTTCGAGGCCGCCCGGGCGCGCCGCCGCGATGGCCGCGCGACACTGCTGTTCGTCGACGAGATCCATCGCTTCAATCGCGCCCAGCAGGACGGATTCCTGCCCTATGTCGAGGACGGCACCGTCACCTTGATCGGCGCGACGACGGAGAACCCCTCGTTCGAGCTGAACGCCGCGCTGCTTTCCCGCTGCCAGGTGCTGGTGCTGCGGCGCCTCGACGAGGTGGCCCTCGCCACGCTGCTCGATCGCGTCGAAGAGGCGCTCGGCCGCAAGCTGCCGGTCGATCGCATCGGCCGCGACGCCCTGTTCTCGATGGCCGACGGTGACGGCCGCTACCTGATCGGCCTCGCAGAGCAGCTCGCGCAGTTGAAGGATGCCGGCCCGATCCCGCCCGAGCGGCTGGCGACGCTTCTGCAGAAGCGCGCGCCGCTCTACGACAAGGCCCAGGAAGCGCACTACAACCTGATCAGCGCGCTGCACAAGTCGCTGCGCGGGTCCGACGTCGATGCCGCGCTCTATTACTTCGCGCGCATGCTCGACGGCGGCGAGGATCCCAAATACATCGCCCGCCGCCTCGTGCGCTTCGCCGTCGAGGACATCGGCATGGCCGATCCCAACGCGCTGACCCAGACGCTCGCCGCCTGGGACACCTACGATCGGCTGGGCTCGCCCGAGGGCGAACTCGCGATTGCGCAGGCGGTGATCTATCTCGGCACCGCGCCGAAATCGAACGCGGGCTATACGGCCTACGGCGCTGCCAAGCGCTCGGCCAAGCAGTACGGCTCGCTCACGCCGCCGATGCACATCCTGAACGCGCCGACCAAGATGATGAAGGAAATCGGCTACGGCAGCGGCTACGAGTACGACCACAACACCGCCGACGGCTTCTCCGGGCAGAACTACTTTCCCGACGGCATGGCGCGCGAGGAATACTACAAGCCTGTCGAGCGCGGGTTCGAACGCGAGATCGTGAAGCGCCTCGACTACTGGAAGAAGCTGCGCGAGAAGAAGCGCTAGCCGAGTGTCAGCTTCTGGGCTTGCCCATGGCCGCCACGACCTTGCGGTCTCGGCCGTAGACGTCGTCGCGGAAGGTGGGCGTGCCGTCGGTCGCCGCCGTGACGGTGCGGTAGGTCACGTAGAGCTTCACGGATTCGGGGAAGCTGTAGTGCACCTGCTCGCCGCCATCGATCGCCCTCTGCACGCGGCCGCGGTCGAAGCTGGCGCGGCCGTCGAACACCTTGGTCACGAAGTCGAGCGGGTTCTGCAGGCGGATACAGCCGTGGCTGAAGTTGCGGCTGCCTTCGGTGAACAGCCAGCGCGAGGCCGTGTCGTGCATGTAGATCCCGTAGTTGTTCTGGAACGGGAAGAAGATGTAGCCCAGCGCGTTGGTGGCGCCCGGTTCCTGGCGCACGCGATAGGGGAAGGCCTTGGGGTTGATCGAGCTCCAGTCGACGTTCGCGGGATCGATCTCGGAGTTGTTGTCGCTCCAGCTCGAGAAGATCTTGAAGCCCTGGTTGGCCAGCGCGTACGGGTCGCGGCGCAAGAGCGGCAGGTACTCGTCGCCGGAGATCGACTGCGGCACCGTCCAATACGGATTGGTCTGGAAGCCGAACATGGTCGACTGGATTTCCGGCGTCGGATGCTTGGGCGTGCCCACGATCACCTGGCTCTCGAACACGCGCTTGCCGTCGTTCACGAACACCATCGAATAGTCGCCGGTGTTGACGAAGACGTAGCGCTGGCCGAGATCTTCGGCCAGCCAGCGGCGGCGTTCGAGGTTGGCCACGATCTGGTCGATGCGGTCGTTGAGCGAGGTGTTGAGCGAGCGCGTGGTGTTGTCGCCGATCACACCGTCGACCGTGAGGCCTTTGGTCTCCTGGTAGGATTTCACCAGCGCGACCAGAGGATCGTCGTAGAGATCGGGGGCGCCCGTGGCGGCGGGAACTACGAGCTCGAGCTCGGCCAGTCGCTTGCGCAGTACCGGCACGCGCGAATCGGTCTTGCCGGGCTTCAGCGCGTCACCGCGGTCGATCGGCGTGTAGGTCGTGGCGGCGCGCTTCTGGCGCCACGTCGCCAGCGCCTTCTGCAGGGCGGGGTAGTCGCCCTTGGGGGCGAGGCCGCCGAGCCATGCGCGGAAATCGCTGGCCTCGGCGGCTGCCTTCAAGAGGTCGGCCTTCTTCGCCTTGCGCTGCTCGATCGCGATGTCCGGATCGATGCTGTTGGCGTTCACCCGTCCTGTCGACACGTCCCCGGCATAGGCCGCGAAGGCCTCGGCGATCATCTGGTCGGTGCGTTCGGTGTCGGCGCTCGATTTCAGCGCCTGCTCGATGCGATCGACGCCGTACCAGGCGGGATCGAGCCCGTGCTCGGCACTGGCGCGGATCACCGTGAGCAGGGTCTGCGTGCGCGCCTCGGCGGCGCGCGATCCCGTCCACAGCGGCTCGTTGGCAAAAGAAGGGGAGGCTCCCAGCAACGGAGCGAAGAACGCCAGAACGGCGATAAGCAAGGGAACGCGTTTCACGAGCGAATTCTAACGGTCGAGCAGCGGCGACTCACGCAGGGAGAGCCGTTTAGGCGCGAATGGCGGTGTCCTGTGGCGCTTTTGCAACGGCCGACGGGAGAAAGCCTTGGGCCGCAAGAAAGCCCAGCAAATCGTCCGTCGCGCGCTGTCTCAGTTCCGGCGTGCCGCCGCCCGCGCGGGCGCCGCGGGTGATGCAGTGCTGGCGGGCCCAGGCCTGGTAGTCGGGCTCGCTGAAGGTGCGGCCGGCGGCGACCACGAAGTGGCGTCCGTCGTCCTCAATGAAATTGGTGCAGCACGACCAGTTCTCCGCGTCCTTGATGTCGAACACCGGTCCCAGGGATTCCCAGCCGTGATGGGCGCCGCTGTAGACCTTGACCCGGATGCGGCCGTTGCCGGCGGCGCGCATGCGCTCGGCATACTCGATGGCAAGCGGTGCCGGTGTGTAGTCGTCGCGGCCGGCCAGCATGAAGAAGATCGGCCGGCCGACCGTGGTCGGGTCGCGATGCTGCGCCGTGGCGCCCGGACAGATTGCGACATGGAGGTCGAAGAGGTGCGGGAAGCCGCCGCGCCAGCGCTGGCGCACGGCGATAGCCGCATTGAGCGTCGCACCGGCGCCCTTGGAGACGCCCATGACGCCGATGCGGCCAGGATCGATGCGCGGGTCGCATTTGAGATGGGCGAGGGCGGCGAAGGCATCGCCCTCCATCTGGGAGGCCGACACCAGGGTCTGGTCGGCCACCGTACGGCGCACGCCCCGGCCGCCGAAACTGTCGACGATCAATGCCGCCACGCCCGCCGCGTTGAGGGCCTGTGCATAATAATGCTCGCGGTGGCGCTGAACGCCCGCGCTGCTGGTCAGGATCACCATGCAGGCAAAAGGCCCGGGGTGCAGCTGCGGCAGATGCAGGCTCGCCAGGACGTGCGCCGGCTTTCGGGCCGCGGGATGATCGAAGGTGAGCGTGTTCAGCGACACCGATTCCATGGACGCTTTTTAGCTTGTCCCGTAGGTTGCGCGCCATGACTGACACTGTGCGGGTCCAGATGCGCGCCGTCTCCGATGACGAGGCGGGACTTCGGCTCGACCGCTGGTTCCAACGGCATTATCCGGCGCTGAGCCATGGCGCGCTGCAGAAGCTGCTGCGCACCGGCCAGGTCAGGGTCGACGGCAAGCGCGTCGAAGGCAAAGACAGGGTCGAGCCCGGCCAGACCGTGCGCCTGCCGCCCGGCGTCAGCGCGCCGCCGCCCGCGATGGTCGCGGCAGCCGCGCTCAAGGAACGTCCGGTCATCTCGGAGCGCGACGCGGCCGAGATCCAGAAGCTCATCATCTTCCAGGACGATTGGGGTGATTGCCCTCAACAAGCCGTCGGGTCTCGCCGTCCAGGGCGGCAGCGGCACCGAGCGGCATATCGACGGCATGCTCGACGGGCTGCGCTTCGGCTCCGAGATCCGCCCGCGCCTGGTCCATCGCCTCGACAAGGACACCTCGGGCCTGATGCTGATCGCGCGCACCAGCCAGGCCGCGAAGCGCTTGGCCGAATCGTTTCGTGATCGCGAGACCGAGAAGCTCTACTGGGCGATCGTTGTCGGCGTGCCTCCCAAGAAGGAAGGCGCCATCGACCTGCCGCTCGCCAAGCGGCCGGGCGCGCGCGACCGCGAGACCATGCAGGTCGACCACGAGGAAGGGCTGAAGGCGCTGACGCATTTCCGCGAGATGGATCGCGCCGGCCGACGCGCGGCCCTGCTGGCGCTTTGGCCACGCACCGGGCGCACGCATCAGCTCCGCGTTCATTGCGCGGAGATGGGTTGCCCTATCCTGGGCGACCGCAAGTACGGCGGCCAGGAAGCCGAACTCACGACCATCGCCGATCCTCGCAAGCTCTACCTGCACGCCCGTCGCATCACGCTGCCGCATCCCTCGGGCAACGGCGAACTCAAGGTTCAGGCCGAACTGCCGCCTCACTTCCGCCGCACCGTCGAGGCATTTGGCTTCTCGACCACCGGCGATCGCGAGAACGAGTAGGGAGAGACCGACGGCAATGCGCATCCGCTGGCGGCTCGTGCTCTGGACCTCTGTCGTGGTCGTACCCGTTCTCGTGGCCGGCGTGCTGATCTGGAGCAAGACGCGCGACCTTTCACGCTACCAGAGCCGGCTCGAGGAGCAGGTGCGCAAGGTCACGGGGCGCCAGCTCGCCGCGCGCGTTCCGCTCAAAGTTCATCTCAGCCGCGAACCGGCGCTGATCGCCGAGGGCGTGACCCTGTCGAACGCGCCGTGGGCCTCGCGGCCCGAACTGGCGCGGGTCGCCAAGATCACGATGTATCTCGATCCGTTCTCGCTGCTCCTGGGCGAATCCAAGATCAGCCGCCTGGTGCTCGAGGGCGCCGACATCCTGGTCGAGCGCAACGAGGCGGGCGATGCCAACCTCGAGATGCTGCCGCCGCCCGACGGTTCGGGCCCGCGCGCGGTCGACAACAAGTCGTTGCGGGTCGTCACCAATCCCGCCTTTCCCTGGATCTCCAACATCGAGGTGCGCAACTCCGTGCTTACCGTCGCGGAAGGCAACGGCCACCCGCCGGTCGTCCTCCAGATCAGCAGCGGCACCCTGAAGGCCTCGGCGCCCGGGCAGCCGCTGCAGATGGAAGGACACTTCGCGACGCCCGGAGCGGCGACCTTCGACCTCACCGGCACGGCCGGATCGTTCGACGGCTGGATGCGCGGCCTGCCCGGCAACATCGACCTGCAGGGCGGCTTCGGCGGCGGCAAGATCGCCATCAAGGGCGGCGTCGGCGTGAAAGGGACCAGCATCCAGATCACGGCCGACGGGCCCGACATCGCGGTGTTCGGTCCGTACATCCACGTGCCGATCCCGAGCGGCGGCCCCTATTCGCTGAGCGCCAAGGCGGCGACGCTGCGTGGCAACTTCAAGGTCGAGGTGCCGACACTGAAGGTTGGCAACAGCGAGCTGACGGGTGAGGCGCTGTTCCGCACCGACCGGCAGGGCGTGCCCAACGTCGCGGTGAACATCGATGCCGCGAAGATCGATGCGGCCGGCCTCAAGGCGCCGCCGGCGCCTCCGGCGGTCTCCGCATCCACGGCTACCAAGCGCTTCATGCCTTCGACGCCGTTCCAGGCCAATTGGCTCGGCCGATCGAACGTGCAGGTGACGGCGCGGGTCGGCGAGGTGACGGGCTTCGCCGGCAAGATCGCCAATGGCTCGGTAACCCTGGTGTCGAGCTCGACACGTTACGCTTTCCGGGCCGCCGCCTCGATCGGCACGGGCTCGGCGGGGTTTGATCTCGTCTACGATCCAGCCGGGCGCAACGGGCAAGCAACCCTGACGGCTACCGCGAGCCATGTCGCGCTCGAGGATCTCTCCGGCCTGCTGGGGCTTGATACCGGCATTAAGGACGGCGTGGCCGATATCGACCTGCGCCTGCGTGGCGGCGGCCGATCGACCGAAAGCGCACTGAACGTTGCGAGCGGCTCGATCGACTTCGCCGTCGGCAAAGGGATGTGGCCGCGCGACGGATTGACCGGTTGGCCGGCCGAGACCCAGCGCTTGCTGGGCGGCAACGAAAAGAGCGTACCCTTCAACTGCATCGGCGGCCGCTTCGACGTGAGCGGCGGCGTTGCCAACCTGCGCCGCCTCGTGATCGACACGCCGCGCGCAACGATCGTGGGCGGTGGCTTCCTGCACGCCCGCAGCGAGAGCTGGGAGATGATCCTCGAACCCGAGTCGCGCGACGCCCAGGGCGCACAGTTCGCTCAGCCGCTGCGGTTGAAAGGCGGCACCGGCAAACCGACGGCAGGCGCGCTCGAGCCCGCGCTCACCAAACTGATCATCGGCGCAGGCACCGTGCCCAGTCTCACCGGCACCCTGAACACGATCGCCCGCCAGCCGAACGTCAACGCCTGCGCCACCATGGCGCCCCGGGTCGAGGGCATGCGGCCCGGCCTGCGGGCGCAGCTGCCGACACCCTCTGCCGAGACCCGTGGCCGGCGGCCCGCCGCGCCTGTACAGAAGCCACCGACAGGGCGGTAACGGACATGAAGCGCTTCTATAAGGAGACGGCGACCGAGGCGGCCGAGGGCGTATTTCGCGTGCTGCTCGACGGCAAGCCGATGCGGACGCCGGCCAAGTCGATCCTGACCGTGCCGACCGCGCCGCTCGCCGCAGCGATCGCCGGCGAATGGCGCGCGGTGCCTGAAGGCACCGAAATCAATACCGCCCATCTGCCGTTGACGCGCCTGGCCGCGACCGGCCTCGACCGTGTGGCGCCGCGACACCTCGAGATCATCGCCGATACCGCCAAGTACGGCGGCTCCGATCTGCTGTGCTACCGCGCCTCGGCGCCCGACAGCCTGGTGAAGACGCAGACGGAAACCTGGCAGCCGCTTCTCGACTGGGCGGCCGAGCGCTATGGCGCGCGCCTCAATGTCGTGGAGGGCATCAGCTTCGTCGAGCAGCCCGAGGAGGCGAAGGCCCGCCTGCGCAATGCGGTGGCCGCGCATGCCGATCTCGCCCTGGCGGCACTCTACAACCTGACCCACACCTCTGGATCTCTGGTGATTGCGCTTGCGGTATCGGAGGGCCGACTGACGGCGGAGGAGGCAGCCGATGCCACGCTGGTCGACGAGCTCTATCAGGTCGGGCGCTGGGGCGACGATCCGCTGGCGGAGAAGCATCGCGAGGGCGTGCGCAAGGACATCGCCTCCGGGGCGCGCTTCCTTGCCTTGCTGGAAAAACAGAGACTGAGGGGACGGACATGAGCGCGGGCACCAAGTTCAGGGAGATCCTGGCGAAGAACGGACTGGTCGAGGCCATGGCCGCGCATTCGCCCCTGTCGGCGATGCTGGCGGCGGAAGCGGGCTTCGATGCGATCTGGGCGTCGGGCTTCGAACTGTCGGCGATGTACGGCGTACCCGATGTCAGCATCGTATCGATGACGCAGCATCTCGACATGACGCGCGCCATTGTCGAGCGCTCGGGCCTTCCGGTGGTCGCCGACATCGACACGGGCTTCGGCAATTCGATCAATGTGCTCTACGCCGTCGAGCAGTACGAACGCGCGGGCGTCGCCGCGATCGTGATGGAGGACAAGAGCTTCCCCAAGGTTTCGAGCCTGATCGCCGGCGGCCGCCAGGACATGGTCCGCATCGAGGAGTTCCAGGGCAAGATCGAGGCGGCCCGGTCGGTGCGCAAGGACAAGGACCTCGTGCTTGTGGCGCGCACCGAGGCGCTGATCGCGGGGCTCGGCCAGGAAGAGGCACTCAAGCGTGCCCGTGCCTACGAGGCCGCCGGTGCCGACATGATCCTGGTCCATTCCAAGCAGAAGACGCCCGACGAGATCGAGGCCTTCGTGAAGGCCTGGGACGGCAAGGCGCCGATCGCGCTGGTGCCGACGGCCTATCCGCAAATGACGGTGGCGCGGGTGAAGGAGCTGCAGAAGATCGGCCTCCTGATCTGGGGCAACCATGCGATCCGTGCGTCTGTCGGCGCCATGCGCAAGACCTTCGCCAAAATCCGCAAGGACCGCGGCATCCACACGGTGGAATCGGAGATCGCGACCGTCGATGAAGTTTTCGATTTGCAGGGCATGGGCAAAGTGAAGGCCGACGAGAAGAAATTCCTTCGATAATCTGCCTACATTGATAAGAATGGGCGGCGAAGCCGGAGTTTTCGTATGCAAGACATGTTGAAAGAGCTCGAG
>CAIMEE010000421.1 GCA_903839865.1 Enhydrobacter aerosaccus | reverse complement strand
GCGAGACCTGCCCGCAATATATCGCGCTCACCGCCGACGACATGGACAAGCCGGGCGTGCAGGGCGCCATGTGGTGCTGCTCGCCGCCGCCGCGCGACAGCGCCGCGCAGGAAGCGGTGTGGGAGGGGCTGAAGGACGGCACGTTCCAGACCTTCTCGTCCGATCACGCGCCGTACCAGTTCAACGAAGGCGGCAAGATCCCCAAGGGCGACAAGACCACCTTCAAGGAAATGGCCAACGGCGTTCCGGGCATCGAACTCCGCCTGCCGCTCCTGTTCAGCGAGGGCGTGCAGAAGGGCCGCATCACGCTGCAGCAGTTCGTGCAGCTGGGCTCGACCAACCACGCGCGCCTCTACGGTCTTTATCCGCGCAAGGGCACGATCGCCGTAGGCTCCGACGCCGACCTCGCGATCTGGGACGCCGACAAGGACATCACGGTGAAGTGGACCGACCTGCACGACAACGTCGGCTACACGCCGTACGAAGGCCGCCAGATCAAGGGCTGGCCGGTCACCGTCATCAGCCGCGGCCGGGTCGTGGTCGAGAACGGCAAGCTCAACGCCGAGCGCGGTTCGGGCCAGTTCCTGCGCTGCGACTCGCCGGATAGCTCCAAGCCGCTGGGCAATGCCGCGCCGGAAATGAAAGCCATGTCGAAGTTCGGCCTCAAGCCGCTGTTCTAGGGAGAACGTACAGTGTCCCGTCGTCTGAAAGTCTCGTCCGCCCAGCTGGGTCCCATCAATCTCGCCGACAGCCGCGCCAGCGTGGTGAAGCGGATGATCGACATGTTGAAGGAGGCCGACTCGCGCGGCTCGAAGTTCATCGTGTTCCCGGAACTGGCACTCACGACGTTCTTCCCGCGCTACTGGTACGACGATGCAAGCGAGGTCGAGAAGTTCTTCGAGAACCAGATGCCGAGCCCGGAGACGCAGCCCCTGTTCGAGCTGGCTCGCTCCAAGGGCATCGGCTTCTACCTGGGCTATGCCGAGCGCACGGAAGAGGGCGGCAAGGCGCATCACTTCAACACGTCGATCCTGGTCGGGCCAGACGGCCGCCTGGTCGGCAAGTATCGCAAGGTCCATCTGCCGGGCCATGACGATCACCGCCCGAACGTGCCGTACCAGCATCTCGAGAAGAAATACTTCGAGGTCGGCGACCTGGGCTTCAACGTCTGGAAGATGTTCAAGGACGATGTCCGCATCGGCCAGTGCATCTGCAACGACCGCCGCTGGCCCGAGACCTTCCGCGTCATGAGCCTGAAGGGCGCCGAGATGGTCGTGCTGGGCTACAATACGCCCTCCGACAACGTCTATGCGCCGCACGAGCCGCCGTACCTGCGCGTGTTCCATCACATGCTGTCGCTGCAGGCGGCGGCCTACCAGAACGGAATCTGGGTCGTCGCCACCGCCAAGGCCGGCAAGGAAGACGGTTTCTGGCTGCATGGCGGCTCGGTGATCATCGCGCCGACCGGCGAGATCGTGGCCAAGGGCACGACCGAGCAGGACGAGGTCATTTCCTACGACTGCGACCTGGAGCTGGGCGAGTACATCCGCAACACCACGTTCAACTTCGCCAAGCACCGCCGCCCCGAGCATTACAAGCTGATCTCGGAGCGCACCGGCGTCGAAATCGATTTGGCGAACTGAGGATTAACCGATGCAATACGCTTCCACAGATCTCGCGCCGCGCGATCGCTACAAGGTGCTGACGGCCTTCGTGCTGCCGCGCCCGATCGCCTGGGTGACCACGCTCGGCCCGACCGGC
>CAIMEE010000420.1 GCA_903839865.1 Enhydrobacter aerosaccus | reverse complement strand
CGTGTAGGCACCCTTCATGTGCAGCCACTGGAAGGCGAAGCCGCCCAGCAGCGGGCCGATCATGCGCGTGGCGGCCGACGTCACCGAGTCGAGCGCGACCGCCTGCACGATGCGCTGCGGGCCCGCGACTTCGCCCACCATGCGGCGGCGCGTCGACATCTCGGTGGTCCACATGATGCCGGACAGGAGGTTGCCGAGGGCCACGTGCCACAATTCGAGATGGCCGGTGGTGGCGAGGGTCGCGAGCACGGTGGAGATCGCGGCCGGGCCGACCAGCGCCAGCATCACGATCACCTTGCGGTTGACCGCCTCGGAGATCGCGCCGGCGAAGGCGCCGAGGAAGAATTGCGGCAGCTGCCGCGCCGCCACCACGCCGGTGACCGCGAGCGCGGAGTGCGTCACCTCGTAGGCGAACAGCCCCGACACCAGCACCTCGAGCCAGCGCATGGCGTTGGCGAAGGCGCCGACCAGCCACAGCCGCAGGAAATCCGGCATGGCGAGCAGCTCGCGCACCGCCTGATTGCGCCCTGCGATTTCCCCCGATGAATTCATTGGTCGGGACGCTAACCCCCTCGCTATCCTGCGGGAAAGAAGAATCACGGGAGGAAGGCGATGAAGCGCCGTCACTTGATGCTGGGCAGCCTTGGCGTTGCCGCGCCCTTCGTCGCGCGGGCCCAGCCCGCGTGGCCGGCCAAGCCGGTGCGTTTCATCGTGCCGTTCGCACCGGGCGGCGGCACCGACTCGGTGAGCCGGCTGATCTGTGACCAGTTGAGCCGCACGTTCGGCCAGTCCTTCGTCATCGACAACAAGGGCGGGGCGGGGGGCAACATCGGCACCACCGAACTCGCCCGTGCGGCGCCGGACGGTTACACGCTCGGCCTGATCTCGGTGGCCAGCCACACGCTGAACCCGATGCTCTACTCGAAGCTGCCGTACGATCCCGACAAGGACCTGATCGCGATCTCGCGGGTGGCGCTGCTCGCCAACCTGCTCGGCGTGACCAAGAGTCTTCCGGTCGAGAACGTCGCGGAGCTGATCGCGCTGTGCAAGAAGGAGCCGGGCAAGTACTCCTTCGCCTCGTCGGGTCCGGGCACGTCGCTGCATCTGAGCGGCGAGCTGTTCAAGGCGATGGCCGACGTCGACATCATCCACGTGCCCTACAAGGGCGCGGGCGCCGTCTACAGCGACCTGATCTCCGGCACGGTGCACATGATGTTCGCCAACATGCCGTCGATGATCGGCCAGGTGCGCGGCGGCAAGGTGAAGGGCCTGGGCGTCACCTCGGCGGAGCGTTCTAAAGCGGCGCCCGACATTCCCGCCATCGCCGAGACGGTGCCGGGCTACGTCGCGACCTCGTGGTACGGCGTCGCGGCACCCGCCGGCACGCCCGAGCCGATCGTGGCCAAGCTCGAGGGCGCCATCGCGCAGGCGCTGGCCAATCCCGACATCCAGAAGCGCTGGGTCGACGATCTCGGCCTCGATCTCCCGCCCGCCGGCCGTGCCGGCTTTGCGGAGTTCCTGGCCAACGATCGCAAGCAGTGGGCGCCGGCCGTGAAGATCTCCGGAGTGAAATTGGACTAGGTGTGGACGAATGCCTTGACCCGGTCCCTGGGGCAGCCCTCATAAGCGATACGGTCTGCCCAACGACGAGGTGTTCCGTGACCGCTCTCAATCCTTCCGATGCCGCCCGGCGTCTCGGCGTTTCCGCCAAGGCGCTCCGTCTCTACGAACAACGTGGCCTGATCGCGCCAACGCGCACCGCCGCCGGGTGGCGCGTCTATGGGCCGGGCGAGATGTCCCGGCTCGGCGAAATCGTGGCACTGCGTGCGCTGGGGCTGAGCCTCGGCGAGGTGGCGCGGGTCCTGGATGGTGATGCTGGCGTGCTCGATGCGGCGCTTGCCGTGCACCAGTCGAGGCTCGAAAGCGGGTTGGACCGCGTGCGCTGCGTGCGCGCCGAGCTTGCCAATGGCAAGGCGCCAGCGGCGCGTGACCTCGCGCTGCTGACGAAGGCTCATGCGATCAGTGTCGCGTTCGACCTCCCCTGGCCATGGGGCGGCGAGCGCTTCGAGCTTGTCGACATCAAGCCGCTGACCCACATCGTGGGCCCGCTCGGCAGCGGCAAGACGCGGCTCGCGATGCGTCTTGCCGAGACGCTGCCCGACGCGGTGTTTATCGGCCTCGATCGACCGGCGTTGGATGTCGGCCATCTGCGGGCCATGTTCGAAGCGCACAGCGGCAAAATTCTCATCATCGACCTGCTGGAGCAGGGCCTGGATCAGGCGACGCAGGAAACCGTGATTGCCTGGCTGCGTCGCCGCGCGCCCGACGCGAAGCCGATCTTCTTCCTGACGCGTTCGACGGCGATCCTTGACCTTGAGGCGGTCGGTTCGCACGAAGCGATCCTGTTCTGCCCCGCCAATCACGGCGTGCCGACGCTGGTTGCCCCTTATCCGGGCGCGCCCGGCTACGAAGCCGTTGCGTCGTGCCTTGCCTCCCCCGAGGTGCGGGCGCGGACGGAAGGCGTCATCGCATGGCGAGGTGCAAAGCCATCAGCATGACGAGGATGGCGATCGAGATCGCGGCGCTGCCGACCGTCACCAGGCCGAGCGCGCGGCCGGGCGAGAGCTTGGCCATGTCGGCCGCGATCCAGAACAACGGATCGTTGAGATGGACGACGGCGATCGACCCCGCGCCAACTGCCGTCGCCGCGAGTGCATGACCGGTGGCGGTGTCGAGGCCGAGCGCCGGCAGCATCGGCTGGATCATGCCCGACGCCGTCAGCACCGCGGAGAGCGAGTTGCCTTGCAACGTTTTCACGATGGCCGCGGCCAGGAAGGGCGCCAGCAGTCCAAGCCGCGGATCGAGCGCGTGCTCGGCCATCAGCTCGGCCATGCCGGTCTCGTCGAGGATGCGTGCGAAGCCTCCTGCCGCGCCCACGGTCAGCAGCAACGCCGCCCAGCGCGTGTCGGCCAGCACCTCCGGCTGCCAACGCCGCGACAGCAGGATCGCGAGCGCAATCCCCAGCACCGCCAGGATCAACGGCTTGCTGATGCCGGTATAGAACTCGCGCGCGCCGCCCTTGCCGAGCGGCTCCGTCGGCATCTGCGCGACCGACTGCGCGATCAGCAGGGCGAGAGGTAACAGGATCGCAAGCCACGGCCATGCAGACGACGTCTTCGAGGGATCGGCGCGGCTGCTTCGAACCCGGAGGACGATCAGGACGATTGCGGCGATCGGGCCGCCGACCCAGAGCATGGTACGCAAGTCGGCTTTCAGGACGGACATCGCCGCCACCGCCAGCGGCGAGGGCACGACCAGAGCCTGGACGGTGAGGATCGCCAGCACCAGCGCTACGGCGCGTCCGGCGGGCTGGAGCAGGGCGAACGCGCCGGCTGCCGATCCGCCCAACCCGCCGATCGCGCCCATCGCGACGGCGCCGGCAGCGCCCAGTGGGCGCGTGAGCAGCAGCGTACCCGCCAGGCTTCCAGCGACCACGAGCAGGCCGGTCTGCTCGAGCGCGCTCACGAAGCCCAGACCGAAGGCCTTCCCGATCGACTGCCAGGTCATGTTGGCCGCCCAGCCATAGCCGACGACCACGATCATCAGGGCAAGGAAGGCAGGGAGCCTGAGGCGCTGGACTGCGAGCACGATCGCCGCGACGGCGACCGGCAGAAGAAGGGCGGCAAGAATCATCGGTGGCGACTGTAGGGCTCTGCTAGTCTCGCGTCATGCGTCTGTTGTCGATCCTGTGGCTTGTCCTGTGTGCGCTCGCCCTGCCTGCCTCCGCACAGGCCCAGCTCGTGCGCATCGAGGGCAAGCGCTTCATCGCGCCCGACGGCCGCGTGCTGCACATCAAGGGCATCAGCCTCGGCAACTGGCTGATGCCCGAAGGCTACATGTTCAAGTTCGAGGTCGCCAAGGCGCCGCACCAGATCTACGGCGCCTTCGACCGCCTGCTGGGTCCGGAGAAGGCGGCCGCGTTCTGGAAGCAGTATCGCGACACCTACATCGCCCAGGACGACATCCGCTTCATCGCCTCGGCGGGTTTCAGCACCGTGCGCATCCCGCTGCACTGGAACCTGTTCATGACGCCGGAGGGCACGATGACCGGCGAGGGCTGGGCGCTGCTCGACCGCGTGCTGGGGTGGGTGAAGGAGGCGGGGCTGCTGGCGATCGTCGACCTGCATGCGGCGCCCGGCGGCCAGACCGGCATCAACCACGACGACGGCCCGGGCTATCCGCTGATGTTCTACGTGCCGCGCGACCGCGACCTCACGGTGAAGCTGTGGCAGGCGATCGCGCAGCGCTACGCGGGCAATCCCACAATCCTCGGCTACGATCTCCTCAACGAACCGATCGCGCCCTACCACGACATCGCCACGCTCAATCCGCGTCTCGAGCCGTTCTTCAAGCGCGTGACCGAAGCGATCCGCGCTGTCGATCCTGGCCGCATCGTCTTCCTGGCGGCGGGCCAATGGAGCTCGAGCTTCGACATGTTCGGCCCGCCCTTCGCGCCCAACCTCGCCTACACCTATCATTCGTTCTGGGCGAGCACGAAGCGCGACTCGATCCAGCGCCATCTCAATTTCTCGACGCGCTACGACGTGCCGCTGTTCCTGGGCGAGACCGGCGAGCTCACCGACGACTGGAACGAGGGCTTCCGCAAGCTGCACGAGGCGCACGATATCGGCTGGTCGTTCTGGACCTATAAGAACCTCGACAGCCCCTCGACCGTGGTCTCGATCCCTCGTCCCGAAGGCTGGAACGAGATCGTGGCCTATGCCGACGGCCTGCGGCCCGACAGGCCATCTGACGGGCTGATCGCGAAGGCGATGCAGCAATATCTCTCCGGCATGCCGGTCAAGAACGCCACGGTGCGCTGGAGCTACCTCGCTTCGCTCGGCCTGAAAGACGCACCTTAGCCGAGGCGCTTCTCGTAATAATCGGCGAGCGCCATCAGGGCCGCGCCACCATCGCCGATAAAGCTCGGGCCATGCATCAGCGCGATCCTTTTGGGCTTGAGGGCGGCCAGTCGCCGCAAGGTTGGCGCAGCCAATGGTGTCGCGGGCATGAAGGGCACGGCCATTTCGGTGGCGATGGCCGCGTCGACGATGTCGCCTGTGGTCGTGGCCTCGCAGGCGCCGGCCTGGGTGAAGAGGTCGCTGCTGAACAGCGTTCCCGTCGTCTCCTCGTAGATCAGGCCCGCGTCCCAGTTGTGCGGCACGTGCGGCGTGTCGAGCCAGCGCACTTTCTTGCCGCCGAGATCGATCACCTCGTCGTTCTTGAGCGTGCGCGGGCCGCGATTGGCCATGTCGGCCAGCCAGATATTGACACCGGTCTGGCCGTGCGCCGACGTGGCGTTGGGCGCGGCGGCGAGCCACTCGTTCAGCGCGCCCGATTCGTCGCCCTCGACATGGCTGCAGGTCGTCCAGCGCAGTTTCTCCAGCGGGATCACGCTCGCCACCGCCTTGGAGACCAGCGGGAACATCGCGCGATGGCCGTAGTGGAAGAGCAGCGGCTCGTCGGCGTCGATCAGGAACTGGTTGAAGGTGAAGCCGGCCGGCCCGATCTGCGGCACGAAGGTCGACAGACGATAGATCCTGTCGGCGATCTCCGTGACGCTGGTCTTCATTACTTGTCCGACTTCTTATCGGTGTCCGGTCCGGACAGCATCGGCATGCCGCCGGCGCCGTCGCCCAGCAGGCCGGCCTTGGCATAGACGCCGAGCTTGGTGCGCGTGTCGGCGATGTCCATGTTGCGCATGGTCAACTGGCCGATGCGGTCCGCGGCGGTGAAGGTGCCGGCGCCGCTCTCCATCGTCAGGCGGTCCGGATCGTAGGTCAGGTTCGGGCTGGTCGTGTCCATCAGCGAATAGTCGTTGCCGCGGCGCAGTTCGATCGTCACCTCGCCGGTCACGGCCTTCGCCACCCAGCGATGCGAGGTGTCGCGCAGCATCAGGCTCTGCGGATCGAACCAGCGGCCCTGGTAGAGCAGCTTGCCCAGGCGACGGCCGTTGGTGCGGTACTGCTCGATCGTGTCTTCGTTATGGATGCCGGTCACCAGCCGCTCATAGGCGATGTGCAGCAGCGCCATGCCGGGCGCCTCGTAGATGCCGCGGCTCTTGGCCTCGATGATGCGGTTCTCGATCTGGTCGCACATGCCCAGCCCATGCCGGCCGCCGATCACATTGGCCTCGGTGAAGAGGGCGAGCGAATCGGCGAAGCTCTTGCCGTTCAGCGCGACCGGCTGGCCTTCCTCGAAGCGCACGGTCACCGTCTCGGCCGGTACCTTCACGTCGTCGCGCCAGAAGGCCACGCCCATGATCGGCTTCACGATGTTGATCGAGGCATTCAGGAACTCGAGATCCTTGGCCTCGTGCGTGGCGCCCAGGATGTTGCTGTCGGTCGAGTAGGCCTTTTCGACGCTCGTCTTGAACTCGAAGCCCGCCTTGGCGAGGTACTCGCTCATTTCCTTGCGGCCGCCCAACTCGTCGATGAACTTCTGGTCGAGCCACGGCTTGTAGATGCGCAGGTTCGGGTTCGCGAGCAGTCCGTAGCGATAGAAGCGCTCGATGTCGTTGCCCTTGAACGTGCTGCCGTCGCCCCAGATGTCGACGCCGTCCTCGCGCATCGCCACCACGAGCATCGTGCCGGTCACGGCGCGGCCGAGCGGAGTCGTATTGAAGTAGGTTGCGCCCGCCGTGCTGATGTGGAACGCGCCGCACTGGATGGCGGCAATGCCTTCGGCCACGAGCTGGGCGCGGCAGTCGATCAGGCGCGCCTTCTCGGCGCCATAGGCCAGCGCCTTGCGCGGGATGTCCTCGTAGTCGCTCTCGTCGGGCTGGCCGAGGTTGGCCGTATAGGCGCAGGGCTTGGCACCCTTCGACTTCATCCAGTGCACGGCGGCACTGGTGTCCAGCCCGCCCGAGAAGGCGATGCCGACCCGCTGGCCGACCGGAAGTTCGCTCAGAATGTTCGCGACCACGTCTAATACTCCGATGCTTTTGCGCCGCCTGCTTAGCCTACTTTAGGACCTCAAGCAGCCTGGCATTGAAGGCTTCCGCTGCCTCGTAGGCAACCCAGTGACCGGCCCCCTTGATCTGGTGCATCTCGAAGCCGGGCTGCAGGGCGCTGAAAAGATCGATGCGCTCCTGGATATAGGGATACGTGGTCGAATCGTATTCGCCCCAGATCCCGGTGAACGGCACCTTCACCTCGGGCAGCACCTTCGAGAGGGCGCCGGCGATGCCCATGTCGCGGCTGCGCGTCTTGGCGCGCGTGGTGTTCATGATCTGCATGTGGATGGCGACGCCGTCGACGTTCTTCGGATCGTGCAGCATCAAGAGCTCGAGATTGCGCCGCGCCTCGTCCGCCAGCACCTGCGGCGGCATGGTCTCCAGAAGCTTGTGCAGCTTCTCGGTGGGCTTGCGCGTGGCCTTGAGGCCGCCCGCGCCCACAAACACGATGCGCTTGATGCGCTCGGGCATCAGGGTCGCAAGATGGCCCGACACCATGCCGCCGAAGGAGAAGCCCGCTAGAAAGAAGCGTTCGCCTTCGGGCAACAGCGCACGCACGGCGTGATCGACGCAATGGGTCACCGACCAGACATCGCGCACATCGTCGGGCGCCTCGCTGTCGCCGAGGCCCGGCATGTCGCCGGCGTAGACCGTGAAGTGCCGCGACAATGGCGCCACGTTGCGGATCCAGTGGATCCAGGAGCCCGAGCCGCCGTGGAACAGGAGCAGCGCGGGCTTGCCCGAGCCTCTGCCCCAGACGTGCCACATCATCTTACCGTTGCCGCCGGCACTGCGGGGCCCCATCGGCACACGGATCGCTTCGGAAGTGGCGGCGACGGACTCGATGGTTTCGAGAGCGGTACGGCCGTCCGGCATGCGCGGGACAGCAGAGTAGTCGAGACTCATTTCTTCAACGCACCCAGCAGACGTTCGACAAAACCCGATGCCTTCTTGCGGTCGATCCAGCGCAGCACCGTGACGAGATCGTTGTCCGGATCGATCCAGACGATGTGGCTGCCCCAGCCCAGCGCGAAGTAGCTGCGCTCGGAGGCCGCGGCGAACTGGCGGCGGTCGGTGTTGAGCCACCACATCAGCCCGTAGAAGGGCGCGACGGGGCAGGGTTTCACCAGCTCGTCGGTCCAGCCCTTGGGCAGAATCTGCGTGCCGTTCCAGACGCCGCCTTTCGCAACCAACAATCCCATCAGCGCGAGGTCGCGCGCGGAGATGATAAAGCCGCCGCCCCAATGGCCGCCGCCCGGCACCGACAGCATCGGCTTGCCGTCGATTGTCACGGTCGAGTTTCGATAGCCGTCCCACTTCCAGCCCGACGAACCACCGATCGGATCCATGATGCGGCGCTTCAGCACCGACGGCAGCGGCTCCTTGAAAACCTGCAGCAGCGAGTAGGACAGGCGGTTAACGCGCACGTCGTTGTATTCATAGAAGGTGCCCGGCTTCTTCAGCGCGCGGCGCGTGCCCTTGGGCGCATCGGCGACGGCGAGGCCGACCACGCGATTGTGGTCGATGCGGTCTTCCTTGCCGAAGACGAAACCTTCCCATTCGCTGGTCTGCGTCAGCAGATGATGCCAGGTGATGTCCCTGTTCTGGTCGCTCTTGAAGCCGTCATCGCTGACATAGCCTGCGACCTTGTCGTCGAGGCTCTTGATCAGGCCGTCGCCCAGCGCCAGGCCCGCGAGCAAAGCCAGATAGCTCTTGGCCACGCTGAAGGTCATGTCGGCGCGGTTGGTGTCGCCCCACTCGGCGATCTGTTTGCCGCCCTGGTAGACGATGCCCGAGGCGCCGCCGCGCGGCGTCACCGGTCCCAGCACTTCGTTGTCGGGAGCGCTTTCGCCCGAATCGTAGGTCATCACGAACTGCCCGTCGGGCATGTACATGCTGGCCGGCCAGTGGGATTCGGCACTTTGGGCGAAGGCAATCGCGTCTTTCAGCTCGTTCATGCACGCAATCAACATTGGAGGCCGCCCCGGAGCAAGCGTAGAAAACATCATGCCCAACCCGACTTCGCTGACGATCCGCCGCCCCGACGACTGGCACGTCCATCTGCGCGACAACCAGATGCTCGCCGCCTGCGCCGTGCATACCGCCCGCCAATTCGCCCGCGCCATCATCATGCCGAACCTGGTGCCGCCGGTAACCAAGGTGGCCGAAGCGTCCGCCTATCGGGACCGAATTCGCAGAGCGGTTCCGGCCGATCTCAAGTTCGAGCCGTTGATGACCTGCTACCTGACCGACGGCGCCGATCCGGTCGAACTGGCGCGCGGCAAGAACGAGGGCGTGTGGGTCGCGGCCAAGCTGTACCCTGCGCACGCAACAACCAATTCCGCGCACGGCGTCACGTCGATGGACAAGGTCGCCAAGGGACTCGAGGCGATGGAGAAGGCCGGCATGCCGCTCCTCGTCCATGGCGAAGTGACGGACCCCGACGTCGACATCTTCGACCGCGAGGCGGTGTTCCTCGACAAGGTGCTGACGGCGCTGGTGAAGAGGCATCCCGGCCTCAAGATCGTCCTCGAGCACATCACGACGAAGGAAGGCGTGGCGTTCGTCGAGGCACATCCCAAGCAGTTGGGCGGCACGATCACGCCGCATCATCTCAGCTACAACCGCAATGCGCTCTTCAAGGGCGGCATCCGTCCGCACTTCTATTGCCTGCCGATCGCCAAGCGCGAGGAACATCGCCTGGCTCTACGCCGCGCTGCGACCTCGAACAGCGCGTCGTTCTTTCTCGGCACCGACACCGCGCCGCACACGACCGACACCAAGGAGTGCGCCTGCGGCTGCGCCGGCGTGTTCAACGCTCCCGTGGCGATGCAGGTCTATGCCCAGGTCTTCGCCGAGGAAGGCAAGCTCGACCGGCTGGAGGCCTTCGCGTCGCTGAATGGTCCGCGCTTCTACGGCCTGCCGCCGAACGAGGAGCGCATCACCCTGCATGCCAGGCCGATGGATGTGCCCGACCGTGTCGAAGTACCGGGAGGCGGAAAAGACATCACTGTCTTCCATCCCGATACGCCGGTCGGCTGGTCGTTCTAGCGCCGCAGGTGCTATCGTCGGGCATGAGCAAACCCCGCATTCCCACTGGTGCCGTCGTGCGCGGCACCGACAAAGGCTACATCCACGGCGATCTCAAACCCGGCCATGAGCGCCCGGTCGAGCAGATCGAGAAGACCTACCCCTATATGCGGCCTCGCGATGCCGCGACGCTGATCCTGGTGCGCATGAAGGGCAGGACGCCCGAAGTGCTGATGGGCTGCCGCGCGGCCAAGTCGGCCTTCATGCCCAACCGCTACGTCTTCCCGGGCGGCCGCGTCGATCCGGCGGATGCGCATATTCCGGTCGCCACGCCGCTCGATCGTCACGTCAAGGCCCGCCTCCTGAAGGCCGCTTCTTTGCAGCGCGCGCAGGCACTGGGCGTTGCTGCGATACGCGAGACCTTCGAGGAGTCCGGCCTCATTCTCGGCAAGCCGCTGAAGGGCGGTGCGCCGAAGAAGGACCATGGCGAGCACTGGAAGGGCTTCCTCGACACGGGAATGGCGCCGGCGCTGGACTGTCTCGACCTGATCGCGCGCGCGGTGACGCCGCCCGGCCGGCCGCGGCGCTTCAATGCGCGCTTCTTCATGGCGCGTGCCGAAGATGCGACCGGCGAGATCCGCCATTCGAGCGAGATGGGCGACATCCGCTGGGTGAAGCTCGACGAGGCGCGCGAGCTGCCGCTGCCCACGATCACCGGTCTCATCCTGGGCGAGATCGGCCGGCTGGTGAAGGAACCGCCCGACCGCAAGAAGCAGCGCAAGATCCCGCTCTTCATCACGGTGCATCGCAAGCACCTCATGATCGAGGAGTAGAACGTGGCGGCGCGCGCCGGAGTGACCGCGCCGTCCGTCGTCGGGACCGCCAGCCCGACCCTGCCGCCGCGAGGTGGCGTCCGCCTGCGCGCGCTCGTGCTGATGCGCTGGGCGGCCGTCGGCGGGCAGTTCTTCACTGCATCCGTCGTCCACTGGGGGCTGGGCTTCACGCTGCCGCTGCTGCCGGCCGGCGGCACCATCGCGCTCTCGGCCCTGCTCAATCTCGCGGTGAGCCTCGGCCGGCCCGCGTCCGCCCGCATCGACGACCGCGAGGCGACGGTCTTCCTCGCCTTCGACGTGGTGCAGCTCGCGGTGCTGCTCTATCTCACCGGCGGTCTGATCAATCCGTTCGCGCTGCTGCTGCTGGCGCCGGTCGCGATCGGTGCCACCGTGCTCTCGCTGCTCAGCAACATCGCGCTCACCCTGCTCACGATCGTCAGCATCGGCGTGCTGGGCCTCGTGCATCAGCCGTTGCCCTGGCTGGGACCGGCGCCGAATTTCCCGGACATCTACCAGGCGGGTGTGTGGGCGGGTCTCACGCTCACGACCCTGCTGATCACGCTCTACGGCTGGCGGCTCGCGGAAGAGGGGCGGCAGATGAGCGACGCGCTGGCGGCGGCGCAGTCGGCACTCGCGCAGGAGCAGCGCATGTCGTCGCTGGGCGCGCTCGCGGCTGCCGCGGCGCACGAGCTGGGCACGCCGCTCTCGACCATCGCCGTGGTCGCCAAGGAAATGTTGCGCGAGGTCGAGGCCGACGATCCGCTGCGCGAGGATGTCGAGTTGCTGTCCTCTGAGTCCGAGCGCTGCCGCACGATCCTGGCACGCCTGTCCGTCGATCCTGCCGGCGATTTCTCGGAGTTCTATACGCTCGTGCCGCTGCCGGCGCTGATCGAGGCGGCGGCAGCGAACTATCGCTCCGACAACATCACCATCACCTTCGAAGCCGGGCCGATCGCCGAGGGCGCGCCGACGACCGCACCGATCCAGGTGCGCAGTCCCGAGATCATGCAGGGGGTGGGAAACATCGTCCAGAATGCGATCTCCTTTGCCCGCCGCGAAATCCACATCGCCACGCGCTGGACGACCGAATGGGCGGAGGTCGAGGTG
Source organism: Enhydrobacter aerosaccus (assembly GCA_903839865.1). Classification (GTDB taxonomy): domain Bacteria; phylum Pseudomonadota; class Alphaproteobacteria; order Reyranellales; family Reyranellaceae; genus Reyranella; species Reyranella aerosaccus_A. Next base: position 62,722 of record CAIMEE010000420.1, on the reverse strand, counting down.
TCAGACGATGGGCCGGGCTTTTCGGAAGCTCTGCTGGACGAGCTGGGCACGCCCTTCATTTCGACCCGGCAGGGCGAGGAAGGCCATATGGGACTGGGCGTTTTCATCGCCAAGACGCTGCTGGAACGCACCGGCGCGACCGTCATTTTCGGCAACCGCCGTTCCGCTGAGGGCGGTGCCGCCGTGGCCGTGCGCTGGCCAAATCCCGTCTTCAAGGCTACATAGCGGCCAATGTGGAAGGAGTCCCCATGACCCAGGACACAGGCGCCAGCCGTCCGGTTTCCCCCGCACTTGCGGGCACGACTGCCAGCAAGGAACGGACGCTGCTGATTGCCGACGACGACGCGGCGTTCCGCAATCGGATTGCGCGCGCGCTCGAACTGCGCGGCTTCATCGTGACTGCGGTCGGCTCGGTGGCCGAGGCGCTGGCGCAGACCGTGCGGCCGCCCGCCTTCGCGGTGCTCGATCTTCGTCTCGGCGACGGCAACGGGCTGGAACTGGTGCAGCCGCTGCGTCAGGCGCGGCCCGACATCCGCATCGTCGTCCTGACCGGCTACGGCAACATCGCGACCGCGGTCGCCGCCGTTAAGGAAGGCGCCGTCGACTATCTCGCCAAGCCCGCCGACGCCGATGCGATCGAGCAGGCGCTGAACGCGCACGGCCGCAAGCTGCCGCCGCCGCCCAGCAATCCGATGTCGGCCGACCGCGTGCGGTGGGAGCATATCCAGCGCGTGTTCGAGCAGTGCGACCGCAACGTCTCGGAGACGGCGCGGCGGCTGAACATGCATCGCCGCACCTTGCAGCGCATCCTGGGCAAGCACGCGCCCAAAGAGCATTAGTCTCCACTGCTGACGTTCCAACTGCTCCTGAACGCGCTGGCGCTGGGCATGGCCTATGCGCTGGTGGCGCTGGGTTTCGTGCTGGCGTTGAATGCTTCGGGTGCCGTGAACTTCGCGCACGGCGGCCTCGTCGTGCTGGGCGGTGCGGTCGCGGTGCTGGCCGACCTGTGGACCGGGCTGTCCGGGCCGCTTCTCCTGCCGCTGGTGATGGTCGTCCTCGGTGTCGCTGGCGTCATCGCGGCACGGGTGGCGATTCTGCCGCTGTTGCGCCGGCCGCCGGAAGCGACGTTCGTCGCCACCATCGCGCTGGCGGCGATCATCGAGCAAAGTCTGCTGCTTGCGATGGGCAATGCGCCGCGCACCGCGCCGCCGCTGGCCGGCATCGGCGCCGTCGAGATCGCGGGGCTGAGCGTCGGCCGCCAGCCGCTTGCCATCGTGATCCTGGGCGCGCTGCTGATCGCGGCCGTCTGGTTCCTGCTCGAACGCACCCAGGTCGGACGGCGCATGCGGGCCGTCGCGTCCGATCGCTATGCCGCGCGCGCCTCGGGCATTCCGGTCGATCGCTACATCGTTCTCTCCCTCGCGCTCGCCGGGGCCCTGGCCGGTGTCGCCGGCCAGTTGCTGGGGCATCAGTTCCTCGTCGTGCCGACCGAGGGCGGTGGCCACATGCTGCGCGCCTATATCGCTGTGGCGTTGGGAGGCTGGGGCAGCGTCCCCGGCGCGCTGCTGGGCGCCTTGGGCATCGGCGTGTTCGAGACCCTGGTCTCGTCGTGGCTGGGCGATGCCTGGGCCTCGGCTGCGCTCTACGTCGCGGTGCTGGCCGTGCTCAGCCTGCGGCCACAGGGGCTGTTCGGCGAGCCCGTGGGACGGCGGGCCTAGGCCGATGCGCTGGTACTGGATCGTCCTGCTGGTCCTGCCGCCGCTGGTCGCGCCCTTCCTGCTGCCGCCGTTCGGCCAGCGTCTAGTGACCCTGGTCGGCATCTACGCGTTGATGGGCGTGGGCTATCAGCGCGTGTTCGGCCAGCTGGGCGGGCTCAACCTCGCGCAAGGCGCCCTGTTCGGTGTCGGTGCCTACGCGGTCGCGCTCACGGCGCCGGCATTGGGATCGTTCGCCTTCGTCGCGGCGGCGCTGGCGGCTGTAGTTGTCGCCGCGATCGTCGCCGTGCCGATCCTGCGCCTGCAGTCGCATTCCTTTGCGCTGGCGACGCTCGCGCTCGCGTCGCTGGTCAACCTCGTTGCGATCCACGCCGAAAGCATCACCGGCGGGGCCAATGGAATTGTTGGTTTCGGATCGTCATTGCCGCGCGGCGTGACATTGATGCTGGGCGTCTGGCTCTGCCTCGTCACAATTGTGCTGGCGCAGGCGTACTACTTCGCGGGCCGGCGCGAGGAAGCGGCGAGGCTGATTCGCGAAGCGCCGCTGGTTGCCGCCACGCTCGGCATCGACGTGCAACTGTGGCGCTTCTCGGCGTTCGTGTTGGGCGGCGCGGCGGCGGGATTGGCGGGCGGTGGCGCGGCCGCCGTGAGTGGTGTTGTCTCTCCCGATGTGACGGGATTTCCCATCATGCTGCTGTGCCTGACGTCGGTCGTGCTGGGCGGGGCGCGTCATCCGATGGGGGCCGTGGTGGGCGCCGCGATCGCGGTCTGCCTGCCGGAACTGTTCCGCGAGTTGAATGGCGCCTGGCTGCTGGCCTATGCGCTGGCCACACTCGCCGTCGCTCTGTTTGCACCGCAGGGGATCGCCGGCCTGATCGATCCGGCGCCGGCCGCCCGGCCGCCGCAGATGCCCGATCGCCTGATGCCGTCGACCAGCGGCCGGCATCTTGTCCTGCGGGGCGTGAGCAAGAGGTTCGGTGGCGTGGAAGCCCTGTCCGGCGTGTCGTTCGCCGTCGAGCGCGGGGAGATCGTGGGCCTGATCGGGCCGAACGGCTCGGGCAAGACGACGGTGCTCAACGTGATCTCCGGCCTCGAGCGCGCCGATGGCGGAACGATCGAGCTCGACGGCCGGCCGCTCGAACGCCTGCCGCCGCATGTCATCGCCCGGCGGGGAATATTGCGCACCTTCCAGACGCCGTTGCCGGGGGAAAGCCGGTTGGCGGGCATCGCGCGCGCCGTCGCCAGCGGTGCCACCTTCCTGCTGTTCGACGAGCCGCTGGCCGGCGCCAATGCCGCGGAGCAGGCCGAGCTCGTGGCGTTGCTCGGTCACCTGCGGACGGCGGGTTACGGCGTGTTGATCGTCGACCATGACACCGAGCTCCTGTCGAAGATCTGCGACCGCATGATTGCCCTCGATCGCGGCCGGGTGGTGGCATGAGCGCGCCCGCGCTTTCCATGGGCGCGCTTTCGGTCGCGGCCGGCGAGATTGCGGTGCTGCCGGGCGAGGACAGCGCACGGAAGACCGCTGTGCTCGAAACGGTCATGGGCTTTCGCCCCGGTGCAGTGATGTTGTTTGGAAGAGACGTTTCCGCCCTTCCAGTCGAACAAAGGGTGCGGCTGGGTGTCGGCTACGTCCCGGCTGGACGGCGCGTCTTTGCGAGCCTGACGGTGCGCGAGAATATCGAGGCCGCGTCGTCGCTGCCGGCCCGCGAGAGGCGGCACCGCGTGGCCGAGATGCTGGCGCTGTTTCCGATGCTCGCGGAGCGGCCCGGTGCGCGGGCGTGGCTGTTGTCGGGGGGCCAGCAGCAGATGCTGGCGCTCGCACGCGCCATGGTCGACCGGCCGCGCCTTCTGCTGCTCGATCAGCCGACGCTGGGTCTTGCCACGTCCATCGCGAACGATGTGCGGCAGCGTCTTGAAGTTCTGGCGCGGGACGGCGTGGCGATCGTGATCGCCGACTGACCTGGAGGCTTGCCCGTTCAGATAACGGGAAAAACGGCGAGAGGGAGGGGTAGCGGGGTAGCGCTAATTGCGCTAACTCCCGTCTCCCATCGCTGGGCGATATCACCGCCTGCTTGATCCGCCCCCTTCGATCTGCCCCACCGTGCAGCGTCTCCTCAACGCGAGGACATGGGAACGCGCCGGCAGGATTCAAGGATCTAGGCGGTCTTGTTCTGGGCGTTCCAGTAATGCTCGAGATTGTCGATCAGTGCCGGGCTGAAGTGGCAGTAGGCCTGCTCGCGGGCATAGAGCGCGGCGTAGCGCCGGAACGTGTCGAGCGGCTCGACGGAAAAACGGAGCGCGCGGCGGTTGCCGATGGCGCCGACCGCGCCCGAGCCCGTGATGCGCTCGGCCACGCGGTCGATGGTCGTCTCGATGTCCTCGGGCGCCACGACCTCGTCGCAGATCAGCCGGCCTTCCTCCGAATCGCACTCGAAGCGGCGCTCGTACATGATCGCCTGGCGTGCAAGCCGGTCGCCGACGAAACGTGCCAGCCTGAGGTTGGCCATCGCCGGAATGATGCCTTCCTTGCGGGCGGGCAGCGTCATGTAGGCGTCCTTCGCGGCGATGTTGAAGTCGGTCGCCAGCAGGATCTGGCAGCCGCCGCCGATCGCGAAGGTTTCCACCGCCGAGATCCAGATCTTCTCGATCGAATCGCCCGAGACTTCGTCCGGCGACACTTTTGGATAGGCGAGGCCGCGCGTCATCTTGTTCACGAATCCGAGGTCGCGGATCAGGAACCACAGGAACGGGATGCGGCCGTAATAGAGGTGCGTGAGGTTGATGCCGGCATTGAACACGCGCCGGCCGGCATACTTGCCTTCCGGGACAACATCGCCGCGCAGGACGGCGACCTTGCTCTGCGGATCGAGAGTGCAGACGTCGGCGCCGATCTCGGTCGCGATCTGGGTAGAGGCATCTTCGGAGTTCAGGAATCGCGGGTTGGCGAGCAGGAGGACGGCTGCCTTGCCGCGGCGCTCGACCTTGGCGCTGCCGAGATCGAGCCGTCCGTCGCGCAGGAACTTGGCCAGCGCCTCCGCCGATTCTTCGCGCGGCAGCAGCATCGCATGGCAGAGATGCATGCCGGCCTCGGGATCGGCCAGCAGCTGGTTAAAGAGAATGCCCTGGTCGATCTCATGGCCTTCCTTTTCGGACTGCCTGAGTTGGCCTTCGGCGGCGACTTCGGCGCGGCTGGGCACGAGGCCCGGCACCAGCTCGGCCGCGTCGTAGACCAGCCGCTCGATGCGAACGAACTTGCGGCGGTTGTCGGTCAGCCGGTCGTAGAGCGTGCGGGCATGGCGGCGCAGGAACATGAAGCGCGCGTCGCGGCTCGCCTGCTTGATGATGTCGGCAATATCGGCCGCGGCGGCGTCGCGCTGGGCCTTGGGCGGCAGCCGTTTCAGCCGCGCATTGGCCTGCAGCCAGTAAGCGGAGAAGGCCGCCGCGTCGGAAGCGAAATCGCCGCCGGCCGCGACCGGCATCGCAACGACGGAATCCATGATGACGACGCTTCCTGCCTGAAAGATTGTTGGAGCGGGCGACGGGATTTGAACCCGCGACCTACGGCTTGGGAAGCCGACGCTCTACCCCTGAGCTACACCCGCATCGCGGATATTCTAGCCCGCGGTTGCGTCACGGGTCCAATCGTGTATCTCAGGCAAATGCTGGATGAATTCCTGACCCCCGAGGAACTTTCCGTCGTCGCGCGGGCGAAGGCCTTTGCCGCGGAGCATGTGGCGCACCATGCCGCGCGCTGGGAATGGGAGCGGCACTATCCGCTGGAGACCATCCGGGCGGGCTGCGCCGCCAGCCTCAACACGATCGAACTGGCGAAGAAGCACGGCGGGCAGGGGCTGTCGTTTTCCTGCAAGCTGCGCGCTTTCGAGGAGATCGCGAAGGCCGACTTCGCTTTCGCCTTCGCGATGATCAACCATCACAACGCCTGCGCGCGCTTTGCCCGCGACGGCGCGCCCGCCCATGTGGCGCGCCTGCTGCCGCGCATGCTCACCGGCGAGGTGATCGGCTGCGCGGGCCTGAGCGAGCCCAATGTCGGCAGCGATTTCGGCGGCCTCGAGATGACGGCGGTCAAGGTCGACTGCGGATGGAAGCTGAACGGCGCCAAGGCCTGGATCACCAATGCCGCGGTGGCGGGCCTGTCGATCGCCTATGCCCAGACCGACAAGGCGCAGGGCTATCGCGGCATCGCCTGCTTCGCGATCGAGGCCGAGCGTCCGGGCTTCCATCGCGAGAAGCCGTTCGAGCTGCACGGCGGCCACGCGATCGGCGTCGGCGGTTTTCGTCTCGTCGATTACATCGCGCCCGACGAGGCCTTGCTGAAGCCCGCCGGTGAAGGCTTCAAGGCCGCGCTGGCGGGCATCAACGGCGCGCGGGCGTATGTGGCCGCGATGTGCTGCGGCATGCTGCAGGCCAGCCTCGAAACCGCGGTGCGCTACACGCAGCAGCGCAAGAGCTTCGGCCAGCCGGTGATCGAGCATCAGGGCGTGCGCTGGAAACTGGCCGATGCCGCGACCGATCTCGAAGCGGCGCGGCTGCTCACCTATCGCGCCGCCCGCCTCATCGACACCGGCGGCGACGCGGTGATGCCCGCGGCCTACGCCAAGAAATTCGCCACCGACATGGCGGTGCAGCGCATCGCCGACTGTATTCAGGCGATGGGCGCCAATGGCTTGCGCGCCGACTATCCGCTGTCGCGTCATCTCGCGGGCGCCAAGATCGCGGCCTACACCGACGGCTCGATCGAGATGATGAACGAGCGCATCGGCGCGGGCCTCGGCAAGGCCTTCGGATGATCGTCTCCACGGTGGAGATGCACACCGGCGGCGAGCCGACGCGCATCATCGTCGAGGGATGGCCGAAGCTCACGGCGCCTACGTTGCTGGGCAAGCGGCGCGAATGCCTGGAGAAGCACGATCACCTCAGGCGCGGCCTGATGCTGGAGCCGCGCGGCCACGACGGCATGTATGGCGCGCTGTTGGTCGAGCCCGATCATCCCGAGGCCGATCTCGCCGTGCTGTTCATGCACAACGAGGGCTACTCGACCATGTGCGGCCACGCCACCATCGCGCTCGCGCGCTGGGCGGTCGAGAGCGGCCGGGTGCCGGGCCCGACGGTGCGCCTGCAATGTCCGTGCGGGCTGGTGGTGGCCAATGTCGACAGGCAGGGCTGGGTGCGCTTCGAGAGCGTGCCGTCGTTCGTCTATGCGCTCGACCGCGTGGCGCCGACCGCGACCTGGGGGCCTGTGACGGTCGACATCGCCTATGGCGGCGCCTTCTACGCCTTCCTGTCCGCCGATTCGATCGGCCTCGACCTGCGTAGCTCGCCAATGCGCGCGATCGTCGATGCCGGCGAGGAGATTGCGCTGGCGGCCGCCAAGGCCATTCCGATCGAGCATCTGTCCGAGCCCGATCTCGCCTATCTCTACGGCACGATCCTGACCGACGGCGCAGTGTCGCCCAGCCGCAACGTCTGCATCTTCGCGGGCCGCCAGATCGATCGCAGCCCGACCGGCAGCGGCGTGTCGGCGCGCATGGCGCTGCAGGTCATGCGCCGGCAGGCGAAGCTCGGGCAGGAGAGTCGCTTCGAGAGCTGCACCGGCTCGATCTTCACCGGCACGGCGCTGCGCGACGGCCCGGCCGTGGGCCCGCGCAAATCGGTGATCGTCGAGGTCGGCGGTATTGCGCATATGACGGGCGAAGCGACGTTCCGCTTCGACGCCGACGATCCCCTGCGCGAGGGCTTCTCTCTCGGACTCTAGGCGTTGTGCGCACGCTTCAAGGCTTGGTCGAGATCCTCGAACAGGTCGGCGCTCTCCTCGACACCCACGGAAAGCCGGAGAAGATCGGGCGGGCAGGGCGTGCCGGGCCCCTCGATGCTGGCGCGGTGCTCGATCAGGCTCTCGACGCCGCCCAGCGACGTGGCGCGCTTCCACAGCTCGACCCGCGCGGCGGTGGCGATGGCGGCGCGCTCGCCGCCCTTGATGCGTACCGACAGCATGCCGCCGAAGCCGTTCGTCATCTGCTTCCTGGCCACGGCATGGCCCGCGAACGACGGCAGGCCGGGATAGAGCACCTCCTCGATCATAGGGTGCGCCGCGAACTTCTCGGCCAGCGACTGCGCCGAGCGGCAGGCCCAGGCGACGCGCGGGTAGAGCGTGCGCATGCCGCGCATCAGCAGCCACGCTTCGGTCTGGCCCAGGATCGTACCCAGCTGCGCGCGGATGGCGCGCAGCTTCTTCCAGTGATCGTCGTCGCGCGCGCCGACCAGCGCGCCCGCGATGATGTCGGAATGGCCGTTGAGATACTTGGTGGCCGAATGCATGACGATGTCGGCGCCGTGTTCGATCGGCCGCGTCAGCACTGGCGTTGCTACGGTCGAATCCACGCCTAAAAGCGCGCCCGCCTTGTGCGCGATCTCGGCGGCGGCGGCGATGTCGCTGAGGGCCCAGGTCGGATTGGCCGGCGTCTCGAGCCACACCAGCTTCGTCACGCCTTTCTTCACCGCCGCGGCAATCGCATCGGTCCTGTCTGCGTCGACGAACTCGACCTTGAGGCCCCAGTTGGTCGCAAATGTCGCAAGCCAGTTGCGCAGCGACCAGTACATGACCTTCGGCACCACGACATGGTCGCCGGGTGCGAGCGCCAGGAAGCAAGCGGTCGCGGCACTCATGCCCGAGGAGAAAATCAGCGCTTTCGCGCCGCCTTCGAGGGCGGCGAGCGTGGTCTCGGCCTGGTCGAAGGTTGGATTGTCGGCGCGCGCATAGATACGTCCGGAACTGTAACCATTGTCCTCGTCGCGCAGATAGGTGCTCGCCATATGGATCGGCGGCACCACGGCCCTGGTGACGGGATCGATCCAGCCCATGGCCTGGGCGGCGAGCGAAGCGGCGGAAACGGTCTTCTTTGTCATGCGATTATCGTACCTTACGCAAAGCTTACTTACGAACGGCTTGCTTACGAATTGCTTACGCGGAAATGCACTTATAGTGCTTCAGCGCATACACGTTTCTCAGTTAGATTACGTACAGCAGATTACCGAAATCGTGTCACCGCTCGTACGCAAAGAGTAAGGCTCCGCGTCAAGAGGGGCCGCTCGCAGGGGTAGAGAGAATGGACGCACTGTCGACATCTGAACTGCAGGCAGTCCCGCAGCATGCCGCGCGCGGCGACCGCGTCGCTCGGACGCGCGAGGCCATCGTTGCCTCCACCCAGACGCTCGCCTTGGATGGCGAAGTGGCGCCGATCGTCCGCGATATCGCCAAGCTCGCCGGCGTTTCGGCGCGCACCGTGTTCCAGCATTTCGCCGACACCGCCGAACTCTACGTCGCGGTCCTCGGGCGCGTGCTGACGACGGTCACCGGCGGGCACCCCGAGATCAACCGCCAGTGGCCGCTCGACCAGCGCATCGGCGTCGTCGTCGATCATCGCGCCGAACGCTACGAGACGGTGCGGCCGATGTGGACGTTCATCCAGACCCTGCAACGCCGTTCGGCCGATGCCGCGGCCAGGATCGTGAGCCTCTATTCCGGCAATCGCGCGCAGATCGCCGACACCTTTGGCCCGGAACTCTCGGCGCTGCCCGGCGAGAAGCGCGAGCATACGCTGAACGCGCTCTCCGTCGCGCTGACGCCCGAGACCTGGATCGTGCTGCGCGAGCGGCTGGGCCTCACCGTCGAGCAGGCGCGCGAGGAATGGCGTTTCATCATGAAGGCGATCTTCAACGACGCGCACTAACTAGAGGCTGGCGCGCCGCGCCAGTTCTTCGAGCGTCCTGTCGCGTAGTCCCAGCTCGTGCATGTGCGCGAGCGTGTTCCTGACATAGTCGATATTGCTGCCGGTCGCGCCCTTGCCCTGGCGCACCAGCGCGATCGACCGTGCGAGCGGCAGCTTGCCGGCGAACTGGCGATGCGCCCTGTCGGCAAGATAGACCAGCGACGGCACGGCACGCCCGTCGGCCAGATGGAGCGTGCGGATCTCCTCGACGTAGACACCGTCGTTCTCGATCTCGCGCTGCCAGAGATAGCGCCGAACTTTGTCGTAGGAGGCAGCCGGCAGCCGGTGGGCGAGGCCGCGGCACGAGCCGCCCGCGAGCAGGCCCAGGATCAGCCCGGGCTTCTTCGGCGTGCCGCGATAGTGCTCGGAGTAGATGCAGAAGGCGCGGTGGAAGCCGTGCAGCCGCGCGGGCTGTGTCTCCGGGGGCTTGAAGCCCGGATTCCACATCAGCGAGCCGTAGGCGAAAACCCAGAGGGGCCGATCCGTCAGTGTCTACGCCTGGTTGAGGTGGATCAGCGCGCGGCGGATGTCGCGGGTGCGCGTGAACAGGTCGAACAGCTTGTCGCCCTCGCCCCAGCGGATGGCGCGCTGCAGGTAGAAGAGGTCTTCCTGGAAGCGCTGGATCACCTCGAGGACGGCCTCGCGGTTGTTCATGAAGATGTCGCGCCACATGGTGGGATCGGAAGCCGCGATGCGCGTGAAGTCGCGGAAGCCGCCGGCGGCGTATTTCAGCACTTCGCTGTTCAGGTGGCCGCCCAGGTCGTCAGCGGTGCCCACGATCGTGTAGGCGATGAGATGCGGCAGGTGCGAGGTGATGGCGAGGATGCGGTCATGGTCGGCCGGGTCGATGCGGTTGACCAGGCTGCCCAGCGCCTTCCAGAAGGTCTCGAGCTTGTCGACGGCGGCGGCATCGCTGTCGGGCAGCGGCGTCAGGATGCACCAGCGGCCCTGGAACAGGTCGAGCAGCGCTGCCTCGGGGCCGGAATTCTCGGTGCCGGCGACTGGATGGGCCGGCACGAAGTGCACGCCCTTCGGAATGTGCGGCAGCATGTCGGCGATCACCGTCTGCTTCACCGAGCCCACGTCGGAGATGATGCTGCCGGGCTTGAGCTTCGACGCGATCGCAGCCGTCGCGGGCCCGCAGGCGCCGACCGGGGTGCAGACGATGACGAGGTCGGCATCCTCGACGGCGGCCGCGAGATCGGTGCCGCAGTGATCGACCAGCTTCAGCTTGTTGGCGATCTCCGCCGTCTCCGCCTTGCGCGTTGCCGCCACGATCTTGTTGGCGAGACCGCGCTTGCGCGCCTCGAGCGCGATCGATCCGCCGATCAGGCCGATGCCGATCAGCGCGATCTTGTTGAACAGAGGTCCACTCATTTGCTGTTCTTGCCGACGAAGCGCGCCAGGCTGTCCTGCACCAGCTTCATTTCCTTCTCGGTGCCGATGGTGATGCGCAGGTACTCCGGCATGCCGTAACCCGCGATCATGCGCGGGATCAGCCCGTCGCGCATCAGCCAGTCGTTGGCGGCCGTCGCGCGGTCGGCGGAGCCGAAGCTCACGGCCACGAAGTTGCCGACGCTGGGCAGCGGCTTGAGGCCCAGCTTGATCAGTTCGGCGGTGAGCCAGGCCAGCTGCTTCTCATTGTTGGCGCGGGCGGCCTTGCTGTGCTCGACGTCCTCGAGTGCCGCTATCGCGGCGGCCTGCGCCGGCTGGTTGACGTTGAACGGCTGGCGCAGCCGGTTGATCACGTCGATGACGCCGGCGGGGCCGTACATCCAGCCGATGCGCAAAGCACCCAGACCGTAGATCTTGGAGAAGGTGCGCGTCATGACGACGTTCTCGGCCCGGTCGACCAGCTCGATGCCCGACTCGTAGTCGTCCTTGGTGACGTATTCGGCGTAGGCCGCATCGATCTGCAGCAGCACGTTCTTCGGGATCGCCTTGTGCAGGCGGCGCACCTCGTCCCTGGTGATGTAGCTACCGGTCGGATTGTTCGGATTGACCAGCGCCACAAGACGCGTCTTGTCGGTGATGGCGGCGATCATCGCGTCGACGTCGGTGCGGAAGTTCTTCTCCGGCGCAGCCACGGGCGTGGCGCCCACGCCCAGCGCGTTGATCGGATACATCAGGAAGCCGTACTGGCTGTAGAGCAGCTCGTCGCCCGGTCCGCAGTAGGCGCGGACCAACAGGTTGAGCAGCTCGTCGGAGCCGGTGCCGCAGATGATGCGCGCCGGATCGAGGCCGTAATGCTTGCCGATCGCCGCGCGCAGCTTCTCGGTGCCGCCGTCGGGATAGCGATGCAGGTCGGGTGCCGCCTTGGCGTAGGCCGCCATCGCCTTGGGCGAGGGACCGAGCGCGCTCTCGTTCGACGAGAGTTTTGCCACCGGCTCCTTGCCGTCGACCGAGTCCTTGCCGGGCACATAGGGGGCGATCTGCATGATGCCCGGACGCGGCTTCAGCGCCGTCATATCTCTCTCCGTCAGAAAACGATCAGGTCCGCGGCGTTGCGGGCACGGCATAGGCGCCGATCGCGGCAACCCTGCCGTTCTCCAGCCCCAGGGCCGCCTCGAGCCCGCGCAGACGCTTGTCGCCATCGGCGATCACGCCCGGCAGCTCGATCAGATAGTGATGCACGCCGCGCACAATCTGGTCCAGCGCCGATGTAAAGGCGGGCAGGCCGGCCTTTTCGAGGGCGGCGGAGATGCGGTCGCGGCTGAGGCCGGTGATCGATTCCAGCGACACCAGCGCACGGTCGTCACCGCTTTCCTCGGGCTCCATCCGGGCCAGTAGAAGCGCCGAAATACCCCGCACGCGGGCGTTGGGCATGACGAGGAACGGCAGCTTGCCCACAATGTTGGGCAGGGTCGCCTCGCCGCTGGCCAGCAGTGGCCACCACGGCGCGGTGTCGGCTTCGATCGCGGCCGGCACGACACCGATGGTGGCGGCGTCGGCGCGCACGGCGGCCAGCACCTGTAGGGGCGACTCGTGGGCGACCAGGGGGATCTGACAGCCGAAATGGTCACGCGCGAGATCCCAGTAGCCGGCCTGGTCGGCCGGGCGGCAGACCGCGATCTTGAGCGCGGGCGTCTGCATCAGCGCGAAGGTGCTCATCATCTCGCGCCACATGCGATAGACGGCGGTTGCCGGAAATTTGCCCTCGTGGGCGGCCAGGCGCTTGCGCAGGACCTGCGCCTCGCGGCCGGGACGGAAGGAGATTCCCCCGGGCGGCTTGGCGGCCGCGATCTCACCGACCAGCGTCGCGCGGCGACGGATCAGCCCATGGAGATCGCCGTCGATGGCGTCGATTTCCTGGCGCAGGGTGTCGAGGTTGGATGTGTCCATGGAACGAGCGGCGATACACGTTGGGGGGCCTTGCGTAAAGGCCGGTCCGCCCGTATAGAGTCCGCCTCCGTGGAATTTGAGCCGACCGGCTTGCGGCCACGTTAATCCTCGCTAAAAGGTCGGAGTGCTCGAAAAAGCCCCCGACCGACGGTCGGGGGTTTTTCGTTTGGAGCATCGACGTGTTCGACGATCTCACCGACGCAGAGAGCAAGGCGCTGGCCCAATGCCGCCACGCGGTCCTGGGCGTGGACCGGCCGATGCGGCTCGACTGCGGCGTCGATCTCGGACCCTTTCGCATCGCTTACCAGACCTACGGCACGCTGAACGCCGACAAGTCGAACGCCGTGCTGATCTGCCATGCGCTGACGGGCGACCAGTTCGTGGCCGACCGCAATCCCGTCACCGGCAAGGACGGCTGGTGGGAGAGCATCGTCGGGCCGGGAAGGATCCTCGATCCCGCGCGTTACTTCATCATCTGCACCAACGTGCTGGGCGGCTGCCTCGGCAGCACGGGGCCGCTGGCGCACGACCCGGTTGCCAGGCAGCCGTGGAACCTGCGCTTTCCGGTGGTCACCATCGCCGACATGGTGCGGGCGCAGGCGGCGCTTCTCGATCACCTGGGCATTCCCGATCTCTTCTGCGCGATTGGCGGGTCTATGGGCGGCATGCAGGTGCTGGAATGGGCGGCGAGCTTCCCGAAGCGCCTCTTCTCCGCCGTGCCGATCGCGACCGCGGCGCGGCACAGCGCGCAGAACATCGCGTTCCACGAGGTCGGCCGCCAGGCGATCATGGCCGATCCCGAATGGCGGGGCGGCGACTATCGCCTGCACGACACCGCGCCCGAGCGCGGCCTGGCCGTCGCGCGCATGACCGCGCACATCACCTATCTTTCGGAGCAGGCGCTGCAGCGCAAGTTCGGCCGCGCCCTGCAGAACCGCGACGCCGTGGGCTTCGGCTTCGACGCCGACTTTCAGGTCGAGAGCTACCTGCGCCACCAGGGCTCGACCTTCGTCGACCGCTTCGACGCCAACTCCTATCTCTACATCACGCGCGCCATGGATTACTTCGACCTGGCCGAAGCGCATGGCGGCGTCCTGGCCAACGCCTTCAAGGGCTCGGCGACGCGCTTCTGCCTGATGAGTTTCACCTCGGACTGGCTGTTCCCGACGCGCGAGAGCCGTGCCGTCGTGCATGCGCTGAACGCGGCTGCGGCCAACGTCTCGTTCGTCGAGGTCGAGAGCGACAAGGGCCACGACGCCTTCCTGCTCGACGAGCCCGAGATGTTCCGCACGCTCAGCGGCTTCCTGCAAGGTGCGGCCAATGCCAGAGGATTGGCCGGGGGACTGAAATGAGCAACGCCATCCGCGTCGATCTCCAGCTCATCGCCGACATGGTCGAGCCGGGCGGCCGCGCGCTCGACGTCGGCTGCGGCGACGGTGCGCTGCTGGCCTATCTGGTGAACTTCAAGCGGGTCGATGCGCGCGGCATGGAGCTCAGCCAGGCCGGCGTGAACGCCTGCGTGGCCAACGGTCTGTCGGTGATTCAGGGCAATGCCGACACCGACCTGTTCGACTATCCCGACAGCGCCTTCGACTACGTGATCCTGAGCCAGACGCTCCAGGCCACGCGCGATCCGCGGGCCGTGCTCGAGCAGATGCTGCGGGTCGGCAAGCGCGCCATCGTGTCGTTTCCGAACTTCGCTCACTGGCAGGTGCGGCTGCGGCTCGTCTTTGGCGGCCGCATGCCCAACACGCCGTCGCTGCCCTACAAGTGGTACGACACGCCCAACATCCATCTCTGCTCGATCGACGACTTCCGCGCGCTGTGCCGCGAGATGGGCGTCACCCTCGAGCGCGCCGTGGTCCTGAACCGCACCAGCCGCCCCATCCGCATGCCCCCGCCACTCGCCAACCTGTTCGGCGAACAGGCGGTGTTCATGCTGCGAAGGGACTAGCTGCCGGAATTGCGGGAAGTCAGGTCGGAAGCTTCCGCTCGAACATCACGTCGTGGGCGCCTTCGCCGATCGGCGTGAAGCCGTGGCGGAGATAGAAGCGGTTGGCGGGGCTTTGCTTCAGGACTTCGAGGCGCATCGGTTTGCCCAAGGCGTCCGACTCGGCGAGCAGCGCCTTGCAGATCTCGGAGCCCAGCCCACCGTTCTGGAGGCGGGTCGCGAGGTAGAAAGAGTCGAGCATCACGTGGTCGGGCGCGACGCGGAAGCCGACGCAGCCGGCCAGCTCGTCCTCGACCAGGATCAGGCGCAGGCCGGGCTCGTCGAAGTGGCCGCGGAAGACGGCGCGCGAGCGTTCGGGGGTGAAGCGGCCCACGCGTTCGAGATGCGCGCGCATCACCTCCATGCGCAGCGCCAGCAGCGGCTCGAAGTCGGCTTCGCTCGCCGGGCCGAAACGCCAGTCGGTCATTGGCTCAGTTGATGCGCGCGAAGAAGCGGTCGAGGCGGAAGGCGTGGCCCCAGTGCGCGACGTCTAACCAGCCGACGCTGGGATCGGTCGACATCAGCAGCCGGTCGGCGCGCGCCACCAGGTTCTCCAGCGGCACGAAGCCCACGCCGCCGTCGGCGGCGGCGATGCGGCTGTCGAGCGAGTTGTCCCGGTTGTCGCCCATCATGAAGTAGTGCCGGGCGGGCACCTCGTAGACCGGAGTGTCGTCGTAGCGGTCGGTGTCGGAGGACTCGATCAGCTCGTGTTCGCGGGAGCTCCCGTCCCGTGTCGGCAGGGTCTCGACATAGAGCGTGGCGCCTTCGTAGGCGCGGACTTCGCGGCGCGGCACCACGGCGCCGTTGATGTAGAGACGGCCCTTCTGCATCTGGATGCGGTCGCCGGGCAGGCCGATCAAGCGCTTCACGTAGGTCGTGGCGGGATCGCGCGGCAGGCGGAAGACGATGACGTCGCCGCGTTCCGGCGCGCGGTCGAACAGGCGGCCCTCGAAATCCGGCAGGGAGCCCAGCGGCAGGGAGTATTTGCTGAAGCCGTAGGCGAACTTGCTGCCGATCAATTCGTCGCCGGTCAGCAACGTCGGCACCATGGAAGGCGAGGGCACCTGGTAGGGCTCGGCGACGACGGTGCGTACGACCAGCACGAGGCCGAGCGCGATCGCGATCGGTCGGACTTCGCGGGTCCAGCGGGCGAGGTTCATGAGGGAAGGCTACGCCCGGGGCGTGATCCTGGCCACGCGCGGCTTTGCCACAGCGATCCAGTCCTTCGTGTCGAGTTCCATCGACCGGTCGAGGCGGCCGGCGTTGAAGAACAGCGACTCGTTGGCCAGCAAGGCTTCCTCGACCACGATCGACAAGGCGGGATTGAGCGCGAAGGGCGGCACCGCGCCCATGACGCAACCGGTCAGTTCCTGCGCGGTCTCAGGGCTCGCGAAGCCGCACTTCCTGGCATCGAACAGGGCCGCGACCGCGGCGAAGTCGAGCTTGCTCGAGCCCGGCAGGATCGCCAGCACCGGCCGCTTGCCGCCGCCGCCGCCCCGCACGTCGAGAACCATGGCCTTGGCCGCCTGTTCGGGACGGTTGCCGCGGATGGCGCTGATCGCCTCCGACTTGCCCTCGGCCTCGTGCTCGATGACGCGGAACTTCGCCTTGGCGTCGCTCAGCAAGGTCACGAGCTGATCGAAGACATCACCGGCCACGGACCACCTTCTCGGAGAGAATCCTGAGCGCCTCTTCGACGCTGGGCACCTTGCCGTCGGCGGGGGCCACGTGCGCGTCGACGGTGCGGCGATGGCTCTTCTCGATGGCTTCCGTCATCAGCGGCTCGACGCCGGTCTCGCGCAGGGTGCGCGCCACCAGGCCCATCTCCTCCCAGCGGCGATGCGCGTGCACGATATGCGTCTGCATCAGCATCTTGAGCGAGCCCGCGAAGGTGCGCGCGTCGATGTCGCCCAGGCAGGCCAACACTTCCGGCAATATTCCCTGGCGCTCCGCCGCGACGAAGGACTCGACCGCCAGCGCCTCGATGCCCTTCACGATCACCGAGCGCATCATCTTCACCGCCGAGGCGCTGCCGGGCTTGGGGCCGAGATAGCTCGCCACGAAGCCGTTCTGGTTCATCCATGTCACCAGCGGCTCGGCGCCGTCGCCCGCGACCAGCATCTGCGCCTTGATGCCCGACGAGAAGAAGCCGCCCATCACCGCCACGTCGATGTAGTGGCCGGCGCCTTTGCCGATCTCGGAGCGATCTTCTTCCGACATCTTGCCCGTGACGGTGCAGAGGTCGAGATAGAGCGCGCCCTTCTTCAGCAAGGGAGCTGCCGAAAGTGCGGCATCTCGCGCGAACTCGCCCTGCACGGCGCAGATCACGAGGTCGGCTTCGGAAAGAGTGGTGGTGTAGTCGGCGGATATGGCGACATCGAGGCGGCGGGCCTCCTTGCCCAGCGCCGTGCCGCGCGCGTCCTTGTCCAAAGCGGTGTCGATCGCGATCACGCGGCGCGGAGCGTTGTCACCGGGCCTGGAAACACCGCGCCAGCCGCCTTCGGCCGCGAGCCCGCGCGCGATGGCGGACCCTGCCTCGCCGAAACCGATCAGGGCGATGACGTTGGGGGAAACCGGCATCAGGAGGCGGGGGCTTCCCCGTCCTCGTTACGGGCGGCGATGTGGGTGTCGCGGGAGGCGGCGATGCGGAGCTTGGGCCGCACGGTCACCACCTCGTTCGAGGTGCGCTCGGCGATGCCGGCGTAGAGCTGCTTGCCCGATTCGATCACCGAGACGCCGGCGAAGCGGCCGAGCCAGCGCTGGCCGAAGCGTTCGACCGCGGGCGCCATGCGCAGCGCCAGGCGCGAATGGGTGGGCGGCATGTAGAGCGCACGGCCCTGGCGCAGCGGCGCGAACATGTTGGCGCGCAGCAGGTTGGCGACCTGGCCGGGCGAATAGGGATGGCCCTGGTAGAAGGGCGAGCGGTCGAGCTGGGACCACAGGCCGGCACGGGTCGGCACCACGCTGACCAGGCGGCCGCCGTCGGCCATCACCCGCCAGATCTCGCGCAGGAAGGGCCTGATCTGCTCGGTGTTCTCGACGGCATGGACCAGCAGCACTCGGTCGACCGAGCGGTCGGGCAGCGGCAGGTCCATTTCCTCGACGAAAGCGGTGAGGTTGGGGCCCTTGCGCGGCCACCGGGTCACGCCCTGGGGGGCCGGCATGAAGGCCAGCGTCCGGCCGGCCTCCTCCATGAAGGGCCGCAGGAAGGGGGTGGCATAGCCCAGGCCCAGCACGGTCTCGCCCTTCACGCTCGGCCACATGTCGCGCAGGCGCGCGCGCAGCAGGCGCACGGTCATCTGCCCGAGCGGGCGGCTGTAGAACTCGTTGAGGTCGAGAACGTCGGTCCACATGCCTCAATCCTAGCAAAAGGGGGGTCGGGAAGCGACAATAGGGAGGGCGCCGAGCGGCGTGGCGGGCGCGGGCCAGCCCTGCTAGTTTCGCGCATCATGAGCACCACCCTCGATATCGTCCGTATCCCCGTCCTGAACGACAATTACGTGTGGCTGATGCGCGAGCCGCAGTCGGGCTGCGTCGGCGTGGTCGACCCCGCCGTGGCCGCCCCGGTGCTGGCCGAGGCGCAGAAGCGCAACTGGAAGATCACCCATATCCTGAACACCCATCACCATGGCGACCATGTCGGCGGCAACCTGGAGATCAAGAACGCCACCGGCTGCACCATCGTGGGCCTGGCCAAGGACCGCGCCCGCATCCCGGGCATCGACGTCACGGTGGACGACGGCGACCGCTTCCGCTTCGGCGAGGCCACGGCCGAGGTGATCTTCGTGCCCGGCCATACGGTCGGCCACTGCGCCTATGCCTTCAACGAGGAGAAGGCGCTGTTCTGCGGCGACACGCTGTTTGCGCTGGGTTGCGGCAAGATGTTCGAGGGCACGCCCACCCAGTTCTGGGGCTCGCTCGCCCGCCTCAAGGGCCTGGCCGACGACATGCGGGTCTACTGCGCCCACGAGTACACCCAGTCGAACGCGCGCTTTGCGGTGACCATCGAGACTGATAATGTGAAACTCATGGAGCGCTCGGCCGCGATCGATGCGGCACGGGCGAAGGGCGAGGCCACGGTGCCGAGCCTGCTGGGCGAAGAAAAGCAGACCAATCCATTCCTGCGCGCCGATGTTCCGTCGCTGCAGAAGGCCGTCGGCATGACGGGCAAGGATCCGATCGAGGTGTTCGCCGAAGTGCGCCACCGCAAAGATGTATTCAGGTAAGGGACAAGAAATTGGCATGGAAGCCGACGGCCGATACGATCGCCGCACTCGCGGTCGATCAGATCAAGAACCTTCGTAAGAACGCCGAAGACCGCGAGATGCCGGACGTCGTGGCGCTCTGCGACGCCGAGCTCGAGAAGCGCAAGCCGGTCAAGGTGAAGAAGGAAAAGGTGCCGAAGGCGCCCAAGGAACCGAAGGCTCCCAAGGCCGCAAAGGCCGCCAAGCCCGAGACGGTCGAAGGCTAAAAGCCCGGCGGGCTAGCGATCGCCCGCCTCAGGGTTTCTGCGCCGGGCAGGGATGGCCCGACGCCCGGTCGTCGCACACGGTCACCGTTCCCAGATACCGGATCATCTGCTTCAGCACGTCGGGCGTGTGCGCGCGCCGCATCGCCTGATGGACGATGTACATATGGTCGTTGCCCGCGATCGCATGCACCAGGGACGTCTCCGGCTTGCCGGTGGCCGTCACCCGCGGGCACTTGAACAGTGTCGTGGCCGTCGCGTAGCCGTTCACCTTGCCGGGCGCGGTCGTGGCGGGCGCAGGCTCCGCGCACGAGGCGGCGAATGTCTTCTCTATCCCGCGCAACACGTCGGACGGATCCGCTTTCACCCTGTCCCTGGACGTCTGGACCATCAGCTGGTTCGTCCAGTTGTCGTCGGTCTGGCCGGGCGGCCGGAAGATCTCGACGATGCTGCCTGGCGCCGAGACCTTGCCGGCGGGCCTGTAGTCGGGCGGGACGGGCGCGATCAGCCGCTCGGCCGGAGCCTGGGCGTGCGACAGCCAGGGCCAGCCGCACAGCATCAGAGCGAGCAGGGCAGAACGCAATGGAGCCTTCGACATTGCCGCGGCTCCCCGCTCCTACGCGCGCCGCGCGCGGGCGGTCTTCCAGAGCAGCACCGCGAGCCAGATCGCCTGGGTGAACGGGAACAGCATGTCGATGAAGATGGCGGGCCACAGCCAGTCGACGTTGGGCTGCGAGCCGGTCACGCGCACCGAGGCCAGCGCGTAGAGCTGGGCCTGCTGCCCTTCGATCGCCTTGTCGACCCTCTGCACCTTCACGCGCACGCTGTTGAAGCCGGGTTCCAGCATGACTTGCGGCATGTCGAACGGCGGCGGCCAGCGATAGACGCCGGGCTCGACCGCGAGGTTGGTCGTGAGACGCCGCAGCATGCCGATGCAGCTGCCGGTCGGGGGCATCAGCTCGAAGATCACCGGCCGTCCGTCCGCGCCCTGGACCTCGAAGCGCGCGCTGGCGTCGGGCTTCAGTCGCAGCAGCCCGTCGCGCGGCGGCGCGACCGCGGCCATCATCGCGACGCCATCCGGCCGCGCGGCACAGCCCGGCGTGCGCACATCCATATCGAGCTGCAGCGGATTGCCGAACAGGCGCGTTATGTCGAGCACGACCTCGTTGCCCGCCACGAGGCGCAGCGTCTCGCTTTCGGTGCGGGCCTCGATCTCCGCGCCGCCGGCATAGATCGCCATCCCGACCGTGGCGAGCAGCCACGTCAGCCACTGGTTGCGCAGGCTGGCGGGTTCGCGCTCCGGTCGGTCGTCGTCGTCGTCGGCAGGGGCCGTCATGCGCTACCCTAGCCTGACACCTGCCATGTCTTCCATCTCTTCGGCGTCCGGCGGCTGCCAGATCGTCTCGATGAAATCGAACATCGGCCGCGTGACCGTGACGCGATAGGTCTCGCCCTGCTGCTCGTTGCGGGCGCTCACCCGCCGCCAGCGCTCGTCGGCCGGCACGTCTACGAAATGCAGCTTCACGCCGTAGCCGGCGGTCCGCGCGGCCTGGGCCAGCGCGCGGCGCTTGTCGGCGCGCAGCAGGCCGGTGTCGAGCACCGAGGAGACGCCCAGCCGCCCGAGCGCCAGCGCCATGGCCTCGATGTGGCGCTCGCAGCGCCCGGTGCGCTCGACGATCCACGACAACTGCCGCGGCTGGTCTGGCGATTGGCGCGCGTCGGGACCGAACAGCTTCACCATCCAGTCGTCGATCGAGAAGTGCATCGCGCCCAGCTCGCGGCAGAGGGCCAGCGCATGGGTCGTCTTGCCGGCGCCGACGCCGCCCGCGAGGAGGTGGAAGGTCACGGCGGCACTCATGCGAGCCTCCCCAGCAGGCTGCCCAGCGTCTCGATCTCGGCCGGCTTCCAGCGGTCGCGGAAGAGATCCGCCGCGAGACGCGCGAACGAGGCCTCCGCGTCGGCCACGGCGCGTTTGCCCGCCTTGGTCAGCACGACATAGGCAAAGCGCGCGTCGTGGGCGTGGCTCTCGCGGCCCAGCAGCCCGCGCTTCTCGAGCGGCGCCGTGGTGCGCGTGACGGTCGACGGGCTGACGGACAGCAGCTTGGCCAGCTCGATGCGGCTCAGCCGCCCGCCCTCGGCGTCGGCCACGTAGCGCAGCAGCAGCGCGTCCTTCAGCGACAGCCCGTGGATCGAGCCCAGGGCGGAGTTGAACTTCTCCTCGAACCGGGCGCTCGCCTGGAACAGGCGCAGGGCTGCGAGGGCGGCGGTGTCGGATGATATTTCCATATGGAATCAATATGGAAATGGATTGGAAATATCAAGGGGCGATGCACCGGGCCGCGAGAGCTGCCCGAAGTGCGCAAAAGACTTTCCGCACTTCGGGCAGTTCTTTCGCGCCTACGAGCCCCAGGCGGCGACGAGCAGCAAGACGGAGAGAAAGAGGGTAACCGCGGCGACGATGAAGGCGCCGAAACCTGCCGCGAACCGGTTCGTCGACTCCCTGATGACGGAGAAGGCAAGACTGGCGGAAATGAGGACGATGACGATCGCCGGCACGAAACCCAGAGTCACGGAGACGGGCCTGAAGGGAATGAGGCAGGCGTGAACGACCAGCACGGCCAAGGGCGTGACGAAGACGATCGCAAGGAGCCTGACAATCAAGCGACTCATCCGAAGACGTCTACCTCACAGCTCATGCCCACTCCGGCAACACCGCCAGAACCAGTCGCGATGCTCCTGCTCCATCCACTCTAGCAGAACCATGGCGTAGCCCATGGGGTTGGAGAGGTCGTCAAAGGCCCGGATTCTATTCGGTGGAGGCCCCGGCCAGGCTGCGGGCGCCCGGTTCTCGGATCCTTCCGTTTCAGGCGGGCCGGCGTTTTGGCTCCAGTAACGACCGTAATCGGTTGGATCGCCCGACCGGGTTTATAAAATGGGGATGAACCCCAAGCGCAAACCCAAGACCGACATCTGGATGCCCGTGTTCATCGGCGATCACCTCGCCGAGACCTGGCGTCTCAACACCACCCAGCACGGTGCTTATTTCCTGTTGCTGGCGACCGCCTGGAAATCCGGCGGTTCGCTGCCCGACGACGACGAGGAGCTGGCGGCGATCGTTCGCCTGTCGCCCGAGGAGTGGCAGCAGAACCGCAGCAGGCTTGCGGCCCTGTTCACCGTGGCCGACGGCGTGTGGCGACATGAACGTCTCACCGACGAATACGAACGTGCGACGGAGAACCAGCAGGCCAAGGTTCGGGCGGGCAACAGAAGTGCCGCCGCGCGTCAACAGAACGCCAACCCATCACCTTCACCATCACCTTCTTCCGAAGCTAAAGCTTCGGGTGGCGATCTCGCCACCGTGGTTTTCAGGGAAGGACTCGATTGGCTGAGGCGCACCTCGGGCAAACCCGACACCGCCTGTCGCGCACTGCTCGGCAAATGGCGCAAGTCCCTCGGCAGCGACGAGGCGCTGATTGCCATCCTGGGCCGTGCGCAACGCGAGGGCGTGCTCGAACCGGTCGGATGGATCGAGAAGGCGCTGCAGGCCCGCGATCCACCCACCCACAATCGGGATTTCAACTGATGACGGGGTGGCCCCTCACCGCTGCCCGTGCAGCTCCACGTGCGTGGCGTGGCTCGAGCGCGCCATGATCCCGATGGCGCGGAAGCCGATGAAGCCTGCGCACAGTGCTGCGGCGGCGGCGACGTGCACCGGGTGGATCACGGGCGAGCGCAGCGCGGCCGAGGCGAAGTCGACGAACGACACGATGACCAGGCCCACGCCGGCCGCGACATCGTCGAGGGTGCGCGACACGCGGACGAGGCCCCAGATGCGGTCGATCTCGACGGACACGCTGCGGCCGCAGGTACGGCCGATCAGGCCGCCCAGCACGAGGCACGCCAGCCACTCGCCGTCGTGCGCCAGCGTCGCCTCGAACACGCCGGCCAGCAGCACGATCGCCACGACGGCGGCGAAGACGGCGGGCATCGCCAGGCGCCAGGTCCGCACGATGCCGGCGCGCGCCTGAGCCGCCATGATCGAGAGGCACGAGACGGCAAATATGACAGTGAGGACGTTGGCGAGGCCGAGAGGCGCGTCGATCATCGGTCCCTTTTCGACCGGCACGACGCCCCTGCCAACAAAGAAGCGCTGCAGACGTTCTGCGACCGATTGCCCGGCCATTCTGTACCCGGCCGCTAGTTCCGCCCCCGCACGCACGCCACCGCCGACAGCGCGAGCAGCGTGGCCGACACCGCGTAGATCCAGAAGCTCGGCAGGATCGGCAGCAGCAGGCCCGCGATCATCGGGCCGGTGCCGGCGCCGATGTCGCGCCACACCGCGCGGGCGGCGAGCGCCTGGACACGACCTGGGCCCGGCGTGCGCCTGGCCACGATCGGCGCGATCAGCGGGATCTGCAGCGCGCGCAGCACGACGATCAGCGCGGCGCCGGTGAAGATCCAGCCCGCGCCGAAGCCCACCAGCACCACGGTCGTGAGCAGCGACAGCGTCACCAGCAGGCGCTCCGGGCCGAAGCGCTCGGCTAGGTGGCCGCCCAGCGGCGACAGCACGATCTCGCAGAAATAGCGCAGCGCCAGCAGCAGCGCCGCCGCCATCACCGCGCCGCCCGGCAGCAGGTCCTTGCCGAGATAGCCCAGGCCCACGATGAACAGCCCGTCGAGCGTGAAGCCCTCGAGGAACGACCAGATGTCGAGGCTGCCGGGGAGCTTCAGCTTGCGCTGCGACGAGACCGGATGCGGCAGCGACGGCAGCCGGCGCGCGGCGAAGAGGCCGATCAGCGCCACCGGCGTCAGCACGAAGAAGATCGCGCGCGGCCCGAGCTCGAACTGCTCGGCCAACAGCGCCGCCGCCGGCAGCGCGAGCGTGGGTCCGAGCGCAATGATCGCGCGCGAACGGCCGTTGCGCTTCGATGCGCCCTGCGGGTCGGCGGTGGCCATCGAGAGCGTCGAGATGTTCATCGCCGCGAAGGCCAGTCCCCACAGCAGGCGGAACGGCAGCAGCAGCCAGACGCCCGAGAGCGTGGCGTAGCCCAGCGAGGCAGTCGCCGCGGCGATCACCGCCATCGTGTCGGTCGGCCGGTCGCCGCGTCTTGCGTAGAAGCGGGCGATGTAGCCGTAGCCCACGATGCGGATCAGGCGGTTGGCGGCCAGCAGCACGCCCACCTCGAACAGGCTGACGCCGAACTGCGACGCGAACATCGGCAGCAGCAGGTAGAGGCAGGTGTCGGAGGGGAGCGCGAGGGCGAGCGCGATGGCCGAATGGCGGGCCGCTTTGTCGGCGGAGAAGGAAGACTGAGGCGGCTCGGCAACGGACGCGGACATGGCGGGCAATCTCGGCCCGTTACAGTCCCGTGACAAACGATGTGAAATCCGCGCACGCGTGATAAAAGCTCACACATGAAGCCCGGCAGCCTTCCGCCGCTCAATGCGCTGCGCATGTTCCTCGTGGCCGCGCGCCACCTCAGTTTCTCCCGCGCCGCCGTCGAGCTCGGCGTCACGCATGGCGCGGTGAGCCGGCAGGTGCGCGCACTGGAGGAGCATCTGGGCGTGGCGCTGTTCGAGCGCCAGGTCCGGCAGGTCGTGCTTACCGCCGAGGGCCAGCAGCTCTACGCCGACGCGCAGCCCGCGATGGAGCAGATCGCCGCCGCCCAGCGCGCGGTGACGGGCCGCGCCCCGGTGCGCGCGGTGCGGATCAACTCACGCACGTCCTTCTCGGTGCGCTGGCTGATCCCGCGCCTGCCCGATTTCGTGGCGCATCATCCCGGCATCGCGCCGCAGCTGATCACCAGCCTCGCGCCGCCCGCGCGGGCGCCCGAGCCGTTCGACATCGCGATCCGCCGCGGCGTCGAGGGCTGGCCCAGTGCCGTGAAGGCGCAGCCCTTCCTCGAGGACGAGCTGCTGGTGGTAGCGGCGCCCAAGCTCCTGAAGAAGAAGCCGATCGCGGACCTGCGGTCGCTGGCGCAGCACACGCTGCTGGTGGTGAAGACGCGCAAGCAGGACTGGGACGACTGGAAGACGCACGTCGGCTCGCCCCGGCTGCGGCCGGCCGGGCGGCTGCAGTTCGATCACTCGCACATCGTGATGCAGGCCGCGGTCGATGGGCTGGGCTTCGCGATCACCGCACGCTCGCTGCTCGGCACCGACGTGACCCAGGGCCGGCTGGTCTGTCCGCTGCCCAAGCTGCGCCTGCCGTTGCCGCCGATGTACTACGGCTGCGCGCCCGGCACCGGCCGCGAGACGCAGCTCTTTGCCCAGTGGCTCGACCGGCAGGCCAAGCTCGGCTGATCGTTACTGGGCCCTGAGGACCAGCGCCTCGCGCAGCGCCGCCGCGCACAGGCTGGTGCCGCGCCGCGCGCCATGCAGCAGCATCGGCGAGCTGAGGAAGCCATGCAGCATGCCGCCGAACTCCACGAGATCGGCCACCGTGCCGTCCTGCTGCAGGCGCCAGGCATAGGCGCGGCCTTCGTCGCGCAGCGGATCGTAGCCCGCGGTCACGACCAGCGCGGGCGGCAGGCCGGCCAGCGACTGGGCGCGGATCGGCGAGACCCGCCAGTCGCCGCGCATTGTCTTGTCGGGCGTGTAGTGGTCGATGAACCACTCCATCGTGGCGGCGTTCAGCCCGTAGCCGTCGGCGAAGCTCTTGTACGACTCCGTTCGCGCCACGATGTCGGTCACGGGATAGGCCAAGAGCTGCATCCGGAGCTTCGGCCCCTTGTTGTCGCGCGCCCAGATCGCCACGGCTGCCGCGAGGTTGCCGCCGGCCGAGTCGCCGCCGACCGCGAGCTTGTTGGGGTCGATGCCGACCGAGGGGCCGTTGGCCGCCAGCCACGTGAGGCCGCTCACCACGTCGTCGAAGGCGCCCGGGAAGCGGGTCTCGGGCGCCAGGCGATAATCGACCGCCATCACCGCGATCCCGGCCTCGATCGCGAGTTGGGCGCAGAGCACGTCGTGGCTGTCGAGGTTGCCGAATACCCAGCCGCCGCCGTGCGCATAGAGCAGGCCGGGCAGCCTGGCCTCGGGCGAGAGCTTGTCGGGGCGATACAGCCGGACCGACACGGAACCGCCCTCTTTGCCCGGTATCTTGCGGTTGGTGATCGAGATGCCGTCGGGGATCGGTCCCTGTCCGGCCGGGCGCAGCGAGAGATAAAGCTCGCGCGCGGCCTGCGGTGTGAGCGTGTTCCAGGCCGGGCGGTTCGCCGCGGCCATGAGGTCAATGAGACGTTGCGATTCGGAGTCGAGTGCCATGGCTTTACTGTATCACCGCGGCGACTGATGTACTGTGCATCATGACGTTCGCTCCCGACGATAACGCGCCGCCACCTCCCAAAAAGGCGTGGTGGCGGTCGATCCGTTTTCGCAGGCCGGTTCTTGGTGTGAGCCGCTGGCGGTGGCGCTGGATCGTGATCGCGCTGGTGGCGCTGTTCGTCCTTTATTATCCACTGGGTGCCACGATCGTCGAGAACATCGACGACGATCCGCAGTTCAAGCCCAACGGCGTGGCCGCGGGCGAGAGCCGGGCGGTGGCGATCGCAGCCGACCTGGTGACCCGCGAGGTCGACGTCCACAGCTGGACGCCGATGCAGCCGTTCTTCATGCCGGCCGGCATTCTCGACAACATGCCCAACTTCCAGCGCGGCATCATGGCGGCGATGGGCCGCTTCTCGACCGAGCTGATGGACCAGCTGGGCCGCACGCGCGGCTCGAGCCAGACCGACCGCGACCTCGAGCAGGCGCGCGGCTTCCTGAACGAACAGCCCAACATCTGGATCTGGCAGCCCAGCGTCTCGATCTGGCCGTCGGCCACCTCGGCGCAGAAGTACCGCGCCGGCCGCGACAAGCTCGTGGCCTACAACAAGCGGCTGGCCTCGGGGCAGGCGGTGTTCGAGCGCCGCTCGGACAATCTGCAGGCGCTGATCGACCGCATCGCCAACGACCATGGCTCCGATTCGGCCGTGATCGACCAGCACATCATCGAGCAGGCCGGCAACCTGTTCGACACGCACTGCGACGACATCTTCTATTTCAACAAGGGCCGGCTCTACGCCAACTACCTGCTGATGCGCGAGCTCGGACACGACTTCGAGACGATCATCAAGGAAAAGGGCCTGATGGCCTCGTGGCAGCAGACCGTCGAGACCTTTCGCATCGCCGCCCAGCTCGAGCCGTGGGTGGTGTGGAACGGCTATCCCGACGCCTTCCTGATCCCCAATCACCTGGCCGCGCAGGGCTTCTACCTGCTGCGCGCCCGCACCCAGCTGCGCGAGCTCAGCTCGATCCTGATCAAGTAGGCGGCCGTGGAGATCTACCTCCCGATCGCCGGCCAATCGATCAACGTCTTCCTGTTGCTCGGGCTGGGGGGCATGGCGGGCCTGCTGGCCGGAATGTTCGGCGTGGGCGGCGGGTTCCTGGCGACGCCGATGCTGATCTTCGTCGGCATTCCGCCCGCCGTCGCGGTCGCCAGCCAGGCCAACCAGGTGATCGCCAATTCGGTGTCGTCGCTGCAGGTCCAGTGGCGGCGCGGCAACGTCGACCTGCGCATGGGGCTGGTGCTGCTGCTGGGCGGCGTCGTGGGCTCCTCGGCCGGTGTGGTCCTGTTCACGTACCTCAAGCGCATCGGCCAGATCGATTTCGTGATCGCCGTCCTCTACGTGGTGATGCTCTCGACCATCGGCGGGCTGATGTCCTTCGAGAGCCTGCGCACGTACTTCCGGCAGAAGCGTCACCCCGAGGCGCCGCGCGGCAAGCTGCACCAGCACTATCTTGTGCATCGCCTGCCGTGGAAGATGCGCTTCTACAAGTCGAAGCTCTACATCAGCGCGCTGCTGCCGATCGGGCTGGGCTTCCTGATCGGCGTTCTCTCGGCGCTGCTGGGTGTCGGCGGCGGCTTCGTGCTGGTGCCGGCGATGATCTACCTGCTGGGCATGCCGACCTCGGTCGTCATCGGAACGTCCAACTTCCAGGTCCTGTTCGTGGCGGCCAACGTCACCTTCCTGCAGTCGGCGACCAACGGCACGGTCGACGTGGTGCTGGCGCTGCTGCTGATCCTGGGCGGCGTGGTCGGCGCCCCGATCGGCTCGCGGCTGGCCGCCAAGCTGCCGGGCGTGGTGCTGCGCGGGATGATGGCGGTGCTGATCCTGGCGGTGGCGGCCGAGCTGTTGATCGAGCTGCTGCGCGCGCCCGGATCGCCCTATTCGATCGGCCTGCGCGAGGTGCTGAAGTGAGGCGGCTCGCGCTCCTGCTGGCGCTGGGCCTCGGCCTGGGCGCCCCTGCCTTTGCCCAGGGTCCGCGTGTGGAACCTGCGCCTCCGCCGCCGCCGTCCTCCCTGCCGGCGCCGCGCCTGCCGGAC
Source organism: Enhydrobacter aerosaccus (assembly GCA_903839865.1). GTDB lineage: Bacteria > Pseudomonadota > Alphaproteobacteria > Reyranellales > Reyranellaceae > Reyranella > Reyranella aerosaccus_A. The sequence continues at coordinate 34,053 of CAIMEE010000420.1, read as the reverse complement.
CCCGGCGCGCCGGTGACGCCGCCCGACCTGGTGATGGATCTGTCGGCCGGGCGGGTGTCGATCACCTCGGCGTTCCAGGGCGAGAAACTGCTGCTGTTCGGCATGTTCGACCCGCCGGGCGAGGTGGTCGTGGTCGTCCAGGGACCGCCCGCCCGCGAGACGGTGATGCGCAAGGAACGGTTCCTGGGCCTGTGGCTCAACACCGGCCGCCAGGCGTTCGACGATGTGCCGGCTTATTACTACATCGCGGCCAGCCAGCCGCTGCAGCGCCTGCTGGCGCGCGGCACCGGCGGCGAAATCCTGTCGCTGGCCGACCGCCTGTCGAGCGTCCGCTCCGTCGGCACGCGCGAGGACAGCGATCTCACGCGGTTCCGCATCGGCCTCACCGACGTGAAGCGCCGTGAAGGGCTATATCCGGCCGACATCGGCCAGGTGACCATCCAGGCCAACCGCCTGTTCCGGGTCGATCTGCCGTTCCCGTCGCGCCTGCCCGAGGGCGTCTACGACGTGCGGGCCTATCTCCTGCGCGACGGCAAGATCGTCGCGGCCATCTCCCGGCCGCTGCCGGTCGCCAAGGTGGGCTTCAATGCCCAACTCGCCGGCTGGGCGAATCGCGAGGGCGAGCTTTACGGATTGGGGGCCATCGTGATGGCGCTGCTGGTCGGCTGGATCGGCGGCGCCGTGATGCGGCGGCTCTAGAAGAAGAGGGGGAGACCAGCCATGGCCGAATCCACACGCGTCTTTCTGGTCGTCGTCGACGAAAGCCCGGAAATGCGGACGGCACTGCGTTATGCCTGCCGCCGGGCCAAGCGCACCGGCGGCCGGGTGGCGCTGCTTTATGTGATGGATCCGCCCGAAACCCAGCAGTGGGGCGGCGTCGCCGACCTGATGCGCCAGGAAGCGCGCCAGCAGGCTGAGCAGGTGGTGGGCGTCCATGCCGAAACCGCCGCCACCCTCACCGGCCAGCCTCCCGCCATCCATATCCGCGAGGGCAAGAGCCGCGACGAGCTCCTGAAACTGATCGCCGAGGACCGCTCGATCTCGGTTCTGGTGCTCGGTAGTTCGTCTACGAACGAGGGGCCGGGCCCTCTGGTCACCGCCTTCATCGGCAAGGCCGGCAACCTCTTGCGCATCCCGCTCACCATCGTGCCGGGCGGTCTGACTGAGGCCGAAGTCGATGCAATTGCGTAGTCAGTGCAAGGAGTTATGCGACGTTTTTGCGGAAGGTTCCCCGGAACCATGCTTTGCATAGCGCCTAGCGAACGAGACCCGTTCTCAGGTCAGCGCCCTTAATCAACCTGTATGAAACAAGAATAATAGAAATTTCCATAACTATTATACAGAACCAGCAAAGAATCATCTTGATCGGGCTGGCGTCGGTTCCTACGTCGAGCGGGCACTTTTGAGGGTCGGACACTTTCCGGCCCACCTCGGAGGCCAGTTTGTTTATCCAGACCGAGCAGACCCCCAACCCGTCGACCCTGAAGTTCCTCCCCGGCCGCGTGGTCATGGACAAGGGCACGATGGACTTCGCCGGCGCCGATACGGCGGCCGCGTCTCCCTTCGCCAAGCGCCTGTTCGCCGTGGAAGGCGTCCAGCGCGTGTTCTTCGGCGCCGACTTCGTCACCGTGACCAAGGCCGACGACAAGGACTGGCAGATCCTGAAGCCTTCCATCCTGGGCGGCATCATGGAGCATTACACGTCCGGCGAGCCCGTGCTGGCCGGCGAGGCGGGTCCGTCCGCGGGCGATGCTTCGGCCGACGACGACGAGGTCGTGGCCCAGATCAAGGATTTGCTCGAGACCCGCATCCGTCCGGCCGTGGCGCAGGACGGCGGCGATATCGTGTTCCATGACTTCCGCGAAGGCGTGGTCTACCTGCAGATGCAGGGCTCGTGCTCGGGTTGCCCGAGTTCGACGGCCACCCTGAAAATGGGAATTGAGAACCTTCTGAAGCACTACGTGCCGGAAGTCGTCGAAGTGCAGGCGGTCCAGTAGGCCGTCCGCCAGTCAAGCGTCCAAGCGTTTGTAGAGCGTGGTGTCGCGGCCCCCGGGGCCGCGTGCAGGTATCGTTCGTCTCAACAACGAAGAGAAAAGCATGCGGTTTCTGATTCAACCTGCGTTAGATCGCGGGAAACTTTACGCCTTTCCCGTCGCCTGGGTGGCGGTCCTCCTCACCGGCGTCGGCTTCAACGAGCCCCTTGCTGCGATCGATCCCGCGTCGTTCCTGAACTTGAAGGTTGCCGAGCAGCCTGCGCTTCCCCTGCCTGAGTTCACCTCGCCCACGAACCCCGACACCTCGGCGCTGATTTTCGTGCGCCAGGATCTGGCCGCCCACCAGGATGTGGCGGCCGAAGACACCAACGCCTTCAACGTGCGCGACATCGCCGGCGGTCACGGCCGCTTTGCGGCCCCGGGCAATGCCGTGCGCCGTCAGGTGCAGTCGCGATTCATCAATCCGCGCACCGCCGAGGAACTGGCGGGCTTCTTCCGCGAGCAGGCCTATACGCTCGACAGCGTGCGCGTCGGCGTTGGCGTGCCCGCGATCAAGGTCGAGCGCGTGCCCGATCTCAGCAACAAGGATGGCATCGAGCGCAAGATGCTGTTCATCACCGCGCTGTTGCCGGTGATCCTCGACGTCAATCAGCACGTCCTCATCGACCGCGAGCAGCTCATCCAGGTGCGCGACCGGTTCGTCGAGAATCCGGAAAGCCTCACCGTCTTCGACCGCGCCTGGCTGGCGCGGCTCGGCGATCGCTACGAGATGCCGATGGACCAGGTCGACAAGGGCCAGATCGAGCAGCTCCTGCGCCGCGTCGACATCGTGCCGCCCTCGATGGCGATCGCCCAGAGCGGCATCGAATCGGGTTGGGGCACGTCGTTCGCCGCGCGCAACGGCAACGCCCTGTTCGGCCAGATCCAGTCGGCCGGCCAGCATGCTGTTTCGGTATCGTGGAAGCCGGGCGCCGGCATGCCGCAACCGTTCGCCAACGTGGGCGAAGCGGCCGAGGCCTATGTCACCAACCTCAACACGCATCCGGCCTATGCCGCCTTCCGCAACGAGCGCGCCACAATGCGCGAGCGTGGCGAGACCCCCGATGGCTACAAGCTGATCGGCCAGTTGCTGCGCTATTCCGAGCGCGGCCTGGGCTACGTCCAGTTCGTGCGCCAGGTGATGCGCGAGGACAAGCTCACCGACTTCGACAGCGCCCAGCTCTCGGGCTTCCAGCCCTAGAGCATCGGACGGGGCAGATCGGCGTCGCAGACGAGCGGATAGCGCCGCGCGTCGAAGAGCTGATAGTGCCACCATTCATTGCGATAGAAGTCCCAGCCCGCCGTGGTCATCAAGCCCATCAGCACGAGCCGATTGCGTTGCGCCTCGGCGGAGACATCGGTGCGGCCGTGATGCGAGAGCGGCGTGAAGGCATCGAAGCCCGTGCCCATGTCGAGGTCGCGGCCCTCGCGATCCATCAACGTGAGATCGACCGCAACGCCCCGCGAGTGCGGCGAACCGCGGCGCGGATCGGCCAGGAATTCGGGATCGGGATTGACGTTCCACAGCGCCCACTGCGCCTCGACGGGCCTGAGCGCATCGAAGATGCGCAGGCGGTAGCCCAGCGGCACGGCAAGCGCAATCGCGGTCCGGAGCTTCTCCGCAGCCTCGCGGTGCAGCCAGCATTCGGCATTCCGATAGACCGGCTTGCCCGTTAGATTGGCATCGGTCGCATACGCGAGGCTCACTTCGACATCGAAGTCGGGCGGAGCGACCGCCACCAGATCGAGTTTCATGACCCCAGACTATGACTGAAGTCGTCCTTGCATTCGATTGCGCCGTACAGGGGCTCGGTGTCGCTGTCGTGCGGGACGGCGTCATCCTGGCCGCCCGGCGCGAGGAGGGACGGGAGCAGGCGGCGCGCCTGGTGCCTGCCATCGCCGAGGCGATGCAGGAGGCCGGCGTCGACAAGCGCGCGCTGTCGCTGATCGCCGTCACCACGGGACCGGGCAGCTTCACCGGCGTGCGCGTGGGCCTTGCCACCGCGCGCGGGCTTGCCGTGGCGCTGGGGATCCCGCTCGCGGGCATCGCCACCACGGCGTGCCTGCTGGCCCAGGCGGAGACGGGCGATCGAATTGCGGTCGCTGCGATCGACAGTCATCTCGGCGACTGGTTTTGCGCACTTCGGGCAGGTGACGCTGTCCCGTTTGTCACTTCCACCGAAGGCCTTGCCGCGCGTCTGGCCGGCAGGCCTTGCCTCGTCGTCGGGCTGGAAGCCGACAGGCTGGCGCCGTTGCTGCCGGACGCGCGGGCGCAGGTGTGCTTGCCCGATCCCGTCGTGCTCGCACGGCTCGCGCTCGAGGCGGGCGTCGAGGAGTGGCGCGTACGTAACCGGACAGAAGGACTGCCGCGGCCGCTCTACCTGCGTGGCGTCAACATCACCACGCCCGACGGCGTGCGCCGCACCGTCGACTGATGGCCGGCTTCGAGCGACGTCCACTCGGCGTGCCTGACCTCGACCTGGCGTCCGCCCTTCATCGCGCGGCTTTCACGCCGCTCGGCGAACGCGCCTGGACACGGCAGGACATGGCTGAACTCTGCGCCTCGCCCGGCGTGAACGGCGTGTTTCTCCTTTCCGGCGGCAAGGAAATCGGCGTCGCGCTCAGCCGCGTGGTGGCCGATGAGGCGGAGCTTCTCACCATTGCCGTCGATGCCGGGCATCGCCGACAGGGTGCCGGCCGCGCCTTGCTGGAGGCCGTGATCGAGCGTGCCCGCGCCGCTGGTGCGGCGTCGCTGTTCCTCGAAGTGGGCGCCGACAACCCGGCGGCCTGCTCGCTCTACGGGCAGAAAGATTTTCGCGTGGTTGGGCGGCGGGCGGGCTACTACCAGCGCGGGACGGGACCAAATGCCGATGCTCTGGTGATGCGGCTGGCGCTCAGGCCCGGCGGATAGTCACGATATGGTCACTACCCTCCGGTATTATCCACAAAATGCAGTGGCCCTCATCGCGCGCCGCCTTCGGCACGTTGCGCAACGGCTCTTCGCCGCGCAACCGCACGCTCAGGACTTCGCCTGGGCGCATGCGCTCCAGCCGCAATTTTGTGCGCACAAACGTCATCGGACAGACCTCGCCCGTGATATCGATCGTCTGGTCGCTGCGCGACGGGTCGGCGTCGCCGGGAGAGGTCGGGCTGTGCATGCGGCCAACTATACCCTGTTTGCCCGCCGGTGTAGGGTGCCCCCACATGCCCGATAGCCGTTCAAAACTCGAGGCGCTCTGCGCCGAACGCGGTCTCAAGATGACCGATCAACGCCGCGTCATCGCGCGCGTGCTCTCCGAATCGTCCGATCATCCGGATGTCGAGGCGTTGCACAAGCGCGCGACCACGGTCGACGCCAACATTTCGATCGCCACGGTCTACCGCACCGTCCGCCTGTTCGAGGAAGCCGGCATTCTTGCCAAGCACGACTTCGGCGACGGCCGCGCGCGCTACGAGGAAACCCCCGACGAACACCACGACCACCTGATCGACATTCAGTCGGGCAAGGTCATCGAGTTCCACAACGACGAGATCGAGGAGCTGCAGCGGCGGATCGCCGAAAAGGCCGGCTACCGCCTCGTCGGCCATCGGCTCGAGCTCTACGGCGTGCCGGTCGACGGCAAAGCCGACCGTCAAAAAACCGTCAAAAATGACTAGACGCGTCTTGTACCCGCTAGATAATGCCCTCCCGCGGATGATCCATGCGCATTGATCGTGCTGACAGCGAGTCCGAGCTTCTAGGCCCGCCGATCTCCAATCGGGAGATCGTTCAGGTCGTGGCCGGCGATTTCGAGGTCCGGCTGGCCCAGACGCCGGCCGAGATCGATGCCGCGCAGGCGCTACGCTACCGCGTCTTCTACGAGGAGATGGCGGCCAGACCCTCGGCCGAAATGGCGCTGGAGCGCCGTGACTTCGATGAATTCGATCGCGTCTGCGATCACTTGCTGGTGCTCGACCGCCGTCGGGGTGACGGACCGGAGGGCATCGTCGGCACCTACCGCCTGATCCGCCGCGAAGCTGCCGCCCGCGCCGGCCGCTTCTATTCGGCGGCCGAATACGACATCCAGAAGATGATCGACTTTCCTGGCGAGGTGCTGGAACTCGGGCGTTCGTGCGTCGCCAAGGATGCGCGCAACACCGCGACCATGCAGATGCTTTGGCGCGGCATCGCGCTCTACTGCTACCACTACGACATCAAGGTCATGTTCGGGTGCGCGAGCTTTCCCGGCACCGATCCGTCGCAGCATGCGCAGGCCTTCTCCTATCTCTATCACAACCATCTCGCGCCGCCCGAGATCCGCGTACGTGCCCTGGCCGAGCGCTTCGTCGACATGAACATGATGCCGCCCGACAGCTTCGACCCGCGCCGGGCGATGGCGCGGGTCCCGCCGATCATCAAGGGCTACCTGCGGCTGGGCGGCTTCGTCGGCGACGGCGCGGTGATCGACAGCGAGTTCAACTCGACCGACGTCTTCATCATCGTCAAGACCGAGCTCGTGACGGAAAAGTACATCCGTCACTACGAGCGCGGCGTTCGCTAGCGGGACGGGACGCAGCCACACCCTCAATGTGGATCGGCTCTCCCCTGCGCGGCACCTTCAGGCTGGTGAGCTACGTCATGCTGACGCTCGCGCTGTTGCCGATCTACGCACTTGCGTTGCTGCTGCGGATTCAACCCGTCATCCGCTGGATGCCGGTCGCCTATCATCGCACCGTCTGCTTCATCCTGGGCATCAAGGTTCATGTGCACGGCGTTCGCTCGGGCGTGACGCCGACGCTGTTCGTCTGCAATCACGTCTCCTACCTCGACATCGAGGTGATGGGCGGATTGGTACCGGGCAGCTTCGTGGCCAAGGCCGAGGTCGCGACCTGGCCGTTCTTTTCCACGCTGGCCAAGGCGCAGCGCACGATCTTCATCGAGCGCTCGTCGGGCAAGACCAGCGCCAGCCGCGACGAGATGATGCGGCGGCTCAACACCGGCGACAATCTGCTGCTGTTCCCCGAGGGCACCAGCAGCGACGGCACCCGCGTGCTGCCCTTTCGCAGCGCGCTGTTCGGCGTGGCCCAGCTCCGCCGCAACGACAAGCCGATCGTGGTCCAGCCGGTGGCGATCTCCTACACGCGGCTCGACGGCATTCCGCTCGGGCGGTACTGGCGGCCGCTGTTCGCCTGGTTCGGCGATCTCGATCTCGTGCCGCACCTCTGGCAGATGGTGTGCCTGGGCGACACCGAGGCCGTTGTGACGTTCTTTCCGCCGATCGACATCGATACCCTGGGCGACCGCAAGAAGCTCGCCGAGCACTGCTTCCGCCAGGTATCCTCGGGCGTCCAGGCGGCCAACACCGGACGGCTGGAATTGCTGCCGCCACCCGCCAAGCAGCCGTCCGAGCGCGATAAGGCCGCCGCCTAGACCCCCTGCGACGCGGGTGATAGAAGCCGCTCCGTGACCACGGAAAAGGCCCGAAAGCACGTCTTCATCCGGACCTACGGGTGCCAGATGAACGTCTACGACTCCGATCGCATGGCCGACGTCCTGCGGCCGCTGGGCTATGACTTGGCGTCGACGCCGGAGCAGGCCGACCTGGTCGTGCTGAACACCTGCCACATCCGCGAGCATGCGTCGGAGAAGATCTATTCAGAGCTGGGCCGCCTGCGCGACGCCAAGGACGAGCGCCGGGCCGAGGGCCGCGACCTCACCATCGCCGTGGCGGGCTGCGTCGCCCAGGCCGAGGGCGCCGAAATCATGAAGCGCCAGCCCGCGGTCGACATCGTCGTGGGACCGCAGGCCTATCACCGCCTGCCGCAACTGCTGGCCGAGGTCGAGCGCAAGACCGCGATGGTGAAGGCCGGCAAGCGCCTGCCGGGCGCCGGCGTGCTCGACAACGAGTTTCCGGCCGAAAGCAAGTTCGACCATATGCCGTCGCCGCAGGGCATCCGCGCCGGCTCGGCGTTTCTGTCGATCCAGGAAGGCTGCGACAAGTTCTGCACCTTCTGCGTCGTGCCCTACACGCGCGGCGCGGAGTATTCGCGGCCTGTTGCGGCGGTGATCGCCGAAGCGCGGCAGCTCGTGGCGGCCGGTGCGATCGAGATCACGCTGCTCGGCCAGAACGTCAACGCCTATCACGGCGAGGCTACGGACGGCTCGACCTGGTCGCTCGCGCGGCTGATCCGCGAGGTCGCCGAGATCGATGGCCTGGCGCGCCTGCGCTACATGACCTCGCATCCACGCGACATGGACGACGAGCTGATCGCCGCGCACGGCAGCGTGCCGAACCTGATGCCGTACCTGCATCTGCCGGTGCAATCCGGATCAGACCGTATCCTGGAAGCGATGAACCGCGGGCACGGGCGCGATCTCTTCCTGCGCCTGGCCGACCGCCTGCGCACGGCCCGGCCCGATCTCGCTCTGTCGTCCGACTTCATTGTCGGCTTCCCGGGCGAGAGCGATGCCGACTTCGACGATACGATGCGGCTGATCGAACAGGTGGGCTTCGCCGGAGCTTACTCCTTCCGCTACAGCCGCCGTCCCGGAACCCCGGGAGCGGCGATGGACGGGCAGGTGCCGGAGAACGTGAAGGTCGCCCGCCTGACCGCGCTGCAGGCGCTGCTCGGCCGCACCGCCCACGCGTTCAACGTCTCGAAGGCAGGCAGCATCGTGCCGGTGTTGTTCGCCGAGCCCGGCCGCCGGCCCGGCCAGCTGATCGGCAAGACGCCGTGGCTGCAGTCGGTTTATGCCCAAGGCTCGCCGCGCCTGATCGGCCGGATCGTCGAGACGCGCCTGATCGAAGGTTACGCCAACAGCCTCTCCGGCGAGATCGTGCTTCAGCATGAGGTCGCCGCGTGAGCATCACCAAGCGGATGGCGTTCGACGACAATTCGGTGGTCGCCCAGCTCTACGGCCATCACGATTCCAACCTGGTCCGCATCGAGGCGCTCACCGGCGCGCAGCTCAACGCGCGCGGCAACCAGATGGACGTGACGGGCGAGGGCGACGAGGTGACCGTCGCGAGCAAGGCGCTGACCGGCCTCTACGAGCGGCTGAAGCGTGGCCTGTCGGTCGAGATGGCCGACGTCGAGGCGTCCGTGCGCTTCGCCAAGAACGGCGACGACAGCGGCAACGTGGACGGCGAGAGCATCCGCACGCGCCGCCGCACGATCGCCGCGCGCACCCCCGGGCAGCGCGGCTATCTCCAGGCGCTGCGGGAGCGCGACATGGTGTTCGCGCTGGGACCGGCCGGCAGCGGCAAGACCTATCTTGCCGTGGCCCAGGGCGTGTCGCTGCTGCTTACGGGCAAGGTCGAGCGGATCGTGCTGTCGCGGCCGGCGGTGGAGGCGGGGGAGCGGCTGGGCTTCCTGCCGGGCGACCTCAAGGAAAAGATCGATCCCTACCTGCGGCCGCTGTACGACGCGCTGCACGACATGATCCCGGCCGAGCAGATCGCGCACCGCATGGAGTCGGGCGAAATAGAGATCGCGCCGCTGGCTTTCATGCGCGGCCGCACGCTCGCGCACTGCTTCGTCATCCTCGACGAAGCGCAGAACACCACGCCGATGCAGATGCGCATGTTCCTGACGCGCCTGGGCGAGGGCTCGCGCATGGTGATCACCGGCGATCCGAGCCAGACCGACCTGCCGAACAACCAGCGCTCGGGCCTCACCGATGCGATCGAGACGCTGGAGAACGTGAACGGCATCCGCTTCGTGCGGCTCACCTCGCAGGATGTGGTGCGCCACGACCTGGTGACCCGCATCGTCGAGGCCTATGACGCGCGCGATCAGCAAGCCCGGCGCTAGCTGCACCGTCGTCGTGCTCGACGCGGCGTGGCGCCGGGCGCTGCCCGGCGTCGAGCGCCTCGTGCGCAAGGCCGCGCGTGTGGCGATCGGCGCCCGCGCCAAGTCGCTCACCGTGGCGCTGGCAGACGATGCGGCAGTGCGTGCGCTGAACAAGCGGGACCGCCGCAAGGACAAGCCGACCAACGTGTTGTCCTATCCGTCCGGCGAGAAGTCGTTCCTGGGCGACGTCGTGCTGGCGCGGCAAACGGTATGGCGCGAGGCTCGGGAGCAGAAGAAGGCACCGGCCGATCACCTGGTGCATCTCGTGGTGCACGGCACGCTCCACCTGCTGGGACACGATCACGAGACCAGCGACGCCGACGCCGATCGCATGGAAGCGCTGGAGCGCCGCATCCTGAAACGCCTTGGGATCGCCGACCCGTACGAGGTCCGCTAGAGCATCTGCAGCGACTGCTTGCTCCTGGGCGATGGAAACGCCTTGTCGAGCGCGGCCATCACGTCGGGCGACAGCTTCACATCCAGCGCGCCGAAGTTCTCCTTCACGCGTTCGCGCGTTGAGGATTTCGGGATCGTCACCACGCCCGGCTGGGCTAGCAGCCACGCGAGAGCAAGCTGCGCCGGCGCGCAGCCAACGTCCGCCGCGAGCTTCTTGAGCGGCGCCTTGCCGAGCAGCCCGCCTTGATCGAGCGGCGAGTAGGCCATCAGCGGGATCGCGCGCTTTTTCATCCATGGGATCAGGTCGAACTCCGGACCCCGCCGCGACAGGCAGTAAAGGATCTGGTTGCTGCCGTTCTGTCCTTTGTCGACTTCCGCGGCGTCTTCCATGTCGTCGGTATCGAAGTTGCTGACGCCGAAGTCGCCGATCTTTCCTGCCGCCTTCAACTTGTGGAAGGCGGTGAACGTATCCTCGAGCCGCGAGCCCCCGCGCCAGTGCAGCAGGTAGAGGTCGATGCGCTCGATGCCCATGCGCTTCAGGCTGCGCTCGCAGGCCGCAACCGTGCCGCTCAACGAGGCATTGTGGGGGTAAACCTTGCTCACGATGAACGGCCGTGTCCTGCGGTCCCTGATCGCCTCGCCCACGATCTCCTCGGCGCCACCGTCGCCGTACATTTCGGCTGTGTCGATCATCGGATAACCGATGTCGAGGGCGTAGCGCACGGCATCGAGCTCCTGGCCGCGGCGGCGCGTGCTCTCGCCCATCCGCCACGTACCGATGCCAAAAACGGGCATTTCCGCGCCAGAGGGCAATCTACAGGAACGCATCAGGAACTTCCGTCATTGCAACGCAAGGCCGATAGCCTATCTTAAGAGCCATGCCGGACTCCACCTCGCGAGGCCCACAAACGAGCCTCGGCAGCCCGACATCGCCCGGAGAAGTGCCAACCGCACCTTCCGGTGCGACCCCCGAACCTTCCGCCCCCGGTCTTCCCATTGGCGGCGGCTTCTGGCGTGCCCTCGTGCGCAAGCTGCGCCGGCGCGACAAGAACGAACTGGTGCGCGAGGCGATCGAGGAGCTGATCGAGGAGACGCCCGAGAGCGACACGCCGATCAGCGACGACCAGCGCGTGTTGCTGGCCAACATCCTGAAGCTGCGCGACAAGACCGTACGCGACGTCATGGTGCCGCGTGTCGACATCGTGGGCATCGCGGCCGACACGCCGATCGATGCGGTCGTGCGCCTGATCCAGACCGAGGCGCACTCGCGCTATCCGATCTACCGGGAGTCGCTCGACGACGTGATCGGCATGGTCCACATCAAGGACGTGCTGGTCTACTGGGGCACGGCCAAGAAATTCAATCTGCGCGACATATTGCGCCGCGTCGTCTTCGTGGCGCCGACGATGCCCGTGCTCGACATGCTGCTCGACATGCGCCGGCAACGCACGCACATGGCGCTGGTCGTCGACGAGTTCGGCGGTACCGACGGGTTGCTCACCATCGAGGACCTGGTCGAGGAGATCGTGGGCGAGATCGAAGACGAGCATGACGTGGCGCAACCGCCGGTCATGGCGCGCCGCAACGACGGCACGCTCGACATGAACGGCCGCACGCCGATCGAGTTGCTGGAGCAGGAGATAGGCCCCGTCGTGTCGGAAGACGAGCGCCGCGAAGTCGACACCGTCGGCGGGCTGATCTTCTCGCTGCTCGGCCGCATCCCCGAGCGCGGCGAGGTCGTGCTCCATCCGTCGGGTGTCGAGTTCGAGATCTTGCAGGTCGATCCCCGCCGCATCCGCCGCCTGCGCGTGCGACCGCCGGTCTCCTCGCCGCCGGCGCCCTGATCGCCCATACCGCTGCGATGAAGTCTCCCGCCTGGCGCATATACGGCGCGGCGTTCCTCGCCGGCGTCGCCGCGGCGCTGGCGATGCCGCCGTTGTTCTGGCTGCCGCTCGGCGTTGTCGGCATCGTGGTCTTCGTGCGCCACTGGGACGCCGCACCGACGCCCAAGGCTGCCTTCCTACGAGCCTGGGCGTGGGGCTGGGGCCATTTCGCTGTCGGCTGCTACTGGATGGCCGAAGCGTTCTTCGTGCCGCCCGCCGACTTCGCCTGGCTCGGCGTGCCGGCCGTGCTGGGTCTCGCGGTCGTGCTGGGCGTCTTCCCTGCGATGGCGGCCGGTGCTGCGCGGTGGCTGGCGCTACGTTGGCCTCACCTCGACAGCCGCTACCGGCGGCTGCTGGTGCTGGCGATCCTGTGGACGGTGACGGAGTGGGTGCGCGGTCACATCTTCACCGGCCTTCCCTGGAATCCGCTGGGTCACGTCTGGGCCTTCGCGCCGGCCCTTCTACAGAGTGCGGCCGTGATCGGCGTCTACGGCATGGGCGCGCTCACCTTCGTGATCCTGGCAGCGCCGGCCGCCGGCTGGCGCGCGGCGATCGTGGCGCTGGGGATTGTCGTCGCTGCCGGTGGAGCGGGTCTCGCCGTGATGCCCGCGCCGGACGAGGGATCTGCGGGACCGGTGATCCGCATTGTCCAGCCCAACGTCCCGCAACGGGAGAAGATGGCGGCCAACGATCGCGCTGCGCAATTCCAGAAGCTGATCGAGCTCAGCCGGCGTCCCGGCTTCGAGCGGCTGGCGGCCGTCGTGTGGCCGGAGACGGCCGTGCCCTTCGTCGTCGTGCCGGGGTCGGCGGCCCTGCCGGCGATGGCCGCGGCCGCACCGCCCAACGGATTTCTGCTGGGCGGCATGGCCCGCGGCACCGCGGACCGCGCCGACGGCGCCTGGAATTCCCTGCTGGCGATCGACGCGAATGCTGTGGTCCGGGCGTACTACGACAAGGTCCATCTCGTGCCGTTCGGCGAGTACATCCCCTGGCACAAGGAGTTTCCACCGATCAGCGGTGCGATCGGCCGCGGCTCGTTCGAGGTCGGCACTTCCTTCGTAACGCTCGCGCTGCCGGGCCTGCCCCCATTTTCACCGACGATCTGCTACGAGGCGATCTTTCCCGGGGCGGTGACGGGGCCGGGCGCGCGGCCGTACTGGCTGGTCAATGTCACCAACGATGCGTGGTTCGGCACGTCGAGCGGTCCCTACCAGCATCTCACCAGCGCACGCCTGCGTGCCATCGAGGAAGGACTGCCGATGGTTCGCGCCGCCAACACCGGTGTCTCCGCCGTGATCGATGCCTACGGCCGGGTGCTCGCGTCGCTCGATCTGGAAAGACAGGGTGTAATAGATCATGTCCTACCACCACCGCGTGTTGCAACTTTCTACTCTAGATGGCGCGACTGGACGGTCCTGGCGGTGTTGGTCCTGATGGGGCTTTGCGCGGGTGTAAAGCGCAAAAGTTGAGAGTGGCGTCAGGCTAGGAATTTAGTGCAAATTCAACGTACTAACTTCGCTTGCATTCCTTTTTCGAAACAGTAAAGTAATATGCACTCAGGGCGAGTAGATATGCATGTATGCACATCTGATTCGGTCCGATTTGCGCACTTCAGGCGTGTTGTGATTTCGCAGCACGCGCAGACGTTGTGAAGAATCAAGGGCAAAAGGAACCACGTCAGCCATGGCAAGATCACATCCGGTCGATGTTCATGTGGGTGCGCGCATGCGCCAACGGCGTACACTTCTGGGCATGAGCCAGGAGAAGCTCGGGAACGCCGTCGGTCTCACTTTCCAGCAAATTCAGAAGTACGAGCGCGGTTCCAACCGCATCGGATCGAGCAGGCTCTTCGAATTCTCGAAGGTTCTGGACGTGCCGGTCTCCTACTTTTTCGACGAGATGCCCTCCAACGCCCTGGCCGGACGGCCGATGTCGGGCCGCGGCAAAAAGGGGTTCGGCGAGGCCTCCACCCCGTTCGAGCAGGAAAAAGACCCCCTGATCAAGCGCGAGACGCTCGAACTGGTGCGCGCCTACTACAAAATCCGCGAGAACCGTGTACGCAAGCGTATCTTCGAAATGGTCAAGGCCGTGGGCGCCGCCAGCCATGCCGAGGTCCTGGGCGGTCGCAAGGGGCGCTGATCCATCCCTCTCGCCCCTCTTGATTTCCACCGCCAAGTAGAGTTTTTAGCGGCGCGGCGTCGATACCCGGCGCCGCCGCGGACGGATTTGGACGACTTGCCACCGCGTAAACAAAGGCTAAGCCGGACGTAGGCGGCCCTGCCGCCCTGCCCGGAGTCCAGTGACATCGGTGGAGGGTGCTATGGCGCTCAAAGACTATCTGTTTACTAGCGAATCGGTTTCCGAAGGCCATCCGGACAAGGTCAGCGACCAGATCTCTGACGCGATCCTCGATGCGTTCATTGCCAACGACATCAAGCTCGGCATCGCCGACGACAGCCATACCAATACCCGCCTGGGCTGCGAAACCCTGGTCACCACGAACAAGATCGTGATCGCCGGCGAAGGCCGCGCCTCGGCGCCCTTCATGAAGAAATTCGGCAAGCACACCGTCGTCAACCGTGAGGCCCTGACCGAGATCGCGCGCGATGTGGTCCGTGACATCGGCTACGATCAGGACGGCTTCTCGTTCCATGGCGCCGATGTTGAGGTGCTGCTGCACGGCCAGTCGCCCGACATCGCGATGGGCGTCGACGCCAAGAAAAAGGGCGGCAATCTCGGCGAGCAGGAAGGCGCAGGCGACCAGGGCCTGATGTTCGGCTTCGCCTGCCGCGATTCGGAGGAATACGAGAAGAACTCGTTCATGCCGGCCCCGATCTTCTTCTCGCACAAGATCCTCGAGGTGCTGAGCAAGGCTCGCCGCTCGGGCGAGCTCGCCGACCTGCAGCCCGACGCCAAGAGCCAGGTCACCGTGCGCTACGTGAACGGCAAGGCCGTCGGCGCCACCAAGGTGGTCGTCTCGACGCAGCACCGTGAAACCAACGCCAAGGGCAAGAAGTACAACTCGGGCATGATCCGCGAGATGATCACGGGCCATGTCGAGAAGTCGCTGCCCAAGGGCTGGATGCCCAAGAAGACGGCCGACTTCTTCTGCAATCCGACCGGCAACTTCGTGGTCGGCGGTCCCGACGGCGACTGCGGCCTGACCGGCCGCAAGATCATCGTCGACACCTACGGCGGCTACGCCCCGCACGGCGGCGGCGCCTTCTCCGGCAAGGACCCGACCAAGGTCGACCGCTCGGCTGCCTATGCCGCGCGCTACCTCGCCAAGAACGTCGTTGCCGCCGGCCTCGCCGACCGTTGCCTGATCCAGGTCGCCTACGCGATCGGCGTTGCCGATCCGATGTCGCTCTATGTCGACACCCAGGGCACCGGCAAGGTCGATGAGCGCAAACTCGAGAAGGTTCTGGCCGACGTCTTCCCGCTGCGTCCGACGAACATTCGTCGTGGCTTGCAGCTCAACAAGCCGATCTACCAGAAGACCGCGGCCTACGGTCACTTTGGCCGCAAGCCCGAGAAGGACGGCAGCTTCTCCTGGGAACGTCTCGACCTCGTGACCGAGCTGAAGCGCGCCTTCGGCGCACGCTAGGCGGACGTCTCGCCGCAATCGATTGATTTGACGGCGATTTCCACTACGATTCTCCAGCGGCACCCGCGCCGCTGGAGCAGGTAGCGGATGGCTCCCCTCGAAAATACCGGCGTCGCAGAGACCCGCCCCATCGACTCGTTGATGCGGGCGCTGCTCTATGTCGCCCAGCAGATCGGTCGGCCGGTGAGCGAGGCCGATGTGCGCCGTCTCGCGGCGCTTCCCGAGAGCGGCCTCGACGAAGCGGGCTTCCTGAGAGTGGGCGCCCAGCTGGGGCTCGAGGCGAGCGCGCTCGACCTGGGCGCAGCACCGCTCGACGAATTGCCCACCCCCTTTGCCGTCGTCGCCCCCTCCGGCATGGCCCATGTCGTGGTGTCCGGCCGCGGCGAGCAGTGGACCATGCTCGACGTGATCGAAGGCCGCGTTTGGCAGACGACGGTCCAGAATGTGAAGGCGCTTGGCGCTCGCGCACTGGTGCTGCGTCCGCCGGTCGTGCCGGGCCAGCGCGTCGACTGGTACGCGCCGCTCGCCGCCAAGGTGCGGCCGGTGATCCTGAAGCTGGCCGGCGCGTCGTTCCTTATCAACCTGCTGGGGCTCGTCACGCCGCTCTTCATGATGCTGGTCCTGAACCGGGTGATCGGACGCGGCAGCGCCGACACGGTCACCACGATGATGGCAGCGCTCAGTGCCGCGGTGCTGGCGGCGTACGCGCTCGACTTTGCGTTGCGCGTCGCGCGCGGCTGGCTGTCCGCCCGCACCGGGGCGCGGCTCGACATCGTAATGAGCGGCGAAGTCGTGCATCACCTGATGCAGCTTCCTTATCGGCACTTCGAGCGCACACCGTCGGGTGTCATCGCCGAACGCCTGCGCCAGCTCGACGTGCTGCGCGCCTTCTTCACCGGCCAGATGCCGGCGCTCGCGATCGATCTTGCGTTCGTGGTCCTGTTCCTCGCGGCCGCGTGCGCCGTCAGCGCCATGCTGGGCCTGATCACCGCGCTCGCCATTCCGGTGCTGATCGGTGTCTCTCTCGCCACGCATCGCGCGCAGCGGCAACTCACCGACGACAATTTCCAGGCACTCGCTGCCAAGGCCTCGACCCTGACCGAGACGGTGGCCAACGCCCAGACCATCAAGGCGCTGGGGCTCGAAGCGGAGGTCGAACGGCGCTGGCAAGCCCGGGTCGAGCAGGCCGCCGCCACCAACTTCCGGGTCAATCACCTGGCCAACATCGCCGCCAGCGCCTCGGGCATCCTGCAGCTCGTGGCGTCGCTGGTGCTGATCGTGGCCGGCGTCCACCAGATCGAGGCGGGCTACCTCTCCGTCGGCGGGCTGATTGCGGCCAACATGCTGGCGATGCGGGCGCTCATGCCGATGCGACAGCTGGTGGCCGCCTGGCATCAGCTCCAGGCCGTGCGCGCAGCCTTCCAGCGCATCGATGAGCTGATGCACGAACCGGTCGAGAGCCAGCCCGGGGCGCTGGCGCCCTTGCCGCCGATCACGGGCGCCATCAGCCTGGAGCGCGTGACCTATCGCCCCGAAGACGGGGCGCCCGCGATCCTGCATGCCGCCGACCTCGAGATCGCCGCCGGCGAGATCCTGGGTATCGTGGGGCCCTCGGGCTCGGGCAAGACGACCATCGCCAACCTGATCCAGGGCCTGTTCCAGCCATCCCTTGGCCGCGTGCTGGTCGACGGCAACGACGTGGCGCACATGCCGCCGGCACAACTGCGCGCCCAGATCGGCAGCGTGCCGCAGGATGTCCAGCTCTTCACCGGCTCGGTGCTCGACAACATCGCCATGGGTGTGGTCGACAAGGATCCCAGCCGCGTCGTCACGGTGGCGAAGTTCGTTGGCGCCCACGGGTTCATCCAGCGCCTGCCGCACGGGTACAACACGATCGTCGGCGAGCGCGGCCGTGGCCTCTCGACCGGGCAGCGCCAGCTTCTGTCGATCGCACGCGCACTGATCCGCAACCCGCGTATCCTGATCCTCGACGAAGCGACCAGCGCGCTCGACCCCGCGACCGAGGAGCAGCTGCTGCGCCAGCTCAAGAACAACACCCGCGGCCGCACGGTGATCATGATTACCCATCGCCTGGCGCCGCTGGCGATCGCCGATCGCGTCGCAGTGGTCATGGACGGGCGCATCGAGCGGGTCGGCCCGCCGACCGAGATCATGGCCTACGCCCGCATCCGCATGGCCGAGGCGACGCGTGCGGACGAACGTCCTTCGACCTAAAGGCGCTCGACGAAGTCGGGATCTTCGAGCCGCGCCAGACGCTCCGATGCCAGCCGCGCGCAATCGATCAGCAGCGACTTGCGGCGGGCCGCGACGATCGGGCGGCGCGGGGGGTGGCGCAGGATCTCGCCGCCGTAGGCGTCGGCCACGATTAGGCCGATCTCTTCAGGGATCAGGTGCTGCGGAAAGTCGACCGGCACGGCGACATAGAGCAGGTCGCACCAGTTGAGATAGTCCGGCCATTTGTCGTCGACCCGCCAGTCCTCGATCGAGGATTTGGTTTCCACGATGGTGAGGGAGCCGTCGCGGGCCACGGCGAAGATGTCGGCGCGTCGGCCGTCGGGCAGGGGCATTTCCAGCAGCACGGAGTGGCCTGCCTGGCGCATCAGGCGGCAGGCGCCGCGGCAGACGGCAAGGGTGATGTCGGGACGCGCCTGGCGGGGGAGAGGCGCGGACGAGGCGCCTTCCGTCACGGCTTGGCAGGTGGGCGAGGTGGCATGATCCGCTGGATCGAATCGTCGATCGGGCGCTCGAGCGTGGGCTTGAAGGCCTTGGCCAGCTTCTCGGCCTGGGCGACGTCCTTGGGCGAGATCTGCCCTTTCGCCTTCTCGCGCACCACCCGCGCGTCGGGATAGCCGCCGGCTTCGGCCAGCAGAAGCCACTTGTACCCCTCCATCGCATCCGGTGCGCCGGCGACGCCGCCCATCAGCATCACGCCGAACGCGTTCTCGGCCTCGGGCAGGCCCTGTTGCGCCGCGCGGCCGTACCAGGCGAGCGCCTGCACAGGGTCTCGCGCGATGCCGGCACCGGCGAAGTAGGCATTGGCGAGCTTGAACTGTGCCGAGGGGACGCCGGCCTTGGCCGCGACTTCGTACCAGCTCACCGCGCGTTCGACGATCCGGGTGTTGGCTTCCTTGTCGCGCGACGCGGGTGTGCGCGCCGAGAGGTCGCCCAGCGCCAGGGCGGCTTCCGGTACGCCGCTGTCGTTGGCCTGCAGCAACCAGGTCTGGGCGCCGTTGGGGTCGCGCTTGACGCCAATGCCATCGACCATGGCGAGACCATAGCGCAGTGCCGCGAGCGCATGCCCCTTCTCGGCGGCGCGGCGGTAGAGATCGGCGGCGCGGATCGAGTCGGCCGCGATCGTCTCATCGCGCTCTTCCATGGCGCGGCCGAGCGTGTAGAGCGCACTCGGATCGTCTGTGGCGGCGGCCTTCTCGAGCCACGCCCGCGCCTGCACCAGGTCGCGCTTCACGCCCTGGCCACGCAGATAAAGGATGCCGAGATTGATCTGGGCGCGGCGGTGGCCGGCAGTGGCGGCCTTCTCGAAATATTCGGCGCCACGCTCGTTATTGCGTGGCATGCCTGCCTGGCCCTCGGCGAAGACCAGTCCCAGCCGATGATTGGCCTCGCTCGATCCGCCATCGGCGGCATGCTGGAGCGCCTTCATCGCCTCGCGATTCTTGCCCCTGTCGATCAGCACTGCGCCCAGCCAGGCCTCGGCGTCCGGATCGCCGGCGGCGTAGGTCCGCAGGGCTTTCTCGGCCGTGTCGAGATCGCCTGCGCGGTAGGCCGCGATCGCCTCGCGCAACGGCGGCGAGTAGCGACGGTCGTCCGATTGTGTCTGCGCGCTTGCACCGGCGGCGAGCGCTCCCGCAAGCAGCAGCACCCCGAACGACCGCGCCGCAGCTCGCGCGGCGCGCGTGCCGATCATTTCGTCTTGAAGGTGAAGGCCAACGCTTCGGCCTTGGCCTTTTCGATTTCCTCGGGCTTCAGCTCCTTGCCCACCTGCTCGAGCAGCGGCGCGACGTTGGGGGCGTTCCAGCGGTCGGCGATCAGCAGCCACTTGTACGAGTCGTACATGCTCTTCGGCACGCCCTTGCCGTCGGCATAGGCGCCGGCGAGCGGAATCATGGCCGGCGGATATCCGCGTTCGGAACAATCGAGCAGCAGGGGCGCGGCCTTGGTGAGATCGAACAGCTTCGAATTCGGATTGCCGTATACATAGAGGCCAAGAAGGAATTGCGCGCGCGGGTCGCGTTCCTTCGCCAGCGGCGTCAACTCCTTCTCGGCGAGCGGCATGTCGTTGGCCTGGACGGCCTTCACGCCACCTTCGATGCCCGCGAAGGCCTGAGTGGCGATGGCCAGGACGAGAAGGGCGGGAGAGGCAACGAGCGTGGCGCGGACGGAGCGGAGAAAATGCACGAACGGACTCCCGAAAAGAGGTCGCCAGGGACCAAACGCGCGACCGTCTAGCATGGAATTGGGCCTGAAACACGACGTCCCGCCTTCGTCGCAAGAAGGCCGTAAAATCCGCTGTCCCGTCGCTTGAAGCCGTCGGTACCTACGCTTTGTCGCTTCCAGGACGATCTTAAATCAATTTGCATTGCATAAGCGACACTCATATCTTATGAATACAATCTAAGTTATTGTTAAAAAAAGAAAAAATAAGAAAAAAGAGCTATTTTGCGCGAGTCGTGAATGCCCTTTTTTGACTATCTGATGTCAACAAGCCCCACTAAATCTTAGGAATCACGAGCATTGCGCCAACTCAGATATGCATTTTTGCAACTAACACTTCCGGCTCAGCTAGGGTAAGTTCTGATCATTAGAGAACGACTTCAGCGATTTAATTCATATTCGAAAGGCTTTTATCATCGAGATCCGGCGGCGCCCCAATGGAGAGCGCGCCACACCACCCAAGTTTCCCAATACCCGCCGACGGCTCCCCAAGCCGTTCATCGAAGCCCCCTTCCCACACACCCCAAGGCTTCGATAATCCCACACCCAGGCGGGTACCTAAGGAAGGCCGGTCGTTCCCCAAGCGACCGGCCTTTCGTACGTCTGGGCTCCTGATTCCTGCGTGGGACACGTTGCGACACTGTCGCTCGGGAAAGCGGAGGAAAACCGCGGTTTTGGAATCGACAGCCTCTATTATTGCTGGTTGACTGCAGCTTCAGATACTCGATAAACGCCTATCTGGAAAAAAAAGTGCAGCAAAATCAGCCATCATTTTTGCCGAGATATGCATTTTTGCAAGTTACAGAGGAAAGCGGCCATGTTAATGTGGCGACATTAAATACATTCTTATTCCATTGGTTTTAATATGAAAATTATCGGATTCCCGCTTGATGTATCGCGGTCTCAGGACGGTCGCATCGTGCGCGGCCTGCGGACACGGCAGGGCTTGATCCAGGCGACTCTGGATCTGATCCAGGCGGGCGACGTCGAACCGACGTCTGCCGCGATCGCCACCATCGCCGGCGTTTCGAGCCGGGCGCTCTTCCAGCACTTCACCAATCTTGCCGATCTTTACGCCGCCGCCTTCGATCTCGCGGTCTCCCGCGCGTTCGACGGCAGCCAGTCGATCGACACCGCGGCATCGCTCAGCAACCGCATCGATCTGCTCGTGTCGGATCGCTCCGAGCTGTTCGAGCAGTGGCTGCCGGTGTGGCACTTCGCCGAGCGCGTGCGCAGCGTGGCGCCGGCGGTCGGCTTGGGTGTCGCGCAGTTGCGCAAGGTCTTGCGCGAGCGTATTGCGGCGTGGTTCTCGACCGAACTCGGCAATCTCGATCCCAGTTCGCGCGATCTCGTTCTCGACTCTCTTGATCTCGCCTTTGGTCTCGACAGCTGGATGAACATGCGCGAGCAGCTTCGCCTCTCGCCGATCCATGCGTCGCGCACCTGGCGCTTCACCGCCGAAGCCATCGTGCTTCAGGCGCTTACAGTTCCCGCACAGCCCGTGGCGGTGGCCTAACTCGTTTAGGCCACCACGACGAAGCCTCCTTCCCCAAGAACCCAAGGCTTCTTCGTTACCTTCCCACCCCCAGTCACGGGCATCAGAGGAGGCCGGTCGTTCCCCAGACGACCGGCCTTTCCTTTGGGATCGCAGGCAAAGAAAAAGGCGACGGGTTGAGCCGTCGCCTTTCTCGTAGCCGCCGAAACGGCCGGATTTAGGAGATTAGTTCGCCTTGGCGCGATAGGTGGTGTGGCAGGCACCGCAGGCCTTGCCGACATCGCCGAACGCCGCGGCAGTCGCTGCCATGTCGCCCGAACCCGCGGCCATCGCCAGCTTGTCGTAGGCGGCCTGGGCGTTCATCCCGGCCTTATCGAAGCCGGCCTTGTCGCTCCACACCGTCGGCAGGGCCTTGGTCTCGCCCTTGTCGGAGCCGGCCGGGAACATCTTGCCGAACGCGATCTCGAGCTCCTTGAGCTTGGCGGCGTGCTTTCCGATATCCTTGACGTCGCCCTTGGCATCGACGATCGCCTTGATGGCCCGCATCTCGGGGCCCGTCGCCTTGCGGTTATCCTGGCGCGCCTTGATCACGTCGGCCTGCGCGAACGCGATCGTCGCACCGCTCACCAGCGCACCGGCAGCAATCGCGCCGACCACAGCCATCACAACAGTCTTCTTCAGCATAAAAGCATCCCCTGTTTATTTGCCTCGGGCCTATTTGTTGCAGAGGTTCGCGCCAAAACGAACAGTGACGCAGGGAATTTCCTGTCACGACTGCGTGTAGTAGTGAGTGATAGTGCGTGAAATCGGGGGCGTCATGGCGGGCAAAAGCGGCACTAAAATCAGGGTCTGGGACCTTCCGGTCCGGCTGTTCCACTGGACCCTCGTGCTTTTGATGGTCGTGTCCTATTTCACCGGCCACTGGGCCGGCGACTGGATGAAGTTCCACTTCTGGTCGGGGTACGCGATCCTCACCCTGCTGATCTTCCGCATCGCCTGGGGCTTCGTCGGCAGCACCACCGCGCGCTTCTCGAACTTCGTGAAGGGGCCCATGGCCGCCCTCGCCCATCTGCGCGAGCTGCTCGGCAAACACGGCCCCTACGACGCCGGTCACAACGCCATGGGCGGCGCCATGGTCGTGGTCCTGATCCTGGCGGTGCTGGCGCAGGCGGGCACGGGGCTGTTCTCGGCCGACACGGACACCGGCATGATCAGCGGCCCGCTGGCCAGCAAGGCCAGCGAAGCGGTGATCGAGAAGGCCACGATCTTCCACCACTACTGGATAAATGTGTTGCTCGTCCTGGCCGCGTTGCACGTGGTGGCGGTGCTCACCTACCTCGTTTGGAAGCGGCACAATCTTGTGGGCGCGATGCTCACCGGCCGGAAGCCGGTCGAGGATGTCGTGCCGCCTGGCAAACCCGCACCGCGGTTGGCATTTGCCTCCGGACGCCTAGCGATTTCGCTGCTGATTGCGTCGGCCGCGATTGTCTATTTCATTGTCAGGGCAGGCGGGTGACCTCTAGGGTGAACGCCACCCTGTGAACTTGGATTTTGCATCATGAAATTTACCGGTACCGATTCCTATGTCGCCAGCGACGACCTGCGCGTCGCCGTGAACGCGGCGATCGCTCTCGAGCGGCCGCTGCTCATCAAGGGCGAGCCGGGTACCGGCAAGACCGTGCTGGCACATGAGGTTGCCAAGGCGCTGAACGCGCCGATCATCGAGTGGCACATCAAGTCGACCACCAAGGCCCAGCAGGGTCTCTATGAATACGACGCCGTCTCGCGCCTGCGCGACAGCCAGCTTGGCGACGAGCGCGTGAAGGACATCGGCAACTACATCAAGCGCGGCAAGATGTGGGAGGCCTTCACCGCCCCCAACCGCCCGATCCTGCTGATCGACGAAATCGACAAGGCCGATATCGAATTCCCGAACGATCTCCTGCTCGAGCTCGATCGCATGCAGTTCTACGTCTACGAGACGCAGCAGACGATCAAGGCCGAGCAGCGTCCGATCGTGATGATCACCTCGAACAACGAGAAGGAACTGCCGGACGCCTTCCTGCGCCGCTGCTTCTTCCACTACATCCGCTTCCCCGACCGCGAGACGATGACCGAAATCGTCGACGTCCACTTCCCCGACCTGCAGAAGAACCTGTTGCGCGAGGCGCTGAACGTTTTTTACGACATCCGGGAAGTGCCGGGCCTCAAGAAGAAGCCGTCGACGTCGGAACTGCTCGACTGGCTGAAACTCCTGATGGTCGAGGACATGTCGCCGGAGTCGCTGCGCTCGAAGGACAGCAAGCAGCTGATCCCGCCGCTGCACGGCGCGCTGCTCAAGAACGAGCAGGATGTCCATCTGTTCGAGCGCCTGGCCTTCATGGCGCGGCGGGAGCAGCGCACCACCTAAGGGAGCGGCGCGATGTTCGTGAACTTCTTCCTCGAGCTGCGTCAGGCCAAGGTGCCGGTCTCCATCAAGGAGTACCTGGCGCTGATGGAAGGCATGGACAAAGGCGTGTCCGACTTCAGCGTCGACGACTTCTATTACCTGGCGCGCGCCATCCTGGTGAAGGACGAGCGCAACCTCGACAAGTTCGACAAGGTGTTCGGCAACGTCTTCAAGGGCCTCGAGAATCCGGTGGGTGAGGGCACGCAGGCCGAAATCCCGGAGGAGTGGCTGCGCAAGCTGGCCGAGAAGCTTCTGACCGAAGAGGAGAAGAAGCAGATCGAGTCGATGGGCGGCTGGGAGAAGCTGATGGAGACGCTGAAGAAGCGTCTCGAGGAACAGCAGAAGCGCCACCAGGGCGGCAGCAAGTGGATTGGCACCGCCGGCACCTCGCCGTTCGGCGCGTTCGGCTTCAATCCCGAGGGCGTGCGCATCGGCCAGGACAAGGGCCGCGAAGGTCGCGCCGTGAAGGTGTGGGACAAGCGCGAGTACAAGAACCTCGACGACACCGTCGAGATCGGCACGCGCAACATCAAGATCGCGCTGCGGCGGCTGCGCAAGTTCGCGCGCGAGGGCGCCGAGGTCGAGCTCGACATGCCCGACACGATCCGCTCGACGGCGCGCAACGCGGGCTACCTCGACATCAAGATGGTGCCGGAGCGGCGCAACAAGGTGAAGCTCCTGATCCTGTTCGACATCGGCGGCTCGATGGATGCGCACATCCGCGTCTGCGAGGAGCTGTTCTCGGCGGCGCGCTCGGAGTTCAAGCACCTCGAGTTCTTCTATTTCCACAACTGCCTCTACGAGAAGCTGTGGAAGGACAACCGCCGCCGCCACGTCGACACCTTCTCGACGGCGCAGATGCTCCATACCTATCCGCCCGACTACAAGATCCTGTTCGTGGGCGACGCCTCGATGAGCCCGTACGAGATCGCCTATCCGGGCGGCTCGGTGGAGCACTGGAACGAGGAGTCGGGCCAGACCTGGATCCAGCGAGTCTCGGACACCTATCGCAGCATGGTGTGGCTGAACCCGGTACCGGAACGGCACTGGAGCTACACGCCGTCGATCCAGCTGCTGCAGCAGCTGAGCTCCAACCGCATGTTCCCGCTGACGTTGGGCGGGCTCGACAGCGCGATGAAGGAACTTAACAAGTAATAAATCGGGGAAACGCAAATGAAGACCGGACCGGCGATCGCCGAAATCCTGAAGCGTGAGGGCGTCGAGTATCTCTTCGCCTACCCCGTCAACCACCTGATCGAACACTGCGCGGCGCTCGACATCCGCCCGATCATCGTGCGCCAGGAGCGTATCGGCCTGCACATGGCTGACGCCATGTCGCGCCTGACCAAGGGCCGCAAGATGGGCGTGTTCTGCATGCAGAGCGGCCCGGGTTCCGAGAACGCCTACGGCGGCGTGGCGCAGGCGTTCGGCGAATCAGTGCCGCTGCTGGTCATTCCGGCCGGTTATCCGCGCCGCATCGCGCACGTGCCGCCCAATTTCAACTCGACGCTCACCATGGCCCATGTCGCCAAGCACGCCGAGCCCATCACCTCGGGCAAGGAGATCGAGAACATCATGCGCCGGGCCTTCAGCCTGCTGCGCAACGGCCGCGGCTCGCCGGTGATCATCGAGTTTCCGGCCGAGGCCAACGGCGAGGACGCGCCCGATCCGCTGACCTACGAGCCGGTGATCGCCACCAAGTACGGTCCCGATCCCGCCGCCGTGAAAGCGGCGGCCAAGGTGCTGGTCGCGGCCAAGCGGCCGGTGATCTATGCCGGCCATGGCGTGCACTGGGCCGAGGCCTATGCCGAGCTGAAGGAGCTGGCCGAGCTGCTGGCCATTCCTGTCTGCACGTCGCTGCAGGGCAAGAGCTCGTTCGACGAGACGCACCCGCTGGCGCTGGGCTCGGGCGGCCGTGCCTATCCGAAGGCGGTGCGCCACTTCCTCGACCATTGCGACGTGCTGTTCGGCATCGGCTGCTCGTTCACCGAAACCAACTTCGGCATCTCGATGCCGAAGGGAAAGACGGTGATCCACACGACGCTCGATCCCAATCATCTGAACAAGGACGTACGCTGCCAGTACGGTCTGATCGGCGACGCCAAGCTCGCGCTGCGTGCGATGATCGACGAGTGCTCCAAGCTCGTGGGCGGCAAGAAGCGCGATGCCGCGCCTGTCGCGGCCGAGATCAAGCCGATGGCCGACGCGTGGCTCAAGGAGTGGATGCCGAAGCTCACCAACAACGAGGCACCGCTCAATCCCTATCGCGTGCTGTGGGACCTGCAGAACACTGTCGACGTCGCCAACACGATCATCACCCATGACGCCGGCAGCCCGCGCGACCAGCTTTCGCCGTTCTGGAAGACGACGGCGCCGCACACCTACATCGGCTGGGGCAAGACCACGCAGCTGGGCTATGGCCTGGGCCTCGCCATGGGCGCCAAGCTCGCGATGCCGGACAAGCTCTGCATCAACGTCTGGGGCGATGCCGCGATCGGCTTCACCGGAATGGACTTCGAGACCGCGGTGCGCGAGCGCATTCCGATCATGTCGATCCTGCTCAACAACTTCTCGATGGCGATCGAGCTGCACATCATGCAGGTCTCGACCGAGAAGTATCGCTCGACCGACATCTCCGGCGACTACGCCGCCATGGCGCGCGCCTTCGGCGGCTACGGCGAAAGGGTGACCAAGCCCGAGGACATCATCCCGGCGATCAAGCGCGGCATGGAGCAGACCAAGAAGGGCGTTCCCGTGCTGTTGGAGTTCATCACCTCCAAGGAAGTGACCATTTCGGTGCCCAAATGACCAAGATCCTGACGCCGCTTGCCGAGTTCGACGTCGCTGCGCGCGACGGGCTCTGGATGAGTCCGGCCGATGCCGAGAAGGTGACGGGCTGGACCCTGAAGCCCGAAGGCATGTGCCGCGACGATCTCTGCGTGCCGCTGCCGGCCTCGGCCGTCGGCGCCAAGGAAGTCGACCTCGCGGCGTTCTGGAAGAAGCTGGGCGGTCCCGTCGTGTCGAGCGAAACGCGCGACGTGTGGGCGCTGGGCGCGCCGCCGGAAGAGCGCAACGCCGCGCTCGAAGGCCTCGAGGCGCCAGACTTTACGTTGCCCGATGTCGACGGCACGCCACGCAAGCTCTCGACCTTGCGAGGTAAAAAGGTATTCCTCGCGACCTGGGCCAGTTGGTGAGGCTGCAGGTTCGACTTGCCCGTGTGGCAGCAGCTCTACAGCGACCTTAAGGACAAGGGTTTCATGGTGGTGGCGGTCGCGGAAGAAAGCCGCGGCGCCGAGCACGCGCGGCCGTGGATCGAGCAGGCGAAGTCCGATTACTGGCAGCTCATCGATGCCGATCATCAGCTCGAGGATCTCTACAATCTCGTGAATGTCCCGCAGGCGATCTGGATTGACGAGCAAGGCAAGATCGTGCGGCCGCCCGAGACGGCGGGCTCGACCGATCATTTCCGGGGCATGGATCTCAAGACCCGCACCATGTCGCCACAGGCACAGGAAGAACGACTTGCCGCACGGGTGGCCTATATGGACGCCGTGCGCGCCTGGGTGACCGCCGGCAAGCACGCGCTGCCTGAAAATGCAGCCCGTGCGAATCTGCCGAAGGTGACGCCGGAGATCGCGGCCGCCCGCGCACATTTCCGACTCGGTGTGTGGCTGCGCGCCCATGGCCGTGCAGCCGAAGGCGACCTGCAGATGGCCGAGGCGAGCAGGCTCCATCCCGACTCGTGGAGCCTGTGGCGCCAGGCCGCCGACCTCGACGAAGTGGGCAAGGCCTCCGGGCCCGAGTTCTGGAAGCGCGTGCACGCCTTGGGTGAAAGGCCTTATTATCCGCCTCCCAAGCTCTAGGGAGAGCCGATGAGACTTTCGTGGCATGATCTTGGAACGCCGCGTGCCGACAGGGCGCACGGCAAGATAGTCGAAGTGACGGGATGGCCGACGGCCGCTCTCGGCACCGTGCGGTCCGACTATTTTCTTCTCATGGCCGAGGCCAATTGCTGCGCCGGATGCGTGCCGGCCAATCGCCTGGCGGTGATCGAGGTCTTCGCCGAACGTGAGATCGATCTCACCGCCGGCGCGCTGCGCCTGTCTGGCACGTTGCATGTCGAAGCCGACGACAACGATCAGTGGCGCTACCAGCTGCGCGGCGTCAGGACCGTCGGCGGGATCAGGCGGCGCCATTTGCTGGCCGCCAGCCCGCTCATCTGCCTGCCTGTGCCGTCGCTGGCCCAGCCCGTCGTGCCGACGATCGATATGCACAGCCATGCCGGCAAACTGCTGTTTGTCGGCAGCAATCCCGACGTCACGCCGGTGGCGCAGCCGATGCGCCAGGGCGGCGTTTCCACGCTCTGTCTTGCCATTGTGGCCGACTCGCCAACCACGCAGATCACCAGCGGGCGGATCAGGCCGTTTCGTAGCGCCAATCCCGGCGAACTCTACGAGTACAGCAAGCGTGCGTTCTCGCGACTGCAACGAGTTGTGCGCGAGCAGGGCCTCGGCATGGTGCGGACCGCGGCCGAGCTGCGTGCGGCTACGCCGGAACGCCCTTCGGTGATCGTGTCGGCCGAAGGCGCCGACTTTCTCGAAGGCAAGATCGAGCGCCTCGACGAGGCTTACGACAAGTTCGGGCTGCGGCATCTGCAGCTTACGCACTATCGGGTCAACGAACTCGGCGACATCCAGACCGAGCCCGCGGAGAAGGGCGGATTGACGCCGTTCGGCGCCGAGGTTGTTCGCCGCTGCAATCAGCGCGGAATTGTCGTCGACGTGGCGCATGGCACGTTCGAGCTGGTGAAGATGGCCGCCCAAGTCACTGCCAAGCCGCTGGTGCTGTCGCACACCTCGCTTACGGAAAAACCCCAGGCCTGGACCCGCCTCATCACTCCCGACCACGCCCGCGCCATCGCCGGAACCGGCGGGGTGATCGGAATCTGGCCGATCAAGCAGATCTTCGGAACGTTCAAGTCCTGGGCGCAAGGCATGGCGCGCATGGCCGACGTCGTGGGCGTCGATGGAGTGGGCGTCGGCACCGACCTGCTGGGGCTGCCCGGTGGCAGCACGATCGAGGACTACAATGAAATGCCGCAACTCGCCGCCGCGTTGCGCGAGCGTTTCAACGCCGAGGAGACGGCGAAAATCCTCGGGGGCAACTATCGCCGCGTCTTCGAGGCAACTCTGGCCTGAGCCGCCATCACACCTGCGTGAGTGTGGGTCCTGCGCTATTCCGGAAGGGGATAGCGAGGTAGTCTCACACCCTACGCATTTCACGGGGGGTCGCGCATGGCTGTTCTCAACATCAACGGCAAGTCGGTAGACGCCAAGGTCGATCCGCGGACGCCGCTGCTCTGGGTGCTGCGCGACACGCTCGGCATGACCGGCACCAAGTACGGCTGCGGCATCGCCCAGTGCGGCGCCTGCACCGTGCACATCGACGGCGTGCCGACGCGCTCCTGCCAGGTGCCGATGAACTCCGTCGGCGGCCGCAAGATCACGACGATCGAGGGCATCGCCGACGGCGACAAGCTGAACAAGATCCAGGCCGCCTGGGTAGCGCTCGACGTGCCGCAATGTGGCTACTGCCAGAGCGGCATGATCATGGCGGCCACAGCGCTGCTCGCCGCCAAGCCCAATCCCACTGATGCCGACATCGACGCGGCGATGACCAACATCTGCCGCTGCGGCACCTACAAGCAGATCCGCGAAGCCATCCACGCCGCGGCCAAGGCCTAAGGGGAGGGTGCACGCATGACAATCCAGACCTCTCTCGGCTCCAATTCCATGAATCGGCGCAATTTCCTCGTCGGCACCGCAGCCGCCACCGGCGGCTTCTCGCTCGCCTTCTCCTTCCCCTATGCGCCCGCGATGGCTGCCGAGGTGCAGGAGGTGAACGCCTGGGTCGTGATCCATCCCGACGACAAGGTGGTGATCCGCATCGCCCGCTCCGAGATGGGCCAGGGCACGCTGACCGGGCTCTGCCAGATGGTGGCGGAAGAGCTCGAATGCGACTGGACCAAGATTACGACCGAATACCCGACCCCGGGCGAGAACGTGCGGCGCAACCGCGTCTGGAAGAACTATTCGACCGGGGGCTCGCGCGGCATCCGCGAGAGCCAGCAGTATGTCCGTGAAGGCGGCGCTGCCGCGCGCATGATGTTGATAGCGGCGGCGGCGGCGGAGTGGAAAGTGCCGGCGGCCGAATGCACGGCATCCAACGGCGTCGTTACGCACAGCTCGGGCAAGAAGCTCCCCTACGGCCATCTCGCCTCGGCCGCGGCCAAGCTCGAGCCGCCCAAGGAAATACCGCTCAAGGATCCCAAGGACTGGAAGGTGATCGGCAAGCCGATCCATCGCCTCGACACCCTGGAGAAGGTCAACGGCAAGCAGATGTACGGCATCGACGTGAAGCTGCCGAACATGCTGACCGGCGCGGTCAAGGCGTGCCCGGTGCGCGGCGGCAAGCTCAAGAGCTTCGACGCGGCCAAGATCGAGAAGATGCCGGGCGTGAAGAAAGTCGTGTCGATCGACGGCAACGCTGTTGTCGTGGTGGCCGATACCTACTGGAGCGCACGCACGGCGCTCGCCGCTCTTCCCATCGAATGGGACGTCGGCAAGTTGGGCGACATCCAGCAGTCCGACGTCGTGGCGATGCTCAAGGAAGGCCTGACCGCCACCGAGACCTACATCGGCAACAAGGTCGGTGACGCCAAGACCGCGATCGACGGCGCCGCCAAGAAGGTCGAGGCGACCTATGCCTTCCCGTGGCAGAACCACGCGCCGATGGAGCCGCTGAATGCGACGGCGCTGTGGACGACCGACAAGTGCGAGGTGTGGTGCGGCACGCAGAACGGCGAGGCGGCGCTCGCCGCCGCGTCCGAAGCAGCCGACCTGCCGGTCGCCAAGTGCGACGTCTACAAGATGATGCTGGGCGGCGGGTTCGGCCGTCGCGGGCGCGCCGACTATGTGCGTCAGGCGGTGCTGGTCGCCAAGCAGATGCCGGGCACGCCGGTCAAGCTGGTGTGGTCGCGCGAAGAAGACATGCAGCAGGGCCTCTACCACCCGACGACCATGTGCAAGATGACCGGCGGCCTCGACAAGGACGGCAACCTGGTCGGGCTGCACGTGCGCATCTCGGGCCAGTCGATCCTGGCGTCGCTGGCGCCGCAAAGCCTGCAGAGCGGCATGGATCCCGCGACGTTCCAGGGTCTCATGGCGAGCGGCCCGGAGGCGGCCTACGGCTACAACGTGCCGAACCTTCTGATCGATCACGCCATGCGCAACCCCCATCTGATGGCGGGCTTCTGGCGCGGCGTGAACGTGAACCAGAACGCCGTCTACATGGAAAGCTTCATGGACGAGCTGGCGGAGGCCGCAGGCAAGGACCCGCTCGAGTTCCGCCTGAAGCTGCTCAAGCCCAAGTACGCCGCCGTGCTGAAGGCCGCGTGCGACAAGGCGGGATACGGCAAGCCGCTGCCGCAGGGGCACTTCCACGGCATCGCCCAGGTGATGGGGTACGGCTCCTACGTGGCCGGCGTCGCCGAAGTGTCGGTCAATCCCGACGGCGTGCTCAAGATCCACAAGATCACGGCGGCCACCGATCCCGGCTACGCCGTCAATCCGTGGCTGATCGAGCGCCAGGTCGCGGGCTCGTTCGTCTACGGCCTGTCGGCCGCGCTGTACGGCGAGATCACCGTGAAGAACGGCGTCGTCGAGCAGACCAACTTCGACAGCTACAACGTCATGCGCATGGACGAGATGCCCGAGGTCGAGACGGTGATCGTGGGCTCCGGCGGCTTCTGGGGCGGCGTCGGCGAGCCCACCATTGCGGTGGCGGCGCCTTCGGTGCTGAATGCCATCTACAAGGCGACCGGCAAGCGCGTGCGCGAGCTGCCGCTGATGAACAACGAGCTGAAAAAGGGTGCCTAGCTGCTTCCGCGATCGGGACGTCGGCGCTTCCTCGCGATTGCGACGGGGTCTTTGGGGGCGTCCCTCGGGGCGCCGTTCGTCGCGCGTGCCCAGACATCGAGTCGCATCGTCATCGTAGGCGGCGGTTTTGCGGGCACGCTCTGCGCCCGCAGCCTGAAGCGACTCGACCCGAAGCTCTCCGTTACTCTGATCGAGCCGGAGAAACTCTTCACCGCCTACCCCTTCAGCAACGATGTGCTGGGAGGCGTTCGTACTCTTTCGCAACAGCAGTTCGGGTACGACGCCGTCGTGAAGGACGGCGTCGCCCTCGCGCAGACGGTCGCGACCGCCGTCGATCCTGCAGCGAAGACGGTCACGGTGGGTGACGGCACGAAGCTCCCATATGACAAGCTCGTGTTGGCGCCCGGCGTCGATCTCATCTGGACCGCGCTGTCCGGATACACCGAGGCCGCCTCCGAGAAGATGCCGCATGCGTGGAAGGGCGGGGCGCAGATCGCGTTGCTGCGCCGCCAGCTCGAGGCGATGGAAGATGGCGGTACGGTCGGCATGGCCGTCTCCGCCAATCCTACGCGCTGCCCGCCCGGCGCCTACGAGCGCGCCTGCCTGATCGCCCACTATCTCAAGACGAAGAAGCCGAAGTCGAAGCTGCTGCTGCTCGACGCCAAGGATCAGTTCTCGATGCAGCGCCTGTTCGAGCAGGCTTGGACCAAGCTGTATGCGGGAATCGTCGAGCGCGTGCCGCTCAGCCAGGGCGGCAACGTCACCTCGGTCGATCCCTCGACGATGACCCTCGTCACCGACTTCGAGAAATACAAAGTGGCCGTGGCCAACGTGATACCGCCGCAGAAGGCCTCTGCCATCGCCGCCAGTGCGGGCGTCGCCGATCGCACCGGCTGGTGCACGGTCGAGCCGATCGCGTTCGAGTCTACCTTGCAGAAGGACATCCACGTGCTGGGCGACGCGACGCTGATCAGCGGCGTTTCCAAGTCGGCCTTTATCGCCGCCGCGCAAGGCAAGGTCTGCGCCGCGGCGATCGTCGCCCGGCTGGCGGGCCGCGCGCCCGACGAACTGCAGCTCACCAACACCTGCTACAGCTTCGTGGCGCCTGGGCAGGCCATTCGCACGACCAGCGTCTTTCGCCCGGACAAGGGCCAGCTGATCGAGATTCCGGGTTCGACCAACACGACGGCGCTCGACGCCGACGCGTCCGTGCAGGTGCACGAGGCCGGGGAGGCCGGGCGCTGGTTCGGCACGATCACCAGAGAGGTGTTCGGATGAGGATCGCCGCGTCACTGGCTGTGGCCTTTGCCCTGACGGCCGCCGGCGTCTCGGCGCAGGAGCTGCGCACCTATGCGATCGCAGGCGATGCGATTCCCGACTCGCTGAGCGGCCAGCCGGGCGACGCAGAGCGCGGCCGCGCGATCGTGGCCAATCGCACCGTCGGTCTTTGCCTGCTCTGCCACAGCGGACCGTTCCCGGAGCAGCCGCTGCAGGGCAATCTCGCGCCCAGCCTCGCCGGCGCCGGCGCGCGCAACACACCGGGCCAGCTTCGGATGCGGCTTGTCAATCCGTCGCGCCTCGTTCCCGACACCATCATGCCGCCCTATTATCGGCTCGACCGCTTGCAGCGGGTAGCGAAGGCCTACGAGGGCAAGACCATCCTGAGCGCCGATCAAATCGAGGATGTCGTGGCCTATCTCATGACGTTGAAGGAGTAGCCGGTGGCCGAGAGACGCAGGTTCCTGCTGGGAGCGGCCGCGGTAGTGCTGCTGCCGTTCGACGCCGCGCGCGCGACGCCTGAGGCGCTCGCGGAGCTGATCAAGGAGGTGACAGGCGGCAAGGAACTGCGTGTGGGCAAAGTGAAACTCGACGTGCCGCCGCTGATCGAGAACGGCAACACCGTGCCGATCACCGTCTCGGTCGAGAGCCCGATGACTGACGCCGACT
>CAIMEE010000419.1 GCA_903839865.1 Enhydrobacter aerosaccus | reverse complement strand
GGCCCGAAGATCTTGGCGCAGAACAGGCCGTCCCGCTCCGGCTTGAAGGTTCGGTAGTTGATCGTTTCCGGCTTCTTGACCTCGCCAAACGACCACGAACGGACCAGGTCCGGAGACGCAAGTCCGATCTTGATCGAATCGAAGTTTTCGATCGGGGCGTGCTGCTTGAAGAGCTTGAGTAAGTCTTTCATTTAATCATCGCCTCCTGATCAATCCTGCTCGAGTTCGATGTTGATACCGAGCGAGCGGATTTCTTTGACGAGCACGTTGAAGGACTCGGGCATGCCCGCCTTCATCTCGTGGTTCCCGTCGACAATGGACTTGTACATGAGCGTGCGGCCCGTCGTGTCGTCGGACTTGACGGTCAGCATCTCCTGCAGCGTGTAGGCAGCGCCATAGGCCTCCAGTGCCCAGACCTCCATCTCTCCGAAGCGCTGGCCACCGAACTGCGCCTTGCCGCCCAGCGGCTGCTGGGTCACGAGGCTGTATGGGCCGGTGGAGCGTGCATGCATCTTGTCGTCAACCAAATGGTTGAGCTTGAGCATATACATGTAGCCAACGGTGACCTGGCGATCGAAGCGCTCGCCCGTGCGGCCGTCGAACAGGTAGGTCTGGCCGCTGACCGGCAGGTCCGCCAGCTGCAGCAGGTGCTTGATCTGCGGCTCGCTCGCACCGTCGAACACCGGCGTCGCGATCGGCACGCCGTGACTCAGGTTCTTCGCGAGCTCGTCGATTTCCTTGTCGTTGAGCGAGGTGATCTGCTCACCCTGACCGCCCGTGCCGTTGTAGACCTGCTCGAGGAAGCCGCGGATCTCGGCGACCTTCGCCTGAGCCTCCATCATCTTCCCGATCTTCAGGCCCAGGCCCTTGGCAGCCCATCCCAGATGGGTCTCCAGCACCTGGCCGACGTTCATACGCGAAGGCACGCCCAGGGGGTTCAGCACGACGTCAACCGGCGTACCGTCTTCCAGGTAAGGCATGTCCTCGATCGGGGTGATGTGCGAGATCACGCCCTTGTTGCCGTGGCGGCCGGCCATCTTGTCGCCAGGCTGCAGGCGGCGCTTCACGGCCAGGTAGACCTTGACCATCTTGAGCACGCCGGGGGCGAGGTCGTCGCCGGCAGTGATCTTGGCCCGCTTGTCTTCCAGGCGCTTCTCGAAGGCCTTGCGCTGCTCCTTCACGCGAAGGGCGGCAGCCTCGTGCTGCGCGTTGGCCTCCTCGTCATCCAGGCGGATCTCGAACCACTCCTCGCGAGCCAGGTCGTCGAGATAGGCCGCATCGATCTTGGCGCCGCTCTTGAGCTTCTTCGGCCCGCCGGCGGCGACCTTGCCGATAAGCATGCCGCGCACGCGCTGGAACAGATCGTCCTCGAGGATGCGCTGCTGGTCGGAGAAGTCCTTGCGGACCCGCTCGACCTCGGTGCGCTCGATCGAGAGTGCACGGCTGTCCTTCTCGACGCCGTCGCGCGTGAACACGCGCACGTCGATCACCGTGCCGTCCATGCCCGGGGGCACGCGCAGCGAGGTGTCCTTAACGTCCGACGCCTTCTCGCCGAAGATGGCGCGCAGCAGCTTCTCTTCCGGGGTGAGCTGGGTCTCGCCCTTCGGCGTGACCTTGCCAACCAGGATGTCGCCCGCGCGCACTTCGGCGCCGATGAACGCGATGCCAGCCTCGTCGAGCTTGCCCAGCGCCGCATCGCCCACGTTCGGGATGTCGGCGGTGATCTCCTCGGGCCCGAGTTTCGTATCGCGGGCGACGCAGGTCAGCTCCTCGATATGAATCGTGGTGAAGCGGTCTTCCTGCACGACGCGCTCGGAGATGAGGATCGAGTCCTCGAAGTTGTAGCCGTTCCAGGGCATGACCGCGACCAGCATGTTCTGGCCCAGGGCCAGCTCGCCCAGATGGGTCGACGGGCCGTCGGCCAGCACGTCGCCGCGCGAGATG
>CAIMEE010000418.1 GCA_903839865.1 Enhydrobacter aerosaccus | reverse complement strand
CGCCACGATCTTCGGGCGAACGCGGTTCTCACCGGAGCCTCGCGAGGCAAGCTGATCAATCGCCGCCTCATACAGACCGGCGACCGTTCCAAGGGGACCGGCAATGAGGTGCAATTCGTCCTGGATGATAAGATCGGGCGGATCCAGCGACCATCCGTTGCCCAATGGTCGGCCTTCGCCCGGCTCAGCCGCCCCATAGAAGCCGACGCCATCTTCGAAACGATCAACGTGCCCGAAGAAAGCGCCGGTCTCACCCACCCATGGCAGCGCGGCGAACTTGTCGACCGTAGCGATCAGAAACGCCGGAAGACGCCGGTAGATGGGCTCGTCGACCGTAAGCACCGGTAGCGGTCGATTCCTGCTGAACTCGCAGCTGGTATTGGCGCAGCGAATTTCCAAATTGGTCGGCGCATGCTCGTTCGGCGTGCAGGAAAACGATGACGGCGTGAACTCGGTTCCGCACCACGGACAAGCCTTGAGCGGGGCCGGCGCGCGCTTGTCACGCCCGTTGCGATAGCGCCGGATTCGACCGACCGCCGTTGTCTCGTCAGACTTTCCTTTGCCACCCAGCTTGTTTGGCGATGCGTCGGAGCCGACCCACAGACCGATCTCGATAGGCCAGTCACCGAGCATCCGACGACCGCGTTCATCGACGTTCTTGGCGTCGGTGCGCATCAATTCTAGCGCGCAGACGACACCTGCCGCGCGTGCGAGCTGGTCGAGCGTCAGAAGGCGCAGGGTGTAACGCATGATAACGGCGACGCCAGCGCCGAGCACGCCCGATCCGCCCAGCCGCCGATGCGCAATCACCAAGGCCGCGAGGCCGAGATAGGCCTCGGTCTTGCCGCCGCCTGTTGGAAAAAACAGTAGGTCCGCCGTCTCACGATCGACATGAGTTCGGTCGATTAGGCCGGCCATGTTGAGCAGCACGAAGGCGAGCTGAAACGGCCGCCACTGTGGCTCATCGAGAGCACTCGGATCGCCCGTCGCGCCGGCGACGCGCCGGCGCGCGGCCATGGAAACGGAGAGATTCATGAACCGGAACGCCGCGCGGGCTTTCGCGTCCGTCGATAGAATCTCGATGCCCTTTGCGATCCGGTCCTTCGCGGTCACCATCTCAGCAACAAGGCGTTCCCCGGTCTCACGTCGGCGGGATGGAAGGCCTGCGAGCTTGTTGCGCTCAGCGTCGATCCAAATTCCATAGAGTGACGGCAGATCGGCCAGGGCGGCGCGAAGGCCGGCGCCATCGCCCTCCGCCAACTGCGCGAGCGCTTCCATGCCGAACGTCACCTGCGCCTTGAATTCAGCGTCCTCATTCGGCGCAACGCGTTCGACCTCCGCCGACGGCAGCGGGTCGGTCCATACCCGCGTCACACCGTTGGCGCTGTCTTCGGAAGTATCCCATCCGGCAGCCGCGTTTCGTCCCACGGCCCATTCACGCATGTCGCGATAGTGCAGATCGGCAATCCGCAGGTCCCAATCCTGGGCGCGATAGCCTGAAAGGTCGCGACGCGGACGGAACCCCGTTTCGCTTACAAGTTCGAGCCGCGCCTGAAAGGCGTAGCTGACATCGGCGTAGAAGCGATGGACGGTAGCCCGCCGATTAACGAGGAAGACAGTGAGGG
>CAIMEE010000417.1 GCA_903839865.1 Enhydrobacter aerosaccus | reverse complement strand
GAACGAAATCGAGAAGGCGATCGGTCCGAAGACCCGTGCCGTCATGATCGTACCGGTCTACGGCAATCCCTGCGCGATGGATGCGATCGTCGAGATCTGCAAGCGCCGCAACCTGATCCTGATCGAGGACTGCTGCGAGGCACTGGGTGCCTATTACGACGGCAAGCCCGTCGGCAAGTTCGGACGCGTGGGCACTTTCAGCTTCTACTTCTCGCATCACATGACGACACTTGAGGGCGGCATCACCGTCACCGACGACTTCGAGCTCGCCGAGCTGATGCGAATCCTGCGGGCCCATGGTTGGGTGCGTGAGGTCAAGGATCGCGATCGCTGGCTGAAGAAGTATCCCGAGTTCGATCCGCGCTTCCTTTTTGTGAACGTGGGCTACAACCTGCGCCCGATGGAGCTCTCCGGTGCGATGGGTATGGTGCAGCTGCCGCGGCTCGCCAAGTTCGTCGACACGCGCCGCGAGAATTCGGCGTGGTTCCGCCGCGAGTTCGCGCAGTACGGCGATTTCTTCGACTTCCAGGAAGAGCAGCCCAAGGGCCGTCATTCTTGGTTCGGCTTCCCGATGCGCGTAAAGAGCAACGCGGGATTCAAGGTGACCGAGCTCACCAAGGCGCTGAACGCCGCGCACGTCGAGACCCGCCCGATCATCGCGGGTAACATCGCTCGCCAGCCGGCGCTCAAGCTCTACGAGCATCGAGTGGTCGGCGACATGAAGCACTCCAACGCGGTCATGGATGGCGCCTTCTCGTTCGGCAATCATCAGGACGTCGATTCGGGCGCGCGCTCCTATGTTGCCGAGCAGGTCCGTGCCTTCATTCGCGCGCGTTCGCTGATCTAACAGATGATCATCACGCGCACGCCGCTTCGCGTCTCCTTTTTCGGGGGCGGCACGGACTATCCGACGTGGTTCCGTGAACATGGCGGGGCGGTTTTGTCGACGACGATCGACAAGTATCTCTACTTGCACGTCCGTTACCTGCCGCCGTTCTTCGACTTCAAGAGCCGCATTGTCTGGTCGCAGATCGAGCAGGTGCAGAGTTCGGCCGAGATCAAGCATCCGGCGATCCGCGGCATCCTGGAGTGGATGAAGATTAACGAGGGTGTGGAAGTCCTGCATCACGGCGATCTGCCGGCGCGCACCGGGCTGGGGTCGAGCTCGTCGTTCACCGTCGGTCTCCTGCATGCGCTTCACGCGATGCGCGGCGAATTGATCTCCAAACGCGTTCTCGCGGAAGAGGCGATCTACGTCGAGCAAACGGTGCTGCGCGAGAATGTCGGTGTGCAGGACCAGATCGCGGCGGCTTTCGGGGGGCTGAACCGGGTTGATATCCGTCCCGACGCTTCCTTCGAGGTGGTGCCGCTGGTCGTGCAGGCCGAACGGCTGGCGAGCCTTCAGGACCATCTGCTGCTGATCTATACCGGCCTATCCCGTCACGCTTCCGAGATCGCCGCAGAGCAGGTCTCGACGATGGGCGACAAGACTGCCGAGATGAAGGCCATGCGCGCGATGGTCGACGATGGCGAGAAGATCCTGGCCAGCACTGGCTCGTTGCGCGACTTCGGCCGCCTGCTCGACGAGGCCTGGCAGCGCAAGCGTTCGCTCTCCAGCAAGATTGCGCCGACCCTGGTGAACGAGATGTACGACGCCGCGCGCAAGGCGGGCGCCGATGGCGGCAAGCTGCTGGGTGCGGGCGGCGGTGGCTTCATGCTGCTCTTCGTCCAGCCCGAGAAGCGCGTGGCGGTGCTGCGGTCGCTCGAAAAGCTGCTGCCAGTACCGTTCAAGTTCGAGCGCGGCGGCACCCAGCTGGTGCTCTACGAAGCCGAGCAGCGGGCAGGGGACTGAGATGGCCAAGCGGCGCGTCCTGATCTGCGGCGCGACCGGCTTCATCGGCCGCAATCTGGTCGAGACGCTGGCCAAGCGCGCCGACCTGGAAGTCCATGCGCTGCGCTTCACGCGGCCGGCATATTCTCTGCCCGGTATCACCTGGCACCAGGGCGACCTGCGCGATGTAGAAGCGGTGAACCGTCTCGTTCCCGGCATGGATGTCATTATTCAGGCCGCTGCCACCACCTCGGGCTCGCGCGACATCGTGAAGACGCCCTACATTCACGTGACGGACAATGCCGTCATGAACTCGCTGCTGCTGCGAGCCTGCTTCGACCACAAAGTCCGGCATTTCGTCTTCTTCAGCTGCTCCGTGATGTACCAGCCGCGCGAGACGCCGTGGCGCGAGGAGGAGTGGGACGCCTCGCAGGAGATGCATCTCAACTATTTCGGAATCGGCTGGACGAAAGTCTACATCGAGAAGATGTGCG
The DNA here is from genome assembly GCA_903839865.1 of Enhydrobacter aerosaccus. Classification (GTDB taxonomy): domain Bacteria; phylum Pseudomonadota; class Alphaproteobacteria; order Reyranellales; family Reyranellaceae; genus Reyranella; species Reyranella aerosaccus_A. The sequence goes on along the minus strand of CAIMEE010000417.1, from coordinate 1,958 downwards.
AGTTCTTCAGCCGCCTTGGCGTGACCAAGCACACGGCCATCCGCCACACCAACGTGTTCGGCCCATACGACAAGTTCGATCTCGAGCGCAGTCACGTCTTCGGGGCTACTGTCACCAAGGCCATGACCAGTACGACCGGGAGCGTGACGGTCTGGGGCACCGGTGAAGAGGCCCGCGACCTGCTTTATGTCGACGATCTGGTGCGCTTCGTCGAATTGTCGATCGACAAGCAGACCACGCCGTACGAGATGCTGCACGTGAGCGCCGGGCACGCGATCCAGATCAGGGACCTCGTGGCCCGCATCGTGGCGGCGTCGGGCCGCGCGCTCCGCATCGAGCACGACCCGGCGGGGCCCACGATCAAGACGTCGTTCGCGCTCGACAACCGTCGTGCGGTCGACGTGCTGGGCTGGAAGCCCGAAATCTCGTTCGATGAAGGCGTCCGCCGCACCGTGCAGTGGTGGAAGAAGGCCTTCTCCCCATGAACTATCGGGCTCTCGGCAAGACGGGACTGCGAGTATCGGAGATCGGCTTCGGCGCCTGGGGCATCGGCGGTCGTACCGTCGGCACGACGTCCTATGGAGATACCGACGACAGCACGTCGCTCGCCGCCCTCGGCCGGGCACTGGACAAGGGCATAACCTTCTTCGATACGTCGAGCGCGTACGGTAACGGTCATAGCGAAGCGCTGATCGGTCAGGCGTTCGAGTCCAGACGCGACCAGGTCGTGATCGCGACCAAGGCCGGTTACGATGCCTGGGACAAGCCGCCGGATTTTTCGCCCGCAGCTGTCGTGGCATCGGCCGAGGCGAGCCTGCGCCGCCTGAGGACGGACGTCATCGACCTATTCCAGCTCCACAATCCGCCACACGACGCCCTTCGATCGGCTGAGCTGCGCGACGCGTTGGCAGGTCTCGAGAAGTCCGGAAAGATTCGCGCCTGGGGCGTTTCGGCCAAGAGCCCGGTCGAGGCCATAGAAGCGCTGAAGGAATTCGATGTTGCCGTGGTGCAGGCGAACTTCAACATGATGGATGTTCGAGCCCTCGACGGTCTGCTGGGCGAGGTAGAGTGCCGGCAGGCGGGCTTCATCGGCCGGACGCCACTCTGTTTCGGATTCCTGTCCGGAGCGATCTCGAAAGACACGGTGTTCCCGCCGGGCGACCACCGGCTTGGATGGTCTCGCCCTCAACTCGACAATTGGATCGACGGTGCGGCCGATCTGCTGACGGCTGTGAAGGCGGTGCCAGGGCAGGAGGGGGCCCGGAGCGCACTGCGTTTCTGCTTGGCATTCCCGGCCATTTCGAGCGTGATCCCAGGCATCCTGACGCCGGACGAAGCCGACGCAAACGCTCTCGCCAGCGCGTTCGGCCCCCTGCCGAAAGCGGCGGTCGAAGCGGTGCTGGAGATTAATCGCCGCCGGCAGTTCTTCGTTGCGAAGCCGCGCGCGTCCTAGCTAGGCGGCCGCGGCGACATCCCAGTCGGCACGGCACAGGATCCGAGGCTTAAGCGGTACGTCCATGAGGCCCCAGTTGGCTGGCTGCGTCGGCACCGGCTTCTCGCCTGCCGCCCAACGGCTGGCCGGGTGGACAAAGTTCTTCTCGATCGATGGACCGAGCGCCGTGCTGATGCCACGCACCTGGCGGCGAGGATAGTCGAGCTTCGTACGTGCCCAGTGGGCGGCTTCCTCGCTCACTTTTTCGGACAGGAACTTGTCGAGCCTGCGCTGCCAGGGCCGCCAGAGCTGCTGGAGGCGCTCGCTGTGGAGCTTGTCATGTGTCGGCTTGTAGACGCGGCACGAGTCGGGCCAGCGGCATTCGCGCACTCCGAGGGCGGCGGCGGCATGCATGGCCAGCGAATCGATGTCGAGCGCCAGGACCGTCGGGTCGAGCACGTGGCCGCGAATGTAATCCCAGTAGGCAGCGGACATCAGGGTGAAGTCGCCGCAGGCATTGGTATGG
>CAIMEE010000416.1 GCA_903839865.1 Enhydrobacter aerosaccus | reverse complement strand
GTCGAGGCAGGCCATGCGCACCGCGACTCCCATCTCGACCTGCTCGTGGATTATCGAGCGATCGAGATCGTCGGCGACCTCCGAGTCGATCTCGACGCCGCGGTTCATCGGGCCGGGATGCATCACCAGCGCGTTCGGCTTGGCGACCTTGAGCTTTTCATGGTCGAGCCCGAAGAAGCGGAAGTATTCGCTGATCGATGGCACGAACGAGCCCTGCATGCGCTCGGTCTGCAGGCGCAGCATCATCACGATGTCGACGTCCTGGAGGCCGGTCTTCATGCTGTAGTGAACTTCGACGCCCATGCGGTCGATGTCGGTCGGCATCAGGGTCGGCGGTCCGACCACGCGCACGCGCGCTCCCATGATCTGCAGCAGGTGGATGTTCGAGCGCGCGACGCGCGAATGCATGATGTCGCCGCAGATCGCGACCAGCAGGCCCTGCAGGCTGCCCAGACGTCGCCGAATGGTGAGCGCGTCGAGCAGCGCCTGCGTCGGGTGCTCGTGCTGGCCGTCGCCCGCATTGATGACGGTGCAGTTCACCTTCTGCGACAGCAGGTTCACTGCGCCGGACTCGGCGTGCCGCACGACGATGGCGTCGGGGCGCATCGCGTTCAGTGTCATTGCCGTGTCGAGCAGCGTTTCGCCCTTCTTCACGGAGGAAGTCGCAACGTCCATGTTGATGACGTCCGAGCCCAGCCGTTTGGCGGCGACCTCGAAGCTGGTGCGGGTACGGGTCGAATTCTCGAAGAACAGGTTGATGACGGTGCGGCCGGCGAGCTTGTCGCGGCGTTTGTCGATGGACCGGTTCTGATCGATGTAGGTTTCGGAAAGGTCGAGCAAACCCGAAATAGTTTCAGGCGACAGACCTTCGATGCCGAGCAGGTGGGGCAACCTCGGCACGCCCGCGATTTTCTTTGTCACTAAAAGGCGACGTTAAGCACGCACCTGCCACACCCGCAAGTTAACCTTTAGGTGGATAACCGGATCTCGGCGCAGGGGCAGACGCGGGCAGGGCCGGCGGGGGCAATGAAGTCGGCCCAGATGGCGTTGTGGTGCTCGATGATCTTCTCCGCCGCGAGGTGCGGCCGATTGGCGGCAGTATGCCCGTCCGACGGAACGGTCGTCGGGTAGCCGCGCGCCAGGGCACTGCGCACGGTGGTGTCGACGCAGTAGTCGGTCGCCCAGCCGGTGATGATCAGCCGCGTGGCGCCACGGGCCGCGAGGAGGGTGTCGAGGGAGGTGCCGAGGAAGGAATCGCAGGACGTCTTGCGGATGAAGGCGTCGGTAGAACGCACGTCGAGGGCGGGAAGCAGCCGCCAGCCGGGATGGTCAGGGTGATGGTCGGACCCCGCCGGGCCATCGTGCTGGACGTACACCACGGTGCGCCCGGAGGCGCGGACAGCAGTCGCGAGCTTATTCAGGCGGGTGACCAGGCCCGCGGCATTGTGCTTGGCGGGGCCGCCGCCGAACGGACCTTCCTGCAAGTCGATGATGATCAGGGCATCGGTCATGCGCGTCTCGCCTCAAGCCGCCGGTCGGGGACCCGTATAGCGCGCGCGGGGGCGGATCAAGGCGCCATGCGCGGCCTGCTCGAGAGCATGGGCGATCCAGCCGACGGTGCGGCCGAGCAGGAACATCGCCAGCGCCGCATCCTTGGGCAGGGCGAGCACTTTTTCGACGACGACGGTGGTGAAGTCGATGTTGGCCTTGCGGTTGATCAGCCGCTCGGCCGATGTGGCGAGGCGCTCGGCGAAAGCCAGCTCCGGCGATTGCGGAGCCAATTCACGCAGCAGGTCGAACAGTGTCTGCGCGCGCACGTCGCCGTCGGGGTAGAGCTGATGGCCGAAGCCCGGGATGTAGATGTGATCGCGGATTCGGGCCGCGAGTTCGGCCTCGAGATCGGGCGCGCGCTTGAGCTCGTCGAACAGGCCGGCGACCCGGCGGGTCAAGCCGCCATGGCGCGGGCCGTTGATGGCGGCGAGCCCGGCCAGCACCGCGCCGTAGAGGTTGGCGCCGGTCGACGCCACGACGCGCGCGGCAAAGGCCGAGGCGTTGAATTCGTGATCGGCGGACAGCACGAGAGCCGCACGGATCAGCGGGGTGTGATGCGGCAATACCTTCCAGGCCGCGGCGAGCTGCTCGTGCACCGGCGCCGACGACAGCGGACGCGCGGTGATGGCGGCCGTCAAAAGGCGCAGGACGCGGGCACCGGTTTCCAGCATCGCCGAGCGATCCTCCACCCAGCTCGGATGGTCGAGCGCCGAAGCGGCCGGCAGCAGCACGAGGCAGCGGTCGACAGGACCCAGGGTGGCGGCGGCCATCCACGCGCGGCGCAGCGCCGTGGTGAGCGGTGGCAGGTTGGTGGCGGCGAACGGCTTGTCGTCGCAATCCCACAGGAGCCGCGCCACGTCTTCCAGCGAGTCGGTGCGGGCGAGGCGGGCGGCGTCAGCACCGCGATAATAAAGGTGATTGTCCTCGATCAGGGTGAGCGCCGATTCGAGCACCGGCGTGCCGAAATCGAGGGCGTTGCTCGCGATCGACTCGGCCTTGCGGCCGACATCGCGGCGGCGCTTCAGGCGGGTCACGTCGTCGGCGCGGTATCGGCGTTCGCGCAGCCCTTCGGTGGCTTCCGATCGCAGCAGGCCGCGGCTCACATAGGCGTAGAGGGTGGCGGCCGACACGCCGAGGCGTTTGGCGGCTTCGCGGGAGGTCAGCCATTCGATGCTCATGTGTATATATTGATCAATACGATCAAGATTGACAATATAAATTCGAAGCACGACCTTCCCCGCGAACAGAAAAGGGGACGAAAATGCTGCAGACACGGGTGAATAGCGGTCTCGACGGGATCATTGTGGCCGACACGGTCATGAGTGAAGTCGATGGCGAGGAGGGCCGGCTGGTCGTGCGCGGCCACGCCCTGCCGGAGCTGGTGGCGACCCGTGGTTTTGAAGGTGTCGCGGCCCTGCTCTGGACGGACTACGCCACCGGCGGCGGCGATGACGCGGCCGTCACGAAGGGGCTTGCCGAGGCGCGAGTCCGGGCCTTCAGGGATGTGCCGCGGTTGCTCCCGGCGACTGAAGGATTGACGCCGGTCGAGGCACTCCGGGTGGGCCTCGGCATGCTGCCGGACGCCGATCCGCTGCCGCATCACTTCCTCGTTTGCGGCGCGCTGCCGGTCTTTCTGGCCGCCGTGCTCAATCGCGCCAAGGGCCTGTCGCCGCTCGCCCCGGACGCCACGCTCACCACGGCTCAGGATCTGCTGCGCATGATCCGCGGCCAGCGTGCCGGCGAGGTGTTCGAGAAAGGCCTCGATACCTATCTCGCGACTGTCGCCGATCACGGCTTCAACGCGTCGACCTTCACCGGGCGCGTCGTCGCCTCGACACAGGCCGGACTGATCTCATCGGTGCTGGCGGCGCTCTGTGCCTTGAAGGGGCCGCTGCATGGCGGCGCGCCCGGGCCGGTGCTCGACATGCTGGACGAGATCGGCGACTCCGCGCGCGCCGAGGCGTGGTTCGACGATGCCTTCGGCAAGGGCACGACCCTGATGGGC
>CAIMEE010000415.1 GCA_903839865.1 Enhydrobacter aerosaccus | reverse complement strand
CGGCCTCGGTGCGGGAGTTCTTCGGCTCCTCGCAGCTGTCGCAGTTCATGGACCAGACCAACCCGCTGTCGGAAATCACCCACAAGCGGCGTCTCTCGGCGCTCGGTCCTGGAGGTCTGACCCGCGAGCGCGCCGGCTTCGAGGTTCGCGACGTGCACCCGACCCACTACGGACGGATCTGCCCGATCGAAACGCCCGAAGGCCCGAACATCGGTCTGATCAATTCGTTGGCCACTCACGCCGTGGTCAACAAGTACGGGTTCATCGAAAGCCCCTATCGTCGGGTCAAAGACGGCAAGATCACCGAAGAGGTGGTCTACATGTCGGCCATGGAGGAGGCGAAGCACGTCATCGCCCAGGCCAACATCGGCCTTCGCGACGGCGAGATCATCGATGATCTGGTGCCTGGCCGGGTCAACGGCGAACCTTCGCTGCTGGCCAAGGATCAGGTCGATCTGATGGACGTCAGTCCCAAGCAGGTGGTTTCGGTCGCCGCGGCGCTAATCCCCTTCCTTGAAAACGATGACGCCAACCGCGCCCTCATGGGCTCGAACATGCAGCGTCAGGCCGTGCCGCTCATTCAGTCCGACGCCCCGCTGGTGGGAACCGGCATGGAAGCGGTCGTGGCCCGGGACTCGGGGGCCGTGGTCATTGCGCGCCGCTCGGGCATCGTTGAACAGATCGACGGCACGCGTATCGTCATCCGCGCCACCGACGAAACTGACGCCACCAAGCCCGGCGTCGACATCTACCGCCTGTCGAAGTTCCAGCGTTCCAACCAGAGCACCTGCATCAACCAGCGTCCGCTGGTTCGCGTTGGCGACAAGATCGTCGCCGGCGACGTGATCGCCGACGGTCCGTCCACGGAACTGGGCGAACTGGCTCTCGGCCGGAATGCGCTCGTCGCGTTCATGCCCTGGAACGGCTACAACTTCGAGGACTCGATCCTGATCTCCGAGCGCATCGTCCGTGACGACGTGTTCACGTCGATCCACATCGACGAATTCGAAGTGATGGCCCGCGACACCAAGCTGGGTCCGGAAGAGATCACGCGCGACATTCCCAACGTCGGCGAGGAAGCCCTGCGCAACCTCGACGAAGCCGGGATCGTGGCGATCGGTGCCGAGGTCATGCCGGGCGATATCCTGGTGGGCAAGGTGACGCCCAAGGGTGAATCGCCGATGACGCCGGAAGAGAAGCTCCTGCGGGCCATCTTCGGTGAAAAGGCCTCCGACGTGCGCGACACCTCCCTGCGGCTGCCCCCGGGCGTCGCCGGCACCGTCGTGGAAGTCCGGGTGTTCAACCGGCACGGCGTCGACAAGGATGAGCGCGCGGTGGCCATCGAGCGGGAAGAAATCGACCGTCTCGGCAAGGACCGCGACGACGAATTCGCCATCCTGAACCGCAACATGACCGCGCGGCTTCGTGACCTGCTGGTCGGCCGCGACGCCGTGTCGGGTCCCAAGGGCCTGGGTCGCGGCGAGATCAGCGCCGAGAAGCTGGAAGATATCGCTCCCGGTCTGTGGTGGCAGATTGCGGTCGACGACGAAAAGGCCATGGGTGAACTGGAGGCCATGCGCCGCCTCTTCGACGAGGCCCGCAAGCGTCTCGACCGTCGCTTCGAGGACAAGGTCGACAAGCTGCAGCGCGGCGACGAACTGCCGCCGGGCGTGATGAAGATGGTCAAGGT
>CAIMEE010000414.1 GCA_903839865.1 Enhydrobacter aerosaccus | reverse complement strand
GCTGAACCGGGCCACCGGAGAGGCCCACTGCGTGGCCGCGCCCTCCGCATTGATCGGGGCCAGCAACTTCTTCGAACTCGCGGTCGCGGCCGCCATCAGCATCTTCGGCTTTTCTTCCGGTGCGGCGCTGGCGACGGTTGTCGGCGTGCTGATCGAAGTGCCGGTCATGCTCTCCGTGGTGAAGATCGCCAACGCGAGCAAGCGCTGGTACGAGCAGGGCGATGCGGTCGCGCGCCATGCCAAAAACTCCGGGGCCTGATCCTTATTTCGAATATTCTAGAAATACCATTGACAGGTCTGGTGCAGCGCCTACATTGAAGCCATGAAGCTCGATGACGCCGCAGCCTCGCTCGAGGCGCTGGGCAATCCGACCCGGCTCAAGATCTATCGCGCGCTCGTGCGGGCGGGCGCGGAAGGGCTGCCGGTCGGCGGACTGCAGGAAAAGCTCGATGTCGCCGCCTCGACCCTGTCGCACCATCTGAAGACGCTGGTTGCCGTTGGCCTGGTCACGCAGACGCGCGAAGGGACCACCCTCATCTGCCACACCAACTACGCGCTGATGCGCGGGTTGATGGAGTATCTTGCGGCCGAGTGCTGTGCGGAAGGGACCGGATGCGCGCCGGTCCGGTTTTCCAAGGTCGCCTAAAAAAATTTAGCGGTGTATTTCGATAATAGTCGAAAGAGGAAGAGTGCCATGCCCGACTCGCTGACCAAGCCGAAGACCGTCGCCATCCTGGGCGCAGGCCCTGTCGGTCTTGCCGCCGCGGCCCATGCGCTGGAGCGCGGCCTCGAGCCGATCGTGCTCGAGGCGGGACCGGACGCGGCGCACGCCGTGCGGCAATGGGGACATGTCCGCATGTTCTCGCCCTGGGAATACAATATCGACAAGGCAGCCGAGCGGCTGTTGAAGGCGACCGGCTGGAATGCGCCGGCGCCCGGCGACTATCCCACCGGCCGCGACCTCGTGGAGCGGTATCTCGAGCCCCTGGCGACCCGTACACCGCTCAAGGACCGCATTCGCACCTCGAGCCAGGTGATCGCCGTGGGCCGCGCCGGCTTCGACAAGATGAAGAGCAACGGGCGCGCGTTCGAGCCCTTTACCGTTCGCTATCGCAACGGCAAGACCGAGCAGCTCAAGGCGGATGCCGTCATCGATGCGACCGGCACCTGGTTCTCTCCCAATCCGGCCGGCGCCGACGGGCTCGCGGCCCTGGGCGAAGAGCCCAACCATCCGCAGATCGCCTACGGCATGCCCGACGTGCTGGGGCGCGAGCGCCTGCGCTATGCCGGCAAGTCCGTCGCGGTCCTGGGCGCGGGCCATTCCGCGATCGGCACGCTCATCGAACTGGCCAAGCTGAAGGCCGAGGATCCCGCCACCGAAATCGTCTGGCTCCTGCGCGGGACCGCGCCGGAAAAGGCGTTCGGTGGTGGCGCCAACGACAAGCTCGCTGCGCGCGGCGCACTGGGCGCGGCCTTCGCCGAGCTGGTCGGCAGCGGACAGATCCGCGTCGAGGCCGGGTTCAAGGTCTCGTCCATCGGCAGCGACGGGGCGCGGCTGCGGGTTGCGACGGGACAGGCCCAATGCTGCCGCTCGGTCACCGTCGATCAGCTCATCGCCGCGACAGGCTTTCGCCCGCAACTGGATTTCCTGCGCGAAGTCCGGATCTCGCTCGATCCCGCGGTCGAATGCCCGCCGGCCCTGGCGCCGCTGATCGATCCGAACGTGCACAGCTGCGGCACCGTCCGCCCCCACGGCGCGCGTGAGCTCGCCCAGCCGGAACCGGGCTTCTACTTCGCCGGCATGAAGAGCTACGGCCGCGCGCCGACCTTCCTGATGCTCACGGGCTACGAGCAGGTGCGCTCGATCGTGGCCGAGATCGGGGGCGACCATGACGCCGCTTCAAAAGTCGAATTGGTCCTGCCCGAAACCGGTGTCTGCTCGGGGCCGGCGGCTGCGACCGCGGCCACGGCCTCCGGGTGCTGCGCGCCGGCCAAGCCGAGCGCTGATGCGAAGAAGGGGTGTTGCGGTTAGCGAGCCGTTCGATGCCGGCTGAACCGCGCACGGCGCTGCGTCTCGTTGCGGTCGTCTGCGCGGCACAGGTGTTCGTGCAGCTGGGCGCCGGATACTGGCCGGTGCTGCTTCCGGAGCTGATGGTCCGCTGGTCGCTGAGCAACAGCGAGGCCGGCTGGATCACGTCGGGCTTCTACGCCGCCTATATGCTGAGCGTCCCGGTGCTGGTGACGCTGACCGACCGGATCGACGCCAAGCGGGTCTACCTGTTCGGCGTCGGCTGTACGGCCGTGGCGCACCTGGGCTTCGGCGCCCTGGCGGACGGCTTCTGGTCCGCCTTCGCCCTGCGCGCGCTGGCCGGCGTCGGCTGGGCCGGCACCTATATGACCGGGCTGAAGCTGCTGGCCGATCAGGTCGACGCAAAGACAATGTCGCGCGCCGTGACGGGACACGCCGCCAGCATCGGCATTTCGGGCGCAGCCTCCTATGTCGTGGGCGAACTGCTGGCGCAGGCCTTCGGCTGGCGGATGGCCTTCGGCAGCGCGGCGCTCACCGCCCTCGTGGCGTGGCTGGCGGTGGCGCTCGTCCTGCCCGGCCGGCGTCCGCCGGCGCACGCGAGCCCGGGAAAGCTGTTCGATTTCCGGCCGGTCCTGCGCAACCGCTCGGCCTTCGCCTATTCGCTCGCCTATTGCGTCCACACGCTGGAGATGAACGCGTTGCGCGGCTGGGGCGTGGCCTTCCTGGCGTGGGTGGCGGCAGGCTCGGGCATGGCAAGTGCGGGTGTCTCGCCGGCGTTCGTCGTTGCCGCGCTGGGTTTGCTCGGCACGCTGGCCAGCGTCTTCGGCAACGAAGCGTCCATCCGCTTCGGCCGCCGCCGGCTGGTGCTGGCCGCGATGGGGCTGTCCGTGGCGACCGGCGTCCTGGTCGGCTTCGTCGGTTCGATGGGCTACTGGATCGCCGCGGGCCTGCTCGTGTTCTACGGCGTCGTCATCTGGCTCGACTCCTCGTCGCTCACCGCCGGCGCCGCGGGCTCCGCCGATCCCGCGCGGCGCGGTGCGACGCTCGCGGTTCATTCGATGCTGGGTTACGGCGGCGGCTTCGTGGGCCCCTTGATGATGGGCTGGGTCCTCGACCTGTCGGGGGGAATGTCGGCGATCGGCTGGGGGCTCGCGTTCGGCTCCGTCGCCGTCACGGTGGCGGTAGCGATGGTCGCGTTTGCACTGCTCAAGCCCCGTGAGCTGACGGGCGACCGGCGGGGGTGACGAGGCACCAAAATCCCGAAGAGCACGGCAACGCCTCCGAATCAGGAAGGTTCCGTCGGCAAATCTATATTCCTCCGCCGAGGCCAAAGCTGCATCAGCCGTTGCCCCGGGAGTTTCAACATGACCATGCTTTGCTCTGCCTGAAGATTATGGCAGCCGATAAGGCGCTGACGAGCCCGTAGACTGGTAAGTCATAGTCCTCCGTTCACAACTCGACACTCCACCGTGGGCGCGGTCCCAAGGCCCAGCAGGACGGGAAGAGTTATGTCCCGGACCCAATCAGAGGCGAGGAAAGTTGCAATGGCCGTGATCTTGATCGTCGAAGACGAAGCCATGCTGCGCTTATTCGCCGAGACGATGATCCAGGACTGGGGGCACCAAACACATTCAGCAGGCGATGTGGACGGCGCACTTTTGCTCCTGCGGTCTCCTCAGCCCATCACTGCGCTATTTACCGATATTCGTCTCAAGGCAGGGGCGCTCGATGGAATCACGCTGGCACACGAAGCAATCAAGCTTCGACCGGAATTGCGTGTGCTCTACACGACCGGCAATTCCATTACCGACAAACTGAAGGCTCTGTTTGTTGAAGGCGCACACTTCCTTCCCAAACCTTACGTGGAACAGCAACTCCACGACTCCATGAAGGGCCTGCTCGCAGCGCAATGACCAACATAGAGGACATGGCGATGACGAGGATCGGCATCTCCGAGGGCACCAGCAACACGGCACCCAAGTTGGCCGAAGAGGCAGCATTGCTCAAGGCGGGCGCCCTGCAGAGCGCAATCTTCAACAGCGCCAACTTCTCGAGCATCGCGACCGATGCCAAGGGCGTCATCCAGATCTTCAATGTCGGTGCCGAGCGTATGCTGGGCTACACCGCGACCGAAGTGATGAACAAGATCACGCCGGCCGAGATTTCCGATCCG
>CAIMEE010000413.1 GCA_903839865.1 Enhydrobacter aerosaccus | reverse complement strand
CGCTGCAAGGTCTGGCGCACTGTGTCCGGCTCGTCCGGCACCATCTCCTCGATGGTCTCGAGATCCTTGATCAGCGACGCCGCGATCTTGGTGGCGCTGGGGCTGGTGTGCGGATAGGCACTGTGGCCGCCGCGCACCTTGACGCGGAAGCGCAGCCACAGCATCGACTTCTCGCCGAAGCGCACCGTGTGGATACCGCTGGGCTCGGTGTTCAACACGCAATCGCCCAGCACTTCGTGAGCGCAGTTGCGCACCAGCCAGTCGGCGCCCCATTTGCCACCTGTCTCCTCGTCCGACACCACCGTGAGCGTCACCTTGCCCGGCAATTCGTCGCGCAGGCGGTGGAGATAGGCATGCACGAACAGCAACGCCGTCGTGCCGCACTTCATGTCGACCGTGCCGCGCCCGTAGACGCGCCCATCAACACCATCGCCGACGATGTCGCCCGACAGCGGATCGTGCTTCCACACCGAGCGGTCGCCGATCGGGAAGACGTCGAGATGTCCGTTCAGCACGAGATGCCGCCCTGCGCCCTTCCCCGCGAAACTGCTGATGAGGTTGGGCATCGTGGCCTGCGGCGCCTCGGTGCGATGCGGCACCTTTTCTTCATCGAGGAAGCGGCGAAAGAAATCAGCCGCCTCGACCGTGTCGCCGGGCGGATTGCAGGTGTCGATGCGCGTGAACGCCTGCAGGAACTGGAGCTGGCGGTCCTTCTCGGTGTCCAGCCAGTGCAGCAGTTTCTCGCGCGCGGTCATGCCCTGCCGAACGTCGGTGCGAACGTCGGTGCGGGCGCCTCGTGCACCACGACCCCGTTCTTCACGACAACGAGGCACGCAGCCCCGCCGATCGCGTAGCAGATGCCGCGCGGGTCGGTCGTGTCCCAGACGGCGAGATCGGCCGGCCGGCCCTTGGCGATACGTCCAGCCGTGTCGGAGAGGCCGAGCGCCCGCGCGCCGTTCACCGTGAAGCCGCGCAGCGCTTCGTGCGCCGTGAGCTTGAACAGGTAGCAGGCGAGATGCATCTGCGACGCCGGCGAAACAGTCGGCGAACTCACGGGATTGGAGTTGGTCGCGAGCGCGATCGGCACGCCGAACTCGCGGAACATCTCGACCGGCGGCTTGCGCGTCTCGTGCAGCGTGAGATGCGCGCCCGCGAGCAACGTCGCCACCGTCCCCGCCTCCGCCATCGCGCGCACCGAGGCGAGCGAGGCGAACTCCAGGTGATCGGCCGACAGGCCGCCATGCTTGGCGACCAGCCCGCCCACGCCGAAATCCGTGTACTGGTCGGCGTGCGCCTTCACCGGCATGCCGTAGGACTTGGCCTTGGCATACATCCGGCCCATCTGCTCGTGGGTGAAGCCCACCTTGTCGCAGAAGCCGTCGACCTGATCGACCAGGTCCTGCTTCACCGCTTCGGGGATCACCTCGTTGCACATGAAGTCGACATAGTCGTCGCGCCGCCCGGCATATTCGGGCGCGAGGCCGTGCGCGCCGAGAAAGGTCGAGACGACAGTGACTGGCAAATCTTTGCCGAGCGCGCGCGAGATGCGCATCAGGCGCAGCTCGCCATCCTTGTCGAGGCTGGAGCCCGACTTGCTCTCGACCGTCGTGACGCCGTTGGCGATCAGGCGGCTCATGCGGGCGCGGCTTGCATCGTAGAGCGCCTGCTCGGACATGGCGCGCGTGCGCTTCACCATCCCGCCGACACCGCCACCGCGGGCCTCGAGGTCCCAGCGCTGGCCGCCCTCGGACAACACTTCGAAATCGACCAGCCCCTCTTCGCCGTAGACGATGTGCGTGTGCGGATCGACCAGGCCCGGCGTGACCACCTTGCCTTTGAGATCCCACACCCGCCCCACGCCGCCACCTTGCATATTGGGCGGCACCTCGGCCGCACGGCCCACGAAGGCGACCTTGCCGCCCGCAACGCCGATGGCCCCGTCGCGGACCAGACCGTAGGG
>CAIMEE010000412.1 GCA_903839865.1 Enhydrobacter aerosaccus | reverse complement strand
CGCTGGCGGATGCGGGCTATGAGACGATCATGGTCAACTGCAACCCGGAGACCGTGTCGACCGACTACGACACCGCCGATCGCCTCTACTTCGAGCCGCTGACGGCCGAGGACGTGATCGAGCTGGTCGAGGTCGAGCAGCGCAACGGCACATTGATGGGCCTGATCGTGCAGTTCGGCGGCCAGACGCCGCTCAAGCTCGCCAAGCCGCTCGAAGCGCACGGCATTCCGATCCTGGGCACGTCGCCCGACGCGATCGATCTCGCCGAGGACCGCGACCGTTTCCAGAAGCTGATCCAGAAGCTGAAGCTGCGCCAGCCGGAGAACGGCACGGCAACCTCGCAGGCCCAGGCGATCGCCATTGCCGAGAAGATCGGCTTCCCGGTCGTGATCCGCCCGTCCTACGTGCTGGGCGGCCGGGCGATGCAGATCGTCTACGACCGCGAGTCGGTCGAACGCTACATCCGCGACGCGGTGAAGGTCTCGGGGACCAACCCGGTGCTGATCGACAGCTACCTGCGCGATGCGATCGAGGTCGATGTCGACGCACTGGCCGACAAGGACCAGAACGTCTTCGTCGCCGGCATCATGGAGCATATCGAGGAAGCGGGCATTCATTCGGGCGACTCGGCCTGCTCGCTGCCGCCGTATTCGCTGCCGGCCAAGATCATCGCCGAGATCGAGCGCCAGACGGAGGCGATGGCCAAGGCGCTGCAGGTCGTCGGCCTGATGAACGTGCAGTACGCGGTGAAGGACGGCGAGGTCTATGTCCTCGAGGTCAATCCGCGCGCCAGCCGTACCGTGCCGTTCGTGGCCAAGGCCACCGGCCAGCCGATCGCCAAGTTCGCGGCCCGCCTGATGGCAGGCGAATCGCTGAAGTCGCTCGCCATCAAGAAGAACAAGGGCAAGCACATTGCGGTCAAGGAAGCGGTCTTCCCGTTCGCGCGCTTCCCCGGCGTCGACGTCATCCTGGGGCCTGAGATGCGCTCGACCGGCGAGGTCATGGGCCTCGACATGGATTTCGGCCGCGCTTTCGCCAAGTCGCAGCTCGGCGCCGGCAGCAAGGTGCCGGTCGACGGCGCAGTGTTCGTGTCGGTGAAGGATTCCGACAAGGCCCACATGGTGAAGCCGGTGAAGCGGCTGATCGAGCTCGGCTTCAAGGTCGTGGCGACCAACGGCACCGCCGATTTCCTGGCCAAGCACGGCATCGCCGCCCAGCGGGTGAATAAGGTGCTCGAAGGCCGGCCGCACATTGTCGACCTGATGAAGGACGACAAGATCCAGCTCGTGTTCAACACGGTGGATGGCGCCATGGCGCTGACGGACAGCTTTACGCTCCGGCGCGCGGCGCTGATGAACAAGATCGCCTACTACACCACCGTCGCCGGCGCCAAGGCCTCGGTCGAGGGGATCGCGGCCATGCAGGCGGGGGCTCTCGACGTGGCGCCGCTGCAGTCCTATTTCAAGAGCACTTTCTAGGCTCTTATTCCGGCTTATTTGTACGGTACCGCAACCACGGCGGTTGGTTGCCCGTTGACGCCGTTCGAATCATTGAGGACGATCCCTTTATGGAAAAGATTCCCACTACGGCCGAGGGGCTCAAGAACCTCGAGGACGAGCTGAAGCACCTGAAGAGCGTCGAGCGCCCTGCGATCATCAAGGCGATCGCCACTGCGCGCGAGCACGGCGACCTGTCCGAGAACGCCGAATACACGTCGGCGCGCGAGAAACAGGGCTTCATCGAGGGCCGCATCATCGAGATCGAGAGCATCGTCTCGCGTGCCGAGGTGATCGACTTCTCGAAATTCTCGGGCAAGGTCGTGAAGTTCGGCGCCATCGTGCGCCTCGCGGACGAGGACACCGACGAGAAGGTGAAATACCAGATCATCGGCCCGTACGAGGCCGACCTTTCCAAGGGCAGCATCTCGGTGACCTCGCCGATCGGCCGCGCGCTGATCGGCAAGACCGTCGGCGACAAGGTCGAGGTCCAGACGCCGCGCGGCGGCAAGTCCTACGAGATCATGGGCGTCGCATTCAAGTAACGCGATGCACCACGACGTCGAAGCCCTCGTCCGGGGTCGGCGCCACGAAATAGCGCGTGAACTGCTCGAATTCGGCGTCGGTGACGGTGTACTGGTGGGCGCCGGACGCGTTGCGCTCGTGCAGCCGCGCGCGACAGACTTCGTCGGACATGTCGAGATGGTGCAGCTGATGGGCCGCGCCTGATCGATCGATGATCCCGCGCATCCAGGCGCGGCGCTTCGGCGTGTTGGCCTGGAAATCGAGGACGACCGAGATGCCGCCCTGCAGCAGCTGGACGATATGCGGGGCCATCGCCGCGCACAGGCGCGCCGAGTATTTCGTATAGTCCTCGAGGGTGAGGATCTCGCCCGGGTAGAGCGTGGCCATCCAGAGATCCTCGCCGATCAGGACGGTATTCGGCTGCCGCGCGAGCTGGGCGGCGAGCGTCGATTTCCCCGCGGCGATCTTGCCGCAAAGCATGTGCAGCGCTGCCATCAGGCTGCGCGCGTTGCGAGCACCGCCCGCCGCTTTCCGATTGACGTCATGACCGCATACTGGACCAGGAACAGCGCGACTTTGCTCGCGATGCCCCAGGCCGACATGATGGCGGCCCACACCTTGGCGTCGAGGCTGAGGGCAAGGCCGATGTTGAGGGCGGCCGAGAGGAACATCAGGCCCGCCCAGGCGTAGCCGAAGGCCGTGGCGAGGTCCTTCACGCTTTCCGCGCGCGGCGGCAGATAGCGGTTCATCCACCCGCGCCGCATCATCACGGCGCCGACGATGCAATAGATGATCGTGGGCTTCATCATCACGAAGCGCGGGTCGTGGGTGAAGAAGGTCGCGGCGCCGGAGGCCAGGACGAGGACGACGCTCAGCCACTGCATGGTCCCGATCGTCTGCCGGCGGAAGAGCGCCCACAGGATCTGCGTCACGCCCAGCGCCATGCCGATGCCCACCGACAGGAAGAGATTGTCGGTGATCAGGTAGAGGGCGAGGAACAGGATCGTCGAGGCGAGGTCCTGCACCAGGAAGCGGCCGGCGGAGAAGAGGTTTTTCATGGCGCCCTCATAGCGGTAACGCTGTGTATGTTAGGGACGCTATCAATACACGCTGTTCCCCGCAAGGGGTCAGATCACGACCTTGATGTATGTGTCCTTCATGACAATCAGGCCCTGGCGGAAGGTGTAGAGGTCGCAACCCAGCCACGACTGTTTCTCGCCGGACGCGAGCGTGGCGGTGCGGTGCCATTCGGTGACGGCGCGGTTGCCGTGGATGAACTCGCTGGTGTGTCGCCACCGGACATCGCCTGAGCCTGCGAACAGCGGCGTGAAGTAGCTGCGGATGGCGGCCTTGCCCTTGTAGCTCTCGCCCCAGTGATGGGGCCCGCGGGCGTTGCGGAACTCCCCGTCCTCGGCGAAGGAATTGACGATGCCGTCGACATCGCGGCGCGCGAAGGCGTCGGCGATCTCGTGCAACCGCTCCAGCGTGACGTCGGGCAGGCCGCCGGCGTTCATCGGTCGTCCCTCATCAGTCGGTCGCGATCGGCACGCCTGGTGTCGCCTTGGCGGTGCGGAAGACCATCATCGACTTCACGTGACTGACGTTGGGCGCCGAGGTGAGGCGGGTGGTCAGGAACTTCTGATATTCGTCCCAGGTCTCGGCCACGATCTTCAGCAGGAAGTCGGCCTCGCCCGCCAGCATGTGGCACTCGCGGACCTCGGCCCAGTTGGCGATCAGGTCCTCGAACGACTTGAGGTCGGCTTCGGCCTGGCTGTTGAGCCCGACTAGCGCGAACACCGATACGCTGTAGCCCAACTGCTCGGGACTGAGATCGGCATGGTAGCCCTTGATGATGCCGGCCCGCTCAAGCGCGCGCACACGGCGCAGGCAGGGCGGGGCGGAGATGCCGGCACGCTCGGCCAACTCGACGTTGGTCATGCGGCCGTTGGCCTGCAGATCGCTGAGAATGCGCCGGTCGATTCGGTCGAGCTTTGCGCGAGCCATTCAGGTTTCCTCCATTGCGCCGCTCTATGCCAGAACCATGCCATGCACGCAATAAAGTTGCGAGAATTTGACCCTGCACCGTGCACAATTGCGCGGGATTCACATATCAACCGTGCATTACCCGCGAGGAATGCATATATGGTGGCAGATATGCGGCAAGCGGGATGCGGGTAGGTCATGGCAGCAACACATCGCAGCAAGGTGATGATTCTTGGGTCCGGCCCGGCCGGCTACACGGCGGCAATCTATGCGGCCCGTGCAAGCCTGAAGCCGATGCTGGTGCAGGGCATCCAGCCGGGTGGCCAGCTCACGATCACGACCGACGTCGAGAACTACCCGGGCTTTGCCGACGTCATCCAGGGCCCCTGGCTGATGGAGCAGATGCAGAAGCAGGCCGAGCATGTCGGCACGCAGCTCTTCTTCGACACGATCGTCGAGGTCCAGTTCGATCGCCGGCCGTTCGTCTGTATCGGGGACTCGGGCGACCGTTATGAATCGGACGCGTTGATCATCGCGACCGGCGCCACCGCCAAGTGGCTGGGCCTGCCGACCGAGGAGAGCTTCCGGGGCGGCGGCGTGTCGGCTTGTGCGACCTGCGACGGCTTCTTTTTCCGCAACAAGGAAGTGGTCGTGGTCGGCGGCGGCAACACCGCCGTCGAAGAGGCGCTGTACCTCACACATCACGCGTCGAAGGTGACGCTGGTCCACCGCCGCGACAGCTTCCGCGCCGAGAAGATCCTGCAGGATCGGCTGTTCAAGAACCCCAAGGTCTCCGTGCTGTGGGATCACGCGGTGCAGGAGATCACGGGCGAAACGAAGCCCGCGCCGCTGGTCACCGGCGTCACGGTCAAGAACGTGAAGACGGGTGCGGAGCAGTCGATCAAGACCGACGGCGTGTTCATCGCCATCGGCCACTCGCCCAACACCGAGCTGTTCAAGGGCAAGCTCGCGATGGATTCCGAGGGCTATCTCGTCACGCGTCCGGATTCGACCGCGACCGACATCGACGGCGTCTATGCCGCAGGCGACGTGCAGGACAAGATCTTCCGCCAGGCCGTGACGGCGGCCGGCACGGGCTGCATGGCCGCGCTCGAGGCCGAGACGTATCTCGCGGCTCTGGAGGCCCACGTCGCGAAGGCCGCCGAATGAGTGGCGACCGCGCCGAGGGTATGGACTGGGACAAGCTGCGCATCTTCCAGGCGGTGGCCGATGCGGGATCGTTCACCCATGCCGGCGAAGGGCTGAAGCTCAGCCAGTCGGCGATCTCGCGCCAGATCGGCGCGCTCGAGGAGCAGCTGGGTGTCATGCTGTTCCATCGCCATGCGCGCGGCCTGATCCTCACCGAGCAGGGCGAGTTGCTCTATCGCACCGCGCGCGACATGGCGGCCAAGGTCAACACCGCCGAGGCGCTGCTGCGCGCCAACCAGGACAAGCCGGCCGGCCGCCTCAAGATCCATGCGACGGTCGGCTTCGGCTCGACCTGGCTCACCGCGCAGATGCATGAATTCATCACCATGTATCCCGAGATCGACGTCAGCCTCGTGCTGTCGGACAACGAACTCGACCTCGGCATGCGCGAGGCCGACGTGGCGATCCGCATGGTCATGCCGCGCCAGCCCGGCCTGGTGCAGCGCCACCTGCTGACCGTGCGCAGCCACGTCTATGCCGCGCACAGCTACGTGCAGAAGTACGGCAAGCCCAAGACGGTCGAGGAACTCGACCAGCACCGCATGATCATCTTCGGCGAGGATGCTCGCGCGCCGGTGCAGGATGTGAACTGGCTTTTGCGGGAGGGCAGCACCGACAGCACCAATCGCCTGGTCGTACTTCGGGTCAACAATACCTACGGCATCTTCCGTGCGGTCGAGTCCGGGCTGGGGATCGCTTCGCTGCCGGATTACCTGGCGCGCGAGTCGACCAAGATCGAGATCGTCCTGCCGGATCTCAATGTCCGTACGACCGATGTGTATTTCACCTATCCCGAGGAATTGCGGCATTCCAAGCGCATTGCTGTTTTCCGCGATTTCCTGCTGCGCAAGGTGGCTGAAACAAGGTTCTAGCCGACCCAAACTCCAGTATTGCAGTGCCGGTGAAAGGCATGCGTGGCTCGCATGCCAGCGTCCGAATCTTCGACCCTAACAATACCCGCGGCGGAGCGTAATTTGGCTTCAGGTCTCTGACGCGGGCGATTTACGTCGCCCTGCTTGGAACTCGGGATCCTTTCGATCCCACGTCTCCCAGACGTGAAGCCTCCCTGTTTGACTCGGCCGGGCCCTGCGCCCGGCCTTCTTTTTTTTGCGGGCTGTCAAACCGCCGATTACGCACTAAATAGCACATCGATGTTTTCTGAAGTTCGCCAAGCAATTCTGCCGATCGCGCTGCGCAACCTGAAGCGCCGCGGCGATTTGGAGCGTGCGGGACTTCTGATCGAGTCGCTGGCCAAGCACTGGCGCGACAGCAAGCCCTTCGAACTTCTGATCGTGGCGCCCGCGGTCGACGTGACGACACTACGCAACGAACTGCCGCGATTTCCAAAGATCGAGGTTTCGGTCAAGGCCGAGACTGATTTCTTCAAGCGCTTCAGCCCGTTCTATTCGCTGACGAGCTGGTACCGGCAGCAACTCGTGAAGCTCGAGGTGCCGGCCCTGCTGGGCTTCGGCGGCTTCCTCACGCTCGATTCGGACGTGTGCTGCGTCGGCGATTTCGATTCGCGCACCTTCGTGCACGAAGGTCGTGCACTGTCGCGGTGGGAGCCCAAGCGCCACCACGACTGGTGGCAGCAGGCGGCCAACCTGGTCGGCGTGCCCTACGACGCGGCGACCCACGGACTGTCGGTGACGCCCAACATCCTGCACGGCGACCTCACGCGGCAGACCCTGGAATTCTTCCGGCTGGGCTTCATCGATCCGAAGCTGGCGCTGTCCTTCCGCGTGCTGCGCAAGATCGGCACGATCCCGTGGACGGAGTACTCCCTCTACACCAGCGTTGCCGAACGGCGCGGCAACCTGTTCGACTATCACATCCACTGGGACCCCTGTTATTTCCACGACACGCAGCTCTTCTCCGAGCATTCCTGCGTCTGGGCGCCCAGCGACTTCGAGCGGCTGGTGAAGCTGCCGCCGGGCACCGATCCGCGCGGCAAGTTCATCATCGTCCAGAGCCACGCGCGCATCCCGCTCGAGCAGGTGCGCGACTACTGCCTGAGCTTCGCCGGCTGAGGCCGGTCGGCCAGTACCAGGGTCACGGCGGCGACGATGAAGCCGAGAGCCACGACGTCGAGCCACGAGATATTGCCGCCGATCAGCAGGGCGCTGCTGCCGAAGCCGACGCAGGGCACGACCAGGGTCGTGAGCGACGCGACCGAGGCCGGCATGAGCTGGACGATGCGGAACCAGCAGAAATAGGCCAGCGCATTCGAGACCAGGATCAGGAAGGCGAGCGACGCCAGCCCGCGCGTCTCCTCGGGGCGGAAGTAGGCATTGGGCAGGTTGACCAGCCAGACGAGCAGCACGGGCAGCGTGCCGAGCAAGAGCTGCCATGCTGCATTGACCCCGGGATCGCCCTTCAGCGAATAGCGCTTGGTGAGCACGGTGCCGATGCCGAAGGAAATGGCGGCAAGCAGGGTCAGGAGGGTTCCGATCGGGGCCCGCCGCACTGCCGTCTCCTGGCTGATGATCAGCGCGACGGCCACCAGGCTCAACACCAGGGACAGCGCGACCCGGGCGGTGATTCGCTCCTTCAGCACGAAGACCCCGAACAGCGAGGACCATGCCGGCATCGTGTAGACGATGATCGGCGTTCGGCTTGGCCCGAGCAGCGCGATGCCGGAGATCAGGAAGATCTGGAAGAGCCCCATATTGAACAGGCCGGTGACAGCCAACGGCCGCCACATCGACCGCTCGGGCCATAGCGACACGCCGCGCACGACGCCGGCTGCCAACAGCACCAATCCCGACAGTGGAAGGATGATCAAGCGGGTCGAGAAGAGGTCGGCCGCGTGCAGCGACCAGCTCATCAGCGGATAGGCTATCCCCCAGCCGAGCCAAACGACGGGCAGGAGGAAGCGGGTCATGCCTTGTCGTTGTGCTCCCCGATCCGGGGCGCCCGTTCCATCCCGCCGGCGCGTTCGCCGTCGATGCTGAGTGGCAGGCCGTGGAAGAGCGCATCGCTGCCCGCGTAAGGCCTGGTGAACATGCCGAGCGCGGCCGTCTGCGCCAGTTCCAGCACCTGCGGGACCGAGTTCAGCGGCCCGTTGGGCACGCCCAGCGCGTCGAGCTTCGCGGACCAGTGCGCGCGGCTCTCCTTGGCCATGATCTCGGCGATCATGCCGAGCAGCATCTCGCGGCGCTGGAAGCGGTCGACGTTGGTCTTGAAGCGTGCCTCGTCCGGCCATTCCGGGTGTCCCAGCACCTCGGCGAACTTGCGCCAGAGCCGATCGTTGCCCGGGCAGATCATCAGCGGCCCGTCTGAACACTCGAACGCCTGGTAGGGCGTCAGCGTGGGATGGCCGGTGCCCTGTCGCGGCGGCATTTGGCCGGTCACCGAATACTGGGCGACGTGGTTCGAGGCCCACATCAGACCGGATTCGAACAGTGAGGTATTAACCAGGCTGCCTTCGCCCGTCGCCGTGCGCTTGGCGAGCGCGGCCAGGATTCCGATCGCGGTCCACATGCCGGTCGACAGGTCGATGATCGACACGCCCACGCGGGACTCCGGTCCCGACGGATCGCCGTTCAGCGAGATCAGGCCCGCCACCGCCTGGATGATGGGCTCGTACCCCGGCCGTTCCTTCCACGGGCCTTCGTGGCCGAAGGCGCCGAGGTCGGCATAGATCAACCGTGGGAATTTCTTCCTGAGTGTCGGCCCGTCTATGCCGAACTTGGCCGGCACATCGGCGCGCAGATTGTGGACGAAGATGTCGGCCGCACCGATGCGCTCGACCAGCGCATCACGCTGTGCCTTGTCCGCGAGATCGCAGGTGATCGATTTCTTGCCGCGATTGAGCGCGATGAAGCCCGTCCCGTCGCCCTCGACGAATGGCGGGCCCCATTTCCGTGCATCGTCACCCTCGGGTCGTTCGACCTTCACCACCTCGGCGCCGAGGAAGGCCAGGATCTGGCCGGCGTAGGGGCCTGCAAGATTCTGCCCGAACTCGACGACCTTGATGCCTTCGAGGGGCTTGCGGCTCATCGCAGGTTGCTGCCTAGGATCTCGCGCGCGATCACCATGCGCTGCACTTCGCTGGGACCTTCGCCGACCCGGCGGATGCGCATCTCGCGATACCAGCGCTCCAGCGGCAGGTCCTTGGTCATGCCCATGCCGCCGTGGATCTGCATCGAGCGGTCGACGACCCGGCCGCCGCCTTCCGACGCCGTGAGCTTGGCGATTCCGGCTTCAACGCGGAACGGCAGGCCGCGGCGCGCCTTTTCCGCGGCTTCCAGCGTGAAGTGCTTGGCAGTGCGGATGTCGATCTCGTTGTCGACCAGCATCCACTGCACGGCCTGGCGGTTGGCGAGCTTCTCGCCGAAGGTCGTCCGCATCTTGGCCCATTCGATTGCCATCTCGTGCGCGGCGATCGCCACGCCGATGCAGCCCGCGGCGTAGGGAATGCGCTGGCGCGTGAGGCGGTCGTTGGCCACGGCAAAGCCCTTGTTCACTTCACCCAGCACCTGGTGGTCCGACACCCAGCAATCCTTGAACTCGAGCTCGGTGGCATAATGCGAGGAGCGCAGCGTGTGTACGACCCGGCGGACATGGAAGCCAGGCGTGTCGGTATCGATGATGAAGCAGGTGATGCCGGCGCGGCCCTTGGAGGCGTCGGTGCGCGCGAAGACGATGCCGTAGTGGGCGCGGTCGGCGTTGGAGATGAAGATCTTGGCACCGTTCAGAACCCAGCCATTGTCCTTGCGCTCGGCCCGGGTCTGGATGGCGCGCGCCGGATCGCTACCGCCGGAGGGTTCGGTCAACCCGAAGAACGTCTTCTTTTCGCCGCGCAGTGTCGGATAGAGATAGCGCTCCTTCTGATCGTCATTGGCCTCGAAGATCTGCGCCAGGCCCGCACCGCCGAAGGTGCCGTAGCAGGGCACGTACAGGCCGGCACGATGCTGGGCCATCTCGATCGCCAGCAAAACACGCGTCACGATGTCGATGTCGGGTCCGCCATATTCCTTCGGGATGTCGATGCCGAACAGCCCCATCGCCTTGGTCTTCTCGACCAGGCGCTTGTGGTCGGCGGGTTCGAGCTCCGACGCGTCGGGGTCCATATTGGCCTCGAGCGGGATGATCTCTTCCCGTACAAAGCGCCGGACCTGGTCGATCAGCATCTGCTGTTCTTCGCTCGGCTCGAAATCCATGACGCTCTCCTAAGCCGGACTGAGACGCCCGAGATTGGGCGGCGGGTTCTTCGCGTTGTCGGCGGGCAGGGCGCCGTGATCGGCCTTATGCAGCATCAGGAGTTCGAGCCAGCGCGACCGGTATTGCTGGTTCACCTCGACCCTGAACTGGCAACCCGCGGTGCGCTCGGCCGCTTGCCGTTGCAACTCCGAGCGCAGGCCGAATGGCGAGCGTGCGCCGGCTTCGCCGATGAAGAGGATCGCGCCTGTGGCATCGGCGATCTGGTAGACGCCGAGCTGGCCTGGCAGGCGCGTCGCCTCCTCGGCAGTGAGCGGCTTCCAGGGCTTGTCGAGGCGGAGCCGCATCTACTTGCCGGTGAACTTGGCGGTGCGCTTCTCGAGACGCGCCTTCATGCCCTCCTGCGCGTCGGTACTCTGCATGGCTGCGGTCACCAGCTTGTCGACATCGTCGTGCTTCAGGTGATCGCGGATCTCGAGCTGGCGCACGGTCAGCGCCTTCATCGCCTTGAGGGAGAGCGGTGCGTTGGCGGCCAGCCGGCCGATCACCTTGCTCGCCTCGGCCTCGAGCTGCTCATGCGGCACGCAGCGCGCGATCAGGCCCAGCGCATGGAGCTTGGTCGAGGGCAGGGGATCGCCCAGCAGCAGCATCTCGCGCGTCGTCACCGGGCCCAGCACTTCCATCAGCTTCTTGCCGAGGAACCAGTTGGGCGCGAGGCCGACCTGGGCCAACGACATGCCGAAGCGCGCCTTCTGGCTCGCGACGACGATATCGCAATGAAGCGCCAGCTCATTGCCGCCCGCGATCGCATCGCCCTGCACGACGGCCACGACCGGCAGCGGGCAGAGCTCGATGGCGCGCAGCATGATCTCGATGCCGCTCGCCTTGCCCGCGCCCGCTGTCTTGCTGCGCTCGGCCATGTCGAGGCCGGCGCAGAACACGTCGCCCTTGCCGCGAATCACGACCACGCGATCGTCGGCCGCGACCGGCGCCTGCAGCGCCTCGATCATGTTGCCGAGCAGTTCGCTGTCGAGCGCGTTACGTTTCTCGGGCCGGTTCATCCATACCGTTTTGACCGGGCCGTCCTTCTCGATGATGACCTTGTTCATGCCGTTCACTCCGGTTCGATGCCTGCGGCCTTGACCGCCTTGGTCCACCACGCGGTCTCGCTCTTCACGTAAGCCGCGAACTCGTCGAGGCCGAGGGGGGAGATTTCGGTGCGGCCCTGCGTCATCGCCTTGGCGGTCGCGGGGTCCTTGATCGCCTCGGCGATGACGTCGTGCAGCTTCTGCAGGATCGGCTTGGGCGTGCCGGCCGGGGCGAACATTGCCTGCCAGAAGACCAGCGAATAACCGGGCACTGTCTCGGCGATCGCAGGCAGGTCGACGACGCTTGTGCGCTTGGGTCCGGTGACGGCAAGGCCGCGCACGCGGCCCGCCTCGATCTGGGTCAGGCCCTGCGGCAGGTCGGGGAACATGAGCTGGACTTGGCCCGAGTTCACGTCTGCCAGCGCCTGCGGGCTCGACTTGTAGGGCACCCGCTCGATCTTCACGCCCGCGAGCTGATTGAACATCTCGCCCGACAGGCGCTGCGAGGAACTGGCCTCGGAGTAGTTGAGCTTGCCCGGGTTCTTCTTGGCGTACTCGACGAGGTCGGCCACCGACTTGACCGGCAGGTCGTTGTTCACGACCAGCACGTTGACGCCCAGCACGCAGCGGATGATCGGCGCGAAATCCTTGTCGGGATCGTAGGAGAGCTTCTTGAACAGCGCACCGTTGGCGGCGTTCGTGCTGTTGGTGCCCATCATGATCGTGTAGCCGTCGGGCGGCGCGGTCGCGGTGATTTGGGCGCCGAGTTGGCCCGAGGCGCCGGGCTTGTCGTCGACCAGAACGGTTTGCTTCAGGATCTCCTGCATCTTCGCGGCGAGACCGCGGGCGGCAATGTCGGTGGCGCTGCCTGGGGCGAACGGCACGACAATCTTGATCGGCTTGCTCGGGAAGTCGTCCGCCCGCACGATCGACGGCGCGATGGACAGGGCGGCGGCACCGGCGAGTGCGGCACGTCGATTGATTTTCAATTTTCCTCCCGAGACCTTGGCGGTCGCCTCCTTTCTACAAGAAGGCTCCTCTCCCCCGCTAGGGGGAGAGGCCGGGTGAGGGGGTTGCGCGCGATTGCCCAGCGAGACGGGCGTTGCGCCTTACATGAAAAGTTTCTCGGATTTACGGCCTTCGTACAGCCCGGCCACGAACTCGCCGTAGCCGTTGTAAAGCTGGGTCGGGACGCGTTCGCTGCTGCCGAGCGGCTTCTCTGTCGCCTGGCTCCAGCGCGGGTGCGGCACCTGCGGGTTCACGTTGGCCCAGAAGCCGTATTCGCCGGAGTTCAGCTTCTCCCAGAACGAGACCGGGCGCTTTTCGGTGAATTCGATGCTCACGATCGACTTCACGTTCTTGAAGCCGTACTTCCACGGCGCCACGAGTCGAAGCGGCGCGCCGTTCTGCTTGGGAATCGGCTTGCCGTAGAGGCCGGTCGCTACGAAGCAGAGATCGTTCATCGCCTCGTCCATCGCCAGCCCCTCGGTATAGGGCCACGGGTAAGTGGAATCCTTCTCGCCCGGCATTACTTTGGGATTGTTGAGCGTCTGCATGACGACGTACTTGGCGCCGCTCGTGGGCTTGCAGAACTCGACCAGCGACTTCATCGCGAAGCCGCTCCACGGCACGATCATCGACCAGGTCTCGACGCAGCGGTGACGGTAGACGCGCTCCTCGAGCGGCATCTTGGCGAGCAGGCCGTCGATGTCGATCTCGAACGGCTTCTCGACCAGGCCCGAGACCTTGATCATCCACGGCCGGATCGGCAGCTTCTGCGCGGCTTTGTAGATGCTCTTGTCGGTGTCGAATTCGTAGAAGTTGTTGTAGGTCGTCGCGAGTTTTTCCGCCGTCATCGGCGTCGGGGCGCCGTAGATGGCGTTGGACTTGGCGGGATAGAGCTTGGACGAGGGGTCGTCTTCGGCTCGCGCAATGCCCGGTACCGAGGCCGCGATTGCGCCCAGGCCCATGGCCTTCACCAGGCCGCGCCGGTTAAGATAGGCGCTTTCGGACGTGGCCTCGCGCTCGGGCACTTCCCAGCCGTGGATACGCTTGATCAGCATGGTCGATCTCCTGAAGGGCGTTTCCCCTTATACGGACAACGTCATGCAACAGACGGGCCGGATCGGCAAATAACGTCGTCTCAAGGGACCGTGACCTTAAAGTGTGGTGACGTCGCCCTGTGCCACGGAATTGGCCAAATCGCGGCGATATCCGTTCACCACCATGATCTCCGCCACCAGGAACATCGGTCCGATGAAGCCCTGGAAGAGATTGTCGATAAGGGCGGGCCGCTTCCCCTCATAGTGGTGGCCGAGGAACTGGAGGGCCCAGCCGAAGACAAACAGGGCCGCAAAGCCGATCCACACGGAGGAGGGCGTGCCGAGCGCACCGGCCAGTGCTTCAGCGGCATACCACATCATCAGCATGACGACGCCCATGGCGATGCCGATCCCGGCATCCAGCGTCATCCAGCCGAGAACGGCCAAGACAGCCAGCACCGCGGCGGCGGAGGTATGATGCCCGGCGATTTGCAGCTGCCATTGGGTCAGTGCGAGCAGGAGAGAGAACACGATCACCGGAATGCCGATGAAGTGCGTCGCCTTGTTGCGCGCATCCCGATGAACCGACGCGTACATGCCGAGCTGCCGCCGGAAGAAACTGTTGGCCATGAGGCGCCTCCCCAGCGCTAACGGGGAGACTAGGCCGCGGTTCCGGTCACTGCCAGTATCTTGGGCCACATCTTCTGCTTCCAGCCGTCGTTGCCGGTCGCGGTAAAGATGATCTTGTTGTCCTGACCCAGGATGAAGCGCGGCGTCCAGTTGGCGCGCTGCGCGCCTTCGTCGCTCATCAGGAATTCGGTCAACATCCAGCGCGCATCGGCGGGCCAGTATTCTTCCTTCATGATGAACGGCAGATCGGGCGGATGGACGACCCGGTAGTCGAGCTTCTGGACGGCAGCGGACTTCAGAAGGACCGGTTCAGACTGGGCACGCCAGATCTTGCAGCCGCCTCAAAGTTCGTGGCCGACGAACACCAGCATCGGACGCCCCGCGGCGGTCGCGATGCGCGAAAACGACGAAGCGGCGGCCAAAGCCAGGGCGCCGGTCGTCAGGTTGCGTCTGTTGATCATGGGCCAGACTATGCACCCTCCGTCGCCGCATCGGAAGGCGGCTTCACCGTCTTGTGACCGTGCTACGGTGCTGCCGCGCTACGGGGGAGATTTCAAATGACGTCGAAGATCGAAGCCAGGCTCGCCGAGGTGGGCCTCGCGCTGCCGCCTGCGAGCCAGCCGCTGAATGCCTACCAGAACGTGGTGATCGTTAACGAACTTGCCTTCGTGGCGGGCCAGGCGCCGATGATCGGCAGCGAGCGGCCCTTCACCGGACCGCTCGCCACCGATGCCGACATTGAGAGGGGAAAAGCTGCCACGCAGCTCTCGGCGCTTTGCGTGCTGGCTCAGATGAAGGTGGCGCTTGCCGGCGACCTCGACCGCATCGTGCGATGCGTGAAGCTCGGCGTGTTCGTGAACTCTATGCCCGGCTTCAAGGGCCAGCCGATGGCCGCCAACGGCGCCTCGGACCTGATGTTCGCCGTGATGGGCGAAGCAGGCCGGCACGCCCGCTTCGCCGTCGGCACCATCGGCCCGATGGAGTTCACCTGCTCGGTCGAGGCGATCTTCCAGATCAGGCCTTAGTTCACGCCGCGCGTTTCCTCGTCTCCTCGACGATGCGGTCGGCGGTTCGGCCCACCAGCTCCTGCAAATGGTCCAGCTCGGTGCGGAAGGTGCCGATGCCCTGGGTCACCGAACGGATCTCGACGATCATGTCGGCGACCTCGGCTTCGGGCATCAGCGCGGAGACTTCATCCCAGCCGATCCAGCCCGGCCGCGTGTCGTAGCCCAGCAGCTGGCCGCGGCGGCCCGTGATCAGGCGCTGGATGCGCGAGGTCGAGTCGCTGGGGCCCGCCACCGTCACCCTGAGGATGGGCTCGAGCAGCACCGGCTTGCACTTGGGCATGGCCTCGCTCATGGCGATGCGCGCGGCCATCTTGAACGACATCTCCGAACTGTCGACGGAATGGTATTGGCCGTCGACCAGCGCCACTTCGAGATCGACGACCTGTTGGCCAAGCGGGCCTTCCTTCAGATAGTCGATCAACCCTTCCTCGACGGCGGGGATGAAGTTGCGCGGCACGACGCCACCCACGATCCGGTCGACGAAGCGGAAGCCCGCGCCGCGCGGCAGCGGGCGGATCTCGATCTTGATGTCGGCGAACTGCCCGTGGCCTCCCGTCTGGCGCTTGTAGCGCGCATGTTGCGTGGCACCGGCCTGGATCGTCTCGCGATAGGCGACGCGTGGCGCCTCCGTGTCGACGGCGACGTTGTGGCGGCCGGCGAGCTTGTCGACGGCGACCTTGAGATGCATCTCGCCCTGGCCGCGCAGTAACAACTCGTGCGTCTCCGCCCGCACGAGGAAGGAGAGCGAGGGATCCTCCTCGACGATCTTCTGCAATGCGCCCGAGAGCTTCACCTCGTCGTTGCGGTTGCGTGCCCGAAGCGTCAGCGCGAACACCGCGGGATCGGCCGCGGGGAAGTCGGTCGCCGGCGCGATTCCCGACGCCGACAGGGCATGACCGGAGTGCAAAGCCTCGATCTTGGCGAAGGCCACGATGTCGCCCGCCCTGGCGGTGCTGACCTTGTCGAGGCGCTGGCCGAACGGCCTGTACAAGCTGCCGATCCGCTGGCCGCCGACGCTCTGGCCTTCGCTCACCGCGCCCGACCAGATACGGCAGAGCGAGAGCTTACCGGCATGTGCCTGGTGCACGACCTTGAAACATTCGGCCATCACGACGCCGTGGCACGGCCGCGCGCGGCGCTTCGCCGTGACAGCAGCAGCGGGCGCATCGTGCCGCAGCGCCTTCAGGAGCCGCCGCACGCCGTTCTCGCGGTCGCCCGCACCCAACAACACCGGCGCAATCCTGTCGGCGCCGAACTCCTCGTGCAAGTCGCGGTAAATCAGCGACTTCTCGGGCGCCACGTCCTCGATGAGCTGTTCGAGCAGAACATCGTTGAACTCCGAGAGGGTCTCCAGCATCTCGCGCCGCGCCTCGGCTTCGCGCGGCAGGATCTCGGCCGGCATCTCGATCAGGTCCGAGGCGCCACTCGAGCGATAGCGATAGGCGCGCTCGCTCACGAGATCGACGTAGCCGATGCATTCCTCGCCGCCATCGCCTGTCGGTCGGCGGATCGGCACCTGGCGCAGCACCAGCTTGCGCGTCGACACGGTCTGCAGGGCCGCCAGCATGTCGCGCACGCGCACTTCGGCAGAATCGATCTTGTTGATGAAGAAGACGTGCGGGATGTGGCGGTCCTCAATGAACTTCAGCAGCGGCGCAAGTGCGGCAACCCGCTCGGGCGACGGCTCGCACACGACGACCGCTGTGTCGCACACGGTCAGCGCCGCGAAGGCGTCGTGCTGGAACTCGATGGAGCCCGGCGCGTCGATGAAGGTCCACTGGTCGCCGAGATAATCGACGGAGGCGATGTTGAGTTCGGTGCCCATCGAGCGCTTGCGCGCCTCGACCGCGCCGTCGCGGAGGGAGGTGCCCGCGCGCGTCGAACCGCGCCGGCCGATGGCTCCCGCGGCGTAGAGAAGACTCTCGAGCAGGCTGGTCTTGCCGGAAAGATACGGCCCGCACAGCGCCACCACGCGATGCGCGCCGCTGCCTGCCCTGCCGCCGGTGATGGTGTCCGTTTTGAGGTCTGTCATGACAACGTCCTCCTTCTTCGCGAGTGAAAGCGCGTAGAACCCAGGACGTTGGTCGCACTCGGACGCGTCCGGAGCGAAGCTGTGTCGAGGCAAATGCTTTCACCGGGCAGGTGCCGAGTCAACGCGGGAGGCGGTGGCTAAATAAATCGCATTGCGACAGCAGCGATCGCGCCTAATCGTCCTGGTTCAGGTGATCGCGCTGTGTCGTGCCGCTGTACGCGCGGCGAAAGCGGCCACGGCGCTGCAGCTCGGGGACGACCAGGTCCACGAACTCCTCGATCGCGCCCGGTGAATAGATCGACGAGAGCATGAAGCCGTCGCCGCCGACGGCGTCGAAATAAGCTTCCATCTGGTCGGCGATGTCGGACGGCGTGCCCACCATCTGCGGCAGGCCCACGCTCTGGCCATGGTTCTGCGCCACCTGGCGCAGCGTGAGCAGCTCGCCGGTCAGGGTGCGATAGCGCGTCTGCATGCGTTGCAGCTTGGGTTCGGTGCGGTGCGCCATGATCGTGTCGAGGGGCAGGGTCGAGAGATCGAAGTCGAGATGGCCCGACAGGATCGCGAGGCCGCCTTCGAGCGGCACCAGCGCATTGTGTTCGGCCTGCTTGTCCTCGGCCTCGGCGCGCGAGGAGCCAACGATCGGCTGCATGCCGCACAGCACCTTGCACGCCGACGCGGGGCGGCCCGCACTCACCACGCCGCTCTTGATGTCGTCGTACAGCGCCTTGGCGCCCGCGAGGTTGGGCTGGATGGCGAACACCGCATCGGCATAGCGCGCGGCGAACTCCTTGCCCTTGACCGAGGTGCCCGCCTGCAGGATGGCGGGGCCGTTCTGCGGCGAGCGCACGACGTTGAGCGGCCCGCGCGACTTGAACCACTGTCCTTCGTGCTCGATGCGATGGACCTTCTGCGGATCGGCGAAGATGCCGGCGTCGCGATCCATCACGACGGCGTCCTCGTCCCACGAGTCCCAGAGCTTGCGGCAGACCTGGATGAACTCGTGTGCGCGGTCGTATCGGTCGTCGGTCGGCTTGTACTCCTCGCCGTAGTTGGCGGCCTGGTTGTGATTGAGGGAGGTGACGACGTTCCACGCAGCGCGGCCGCGCGTGAGGTGATCGAGCGTCGCCCACAGGCGGGCGGCATGGAACGGGTGCTGGTGGCTCACCGAATAGGTGGCGCCGAGGCCGATCTTCTCGGTCACGGCGGCCATGAAGGAGAGCAGCGGGATCGGATCGTGCTCGGGCGCCTGCGTGGCGTTGCGCAGCGCGGGCGCCATCGAGCCGGTGAAAGTGTCGGAGATGTAGTTGAGGTCGGCGAAGAAGACCATGTCGAACAGCCCGCGCTCGCAGGTCCTGGCGATGTGCTGATAGAGCTCCGGCCGTGCCCAGTCGTAGCCCGCCGCCGCGGTGCGCGGATGCCGCCACATGGCGACGCTGTGCCAGGTCGGGCCGTGACACAGGAATTGCGCCAGGTGCATCGAAGCCTTGCGCATCGCGTTTCCTCGCCGCGCTAGTTGAGCCGCCAGATCGCGAAATTGAGCACAGTCGCGAACGAGACCCAAGCGAGATACGGCACCAGCAGCAGCGCTGCGACCGCGCTGCGGGGGCGGAAGCTGAGCGCCGTGGCCGCGATCGCCGCGAGCATCAGCACGATGTCGAGCAGCGCGAGGTCGACGCGATGAAGGCCGAAGAAGAGCAACGACCAGACGCTGTTCAGCACGAGCTGGACCGCGAACAGCGTGAGCGGCGTACGCGCGTTGCCGCGCCGCCAGACCAGCCATGCCGCGATCGCCATCAGCACGTAAAGCGTCGTCCACACCGGCGCAAAGATCCAGTTCGGCGGATTGAACGACGGCTTGGCGAGCGTCGCATACCAGGTCGGGATCGCGGGCGCGGTAACCGCGGCACCGAGGGCGCCCGCGGCGAGGCAGAGGGCG
>CAIMEE010000411.1 GCA_903839865.1 Enhydrobacter aerosaccus | reverse complement strand
TGCCACGCAGGTCTCCCGCGCTACGGGCTATCGCCTGACCGACAAGGTACTGGGCCTGGCGCAGGGCATCCGCTTCGTCGATCACCTGGTCGACGTCGCCGCACCGCACATGAGCCGCTTCACCAAGAAGTACGGCTGGCCGCTCTATCTCGGCACGATCAGCGACCGCGCCATCACCATCCGCCATTCGACCGCGGCCGAGAGCCCGATGTCGTTCGAGCGCTCGGCGCTGCAGAAGAAGAGCCCCATCCTGTCGAGCGCGCTCGGCCGCGCGTGGCTCGCCTTCGGTGCACCCGACGAGCGACGCGGCGTGCTCGATCATCTGGGCGTGAAACCCGACGCCAAGCTCGCCGCCGCCCTCGCCCGCATCCGGCGCGACGGCTACTCCTTCACCGTCCTGCCGCGCACCGGCCGCCTGCAGGGCATCGGTGTCGCGATCCGCAAAGGCGATCGCATCATGGGCTGCCTCTCGATGCGCTTCATCCGCTCGGCGATGACCGAACGGGACGCTGGCGTTCGCTACGGCGCGCCGCTCAACGCGCTGGCTTCGGCGATTGCCGCCGACGCGGAGCGCTAGCGGCAGGCTTCCGCTTCGCCGCGACCCGGCGCGCCGCCGCCAGCGCCGCGCGGGCCCATTCGACGAGCTCGTCGGATTCGTCGAACAGCCGCTCCGGCACCCGCCAGAAGGCGAGGTCGATCAGGACGCCGCCCTTCTTGTAGTTGAGCGGCGGCGAGGACTCCGCTTCCTTGAAGATCTCGCGATTGTGGTCGTCGACCCGGAAATAGAGCGTGTTGTCGGTCACCATGCCCAACATCGCGCCGCCGCAGAACACGCCGGTCTTGCCGAACATGCGGCGCAGGCTGATCGCGCCCATCGGCGCGAGCTGCTCGCGCAGGAATTCCGCAAAGCTGTCGCTGGCGACCATTGCTTATTCTAGAGGATACCTTCCTCCCCCGTCTTCGGGGGAGGGAAAGGAAGGGGATTGCGTCCTTGGCCGAGTCTTGGCACCCTCCTTCTCTGGTAAACGCTCGTTTACCTACTGCGATCCGAGTCTCAGGGAGGACGCGATGAAGCTCATGTGGTTCCACTTGATGCCGTACACGGAGCTTCCCGACGATTTCAACAAGAAGCATCCCTCGGTGTGGGTCGACATCCATTCGTCGCTGTTCGACCCGCGCCGGGCGCATCACATGTACAACGACTTCATGGACGAGCTCGAGTACGCAGCCGAGGTCGGCTTCGACGCGATCTGCGTGAACGAGCATCACTCCAACGGCTACGGGCTGATGCCGTCGCCGAACCTCATTGCCAGCTCGCTCGCGCGGCGCACCACCGATACGGCGTTGTGCGTGATGGGCAACTCGCTCGCGCTCTACAATCCGCCGACCCGCGTCGCCGAAGAGTTCGCGATGATCGACTGCATCTCGGGCGGGCGGCTGATCGCGGGCTTTCCGGTCGGCTCGCCGATGGACACCTGCTACGCCTACGGCCAGAACCCGAGCAGCCTGCGCGAGCGCTATCTCGAGGCGCATGACCTGGTGAAGCGCGCCTGGACGGAGAAAGACACCTTCGCCTTCAACGGCCGCTTCAACCAGCAGCGCTACGTCAACATCTGGCCGCGGCCGATCCAGAACGAGCCGCATCCGCCGATCTGGATTCCGGGCGGCGGCTCGGTCGAGACGTGGCGGTGGTGCGCCGAGATGGACTACGTCTACTGTTATCTCTCGTATTACGGCTACAAGGCCGGCCTCGCGACGATGAACGGCTTCTGGAACGAGATGCAGAAGCTCGGCAAGGATCGCAATCCCTACCGCGCGGGCTTCCTGCAGTTCGTGGGCGTCGCGGAGTCTCGCCAGCAGGCACTCGATCTCTATACGGAGCCGGCCGAATATTTTTATGGCCGCTGCCTGCATGTCGATCCGCGCTTTGCACTGCCGCCCGGCTACACGACCGAAGCCACGCAGCGCGCCGGCATCGAAGGCATGATGACCAAGGCGGCCAACCTCGCCAACCCGGCGACCAAGGCCGCGCTCAAGGCCACGAACATGAAGGACATCGTCGACGGCGGGTACGTGATCGTGGGCTCGCCCGACGAAGTGGTGGAACAGATCCGCCACGTGGCCACCAGCCTCAACGTCGGCCATCTCATGCTGCTCTTGCAGTACGGCAACATGAGCAAGGACACGACCAAGTACAACACGCGCCTGTTCGCCGAGAAGGTCATGCCCAGGGTGAAGGACCTGTTCGGCGACTGGGAAGACAAATGGTGGCCCAAGCCCATGGCGAAGAACCAGCGCGCCGCCGTGCCGTCGTATCGCGCACAAGTCGCCGCGGAGTAACCGGTGTCCGAACTGAAGACGACCACCGTCGAGGTGAACGGGTTTCCGTGTCGCGTCTGGACGAAAGGCAGCGGCCCCAAGGTCGGCTTCCTGGCCGGACTGGGCGGCCTGCCGCGCTGGCTCCCGTTCCTCGACGAGCTGGCGAAGACGCGCACGGTCGTCGTGCCGTCGCTGCCGGGCTATCCGGGCGGCGGCACGGGGCACAGCGTGCTCGACACCCATCTCGACTGGGTGCTGGCGGTGCGCCAGCTGCTCGACAAGGCGGGCCTTGCCGGCTGCGACCTGGTCGGCGCCTCGGTTGGCGGCGCCTTTGCCGCGGAGATCGCCGCGATCTTTCCCGGCCATGTGAAGAAGCTCGCCCTGCTGGCACCGTTCGGCCTGTTCGACGAGAAGGATCCCGCGACCGATCCCTGGGCGCAGCGGCGCGACGCCGTGGCAGGCCTGATGTGCGCCGACGCCGGGAAGTGGTCGGCGATGGTGTCGCCGCCCGAGGGCGCCAACTCGGTCGAATGGCCGATCGAGATGGTGCGCGCCTCGGAAGCGGCCGCCCGCGCCTTCTGGCCGCTGGGCGCCACCAAGCTCGAAAAGCGGCTCGGCCTGATCGCGGCGCCCACTTTGTTACTCTGGGGTGAAAAAGACGCGGTGATCCCTCCGAGCTATGCGCATAAATTCGCCGCCGGCATGACGGGCGGAAGCCTGCGGATCGAGACCGTTCCGGAAGCCGGCCACCTCGCCTACCTCGATTGCCCCGAAGCGGTGGCCAGCGCGATCCTGGCGCACCTCGGCTAGGCGCGGTTGGCTGTTGCGCGTCCATCCGCAATCGCTATTGTCCGGCGCGTTATTGGTTTTTAGGGAATTCCTCCGATGATCATCCGTTCGCTCAAGCTGGCAGCCGTTGCCGTCGTGCTCGCCGCGGGCCCCGCCTCCGCCCAGAGCGCCCTCCAGGTGGTGCCGCGCTCCGGCGTCTCGTTCAACAACACCGCCACCGTGCGCGCGACGGTCGAGTCGGTCGACGCCGAGACCCATACGATCGCCTTCACCACGGCCAACGGCCGCCTGCTCAGCATGGCGACCACCGATGGCGTGAACCTCGCAGGCATCCAGGACGGCGCGGCCGTCGATATCACCTACAACGAAGTCGTGACCTTGCTGAACCTGCGCCAGAAGGGCCTGGGCTCGAAGGAGGCGCGCAAGGAAGGCGCGAGCCCCGACGAAGTCGATGTCGAGATCGGACGCCTCACCCTCACCGTGGTCGCCGTCGACCTCACGGCCAACAAGGTGTCGCTCATCGACGGCCGTGGCGGCGAGGTGAAGACCTACGCCGCGACCTCGATCGCCAAGCAGGACATGCTGAAGAAGATCAAGGTCGGCGACGTGGTGATCGGCCTCACGACGCCGCTGCTCGTGACGGCGGTCGCGCCCGCCAAGTAGAACGGCCCGTAAGGGCTACTTGATCTCGACGTCTTCCCAGAAGCCGATCCAGTGATCGACCGGCTTCATCTTGGGTTGCGGCGATAGATAGGACCAGGCCGCACGCGGGCTGGTCTTGCCGTTCTCGACCACATCATAGAACTGCACGCCGTGCGGACATTCGAGATCGCTCGGCGTCTTGGGCGCGGTCCTGAGCAGGTCCATCTTCACCGAGTCGCGCGGAAAATAGACGTAGCCGCCGACTTCGAGCGTGTCGTCGCTGCGAGCGATCACCTTGCCGTGCCATGTCGCCGTATGGGTCATCGGACGGTTCTCCTGGTCAGTATCGGTCGTGCCGCTTGAGCCAGGCCATGGTGAACGGCAGCCCGGCCTCGTCGCGGCCCTTCGACGTAATATCGAGCAGATGGTAGGTGCCGTTCAAGAGATCAACCCCGCGGGCGTAGGCCGAATAGGTCCGGTAGACCGCACCGTCCTCGCGCCGGAAGGCGGTGATGCCCGGCATCTCGCCCTTGGCGTCCATTGTACCGTAATTGTACTTGTCGCCCGGGTTCAGCGAGACGCCATAGTCGAAATTGAAGTCGCTGCCGAGCGAGGACACCCAGCGGAAGCTCCAGCCCATGCGCTTCTTGTAGGCCATCATCTTGTCGAGCGGGCCGCGCGAGACGGCGACGAACGAGGTGTCGCGCGCGGCGAGATGCATGTCGATGCCGTTGAAATTGTCCGCCCAGAAGGAGCAGGCCGGGCAGGCTTCGTTCCAGTCGGGCCCGAACATCAGGTGCTGCACGATCAGCTGGCCGCGGCCGGCGAAGAGATCGGCGAGGGTCACCTTCCCTTCCGGTGCATCGAAGACATAGTCCTTCGCAACCTTGGTCCACGGCAGCTTGCGGCGCTCCTCGGCCATCTGCTCGCGGAGCCTGGTGAACTCCTTTTCCTTCTTG
Source organism: Enhydrobacter aerosaccus (assembly GCA_903839865.1). Classification (GTDB taxonomy): domain Bacteria; phylum Pseudomonadota; class Alphaproteobacteria; order Reyranellales; family Reyranellaceae; genus Reyranella; species Reyranella aerosaccus_A. The sequence goes on along the minus strand of CAIMEE010000411.1, from coordinate 12,663 downwards.
AGCAGCGCCTGACTCGCCCTGGTCCATTCGTCCTGGGAAACGATCTGATGCGCGGTCATGCGGTCCTCCCGAGAAGAGAAACGAGTTTGTCGAACGAGCCTTCCCAGCCTTGCCGATGATTCTCGAAGCTCGGCGTGTCGAGGAACGGTCCGTGCAGCAACGTGAGCTCGGTCTTTGTGCCGCCCTTGTCTCCCATGACGGCGCGCAGTTCGATGCGCACTGTCGTTTCGTGCCCGCGCGGCCTGGCGTAATCGCCATCCGCGTAGTGCGCCCAGGTGAAGACCAGCCGCTCCGGCCGCTTCACCTCGAGGTACTTGCCCGACGAGGCGAAGACCTTGTCGCCCGAATGGCGGCCCGCGATGCGCCAGGCGCCGCCCGGCCGCACGTCGATCTCGCAGAGCGTGATCTCGACGCCAGGCGGACACATCCATTGCACGAAATGGTCCTGCCGCACCCAGGCGTCGAACACGCGCTCGGGAGAGGCGTCGAAAATGCGCGAGATCCGCAGCATGTTGGTATCAAGCGTTGCGTCGGGCACGGCGTTTTCCTTTCGGGGTCCTGGTCGAGATTTTGGGTTCGGGTTCGGTACGCTTGAGAAACGCATCCAGCCGGTCGAATTGTTGCTCCCAGAAGCGGCGATAGAATTCGATCCAGTCCGAGGCAGCGCGCAGCCCCTCGCCGCGGAGGGTGCAGCGCCGCCACTGCGCCTCGGTCGAGCGCTCGATCAGCCCGGCATCGGTCAGGACCTTGAGGTGGCGCGAGACCGCGGGCAGCGACATGTCGAACGGCTCGGCGATCTCGCCCACCGTGGCCGCACCGGTGGCGAGCTTCGCCAGGATCGCGCGGCGGGTCGGGTCGGCAAGAGCCGAGAAGGTTTGAGAGAGCCTATCCATATTTAACTAACTTGTTAAATACACATGGCGCACCTGTCAACTCATTACCTGCAGGATTATCGACCGCCGCCGCGGCCTGCCCTTATTGAGAGGGGCCAACCGATGGAGGTCCCGATGAACAGACGTTCTCTTCTCGCTTCGATTGCCGCCGCGCCGCTGATCGCGGGCCATGCCCGCGCCGCTGGCAGCTTCGTGGAGACCCGCGACGGCCAGCAGCTCTTCTGCCGCGACATCGGCGCCGACAAGCCGGTGGTGTTCGTACACGGCTGGACGCTGAGCTCGGCGATCTGGCGCGGCCAGCTCGACTGGCTCGCGGGCCAGGGCCTGCGCGCCGTGGCCTACGACCGGCGCGGCCATGGCCAGTCGACGAAGCCCGCAAGCGGATATGGTTACGACACTCTGGCGGACGATCTTGCATCGGTACTCGACCGACTCGGCCTCCGCGACGTGACCCTCGTCGGCCACTCGATGGGCGGCGGCGAAGTCGTGCGCTACCTCGCGCGTCACGGCAGCCGGCGCGTCGTGCGCGTCCTGCTGGTGGCGCCGACCACGCCCTATGCGCTGAAGACCGCCGACAATCCCGAGGGGTTGGACAAGGCGATCTACGACAAGCTCGTGGCCGCGCTCGAGACCAACCGGCCGGCCTATCTCCAGGCGGGGATGCCCGCGTTCCTCGGCGCCCATCCCGACCCGGCGACGGCTGTCTGGGCGCTGGCGATCGCCACGCAAGCCACGCTCGATGCCCAGGTACAATGCCTGCGCGCCTTCACCGAGACCGACTTCCGCCCCGACCTCACGGCCGTGACCGTGCCCACGCGCATCGTCTACGGCACCGCCGACGCACCGATCATCCCCGTGCATGCGCGACGCACGCACGAGGGGATTGCCGGCAGCCGCCTCGAAACCTATGAAGGCGCGCCGCACGCGCTGTTCGTGACGGACCGGGACCGCTTCAACAACGAGCTCCTGGAGTTTGCGCAAAGTTAGTTCATGGGCTGAGAGACGAGATGGAAGCGATCTACAAAGTCGAAGGCACTACGATAGAGACCAGTGCCTTCGCCGGCGGCCCGTGGGATCCCAGGCTGCAGCACGGCGCGGCGCCATCGTCGCTGATCTGCTGGGCTGTCGAGCAATTGCCCGCGCCGGTGCCGATGCGCGTGGCGCGCCTCACCGTCGACCTGATGCGTCCGGTGCCGGTGGCCCCGCTCACCATCGAGACCGAAATCCTGCGCGAGGGAAAGAAGATCCAGCTCGCAGCCATCCGCCTGCTCGCCGACGGCAAGGAAGTCGTGCGCGCAACGGCGCTGCGCATCCGCAAGCAGGAGACGGCACTTCCCGTCGAGCACCCCTTCCCGCCGCTCGACCTGCCGCTGCCCGAGCAGGGCGGCGACGCCATGGGCGGCGCGATGTCGCAAACGCCGTTCCTCTCCGGACTCGAGATGAGGAACGTGAAGGGAGCGTTCAACACGCCGGGCCCCGCCTCGATCTGGTATCGCGCCTCACGCCCGATCGTCGAGGGTGCGCCGATCTCGCCGCTGATGCGCGCGGCGATCACCGCCGACTTCTGCAACGGCACTTCGGCCTTCCTGTCCTTCAAGCACTGGACCTTCATCAACGCCGACCTCACGATCAGCCTGGCGCGCGAGCCGGTGGGCGAGTGGATCCTGCTCGATGCAGAGACCTGGGCCGGTCCCGACCTGATCGGCATCGCGGCCGCACGGCTGGCCGATCGCCAGGGCTACTTCGGCCGCGCCGTGCAGAGCATCCTGTTCGAGAAGCGCGCGTGAAGCGCTATTGCCTTTTACGCACTCTTTTCTTGACAGTACAAGCGTAATACGCAATCTTCGTCCTCGAGGGGACCCGGACCCTTGGTACAAGCGCGGGGGCCATGGGAGACGCCGGACGATGGGCCGGATCGAGCATGGCGGGAGGACAACCGTTTTGCCGCCGTTTCCGCCGTTTCGAACCGTTTTGACGCCGCGCTAGGCCCTTGATTTCGCGCGAAACCGGCCCGCTCGCGCGCGAAACGTTTAAAACGGTGAAAACGGTCGCGGTCTTCAGGACACGAGAATCTTTCTCACAAACACGTCGTCAGGTTCACAGGAAACCTCATGCTGAGGAAGCCGCGCGAGCGCATTCACATGCGCGGAAGTGGCTGTCTCGAAGCATGGGCGACAAACGATGTGCCTGAACCCACCCTTCGAGACGCGGTCCTCCGGACCGCTCCTCAGGGTGAGGTGATTTCGTTCCAGCCGGAAAACGCTAGCCCCTCTTCCAGCTCGTTCCCTTGGGGCCATCCTCGAGGATGACGCCCTTGGCCTTGAGATCGTCGCGGATGCGGTCGGACTCCTTGAAGTCCTTGGCCTTGCGCGCGGCCTGACGGGCGGCGATCGCGGCCTCGATCTCGGCCTCGGTCGGACCGGAGGTGCCGGCCGGCGTCCAGCGGAACCAGGCTTCCGGATCTTCCTGCAGGAAGCCCAGCGCGTTGGCGCCGGCACACAACTGCGACGGATCGGTCAATTGATGCAGCGCGCTGATGGCGAGCGGCGTGTTGATGTCGTCCGACAATGCGTCTTCGACAGTGTCCGGCACGGGCGCGTCGCTCAACGTCTTGCCGCGCAACGCACCGTACCAGCGGTCGAGGGTAGCCTTGGCCGACTGCAGGCCGTCGTGCGTGAAGTCGAGCGGCTGGCGATAGTGCGCCGACAGCAGCAGCAGGCGGATAGCCTCGCCGGGGAACTGGTCGAGCAGCTCGTGCACAGTGAAGAAATTGCCCAGAGACTTGCTCATCTTCTCGCCGGAGATGTTGAGGAAGCCGTTGTGCATCCAGTACTTCGCCATCATCGCATGACCGAAGGCCGAGCGGCTCTGCGCGATCTCGTTCTCGTGATGCGGGAAGATGAGATCGAGTCCGCCGGCATGGATGTCGAACGTCTCGCCGAGCAGCGCACCGCTCATCGCCGAGCACTCGATGTGCCAGCCCGGCCGTCCGCGACCCCACGGACTGTCCCACCCCGGCTGGGCATCGGTCGAAGGCTTCCAGAGAACGAAGTCGGCCGGATCCTTCTTGTAGGGCGCCACCTCGACGCGCGCGCCGGCGATCAACTCATCGCGCGGCTTGCGCGAGAGTCGCCCGTAATCGGCCATGCTCGGCACGCTGAACAGGGCATGGCCTTCGGCCGCGTAGGCATGACCGTTGGCGATCAGCCGCTCGATCATGGCGATCATCTGCGACACGTACTCGGTCGCGCGCGGTTCGGCGTCGGGCGACAGTGCCCCCAGCCGCTTCATGTCGCTCTGGTAGGCCCCGCCGGTGCGGCCGGTCAGCGCCGCGATGCTCTCCTTGTTGTCGGCGGCGCGCGAGATGATGCGATCGTCGATGTCGGTGATGTTGCGCACGTACGTGACGCGCGGATAGCGCCGCTTCAGCAGGCGATAGAGCACGTCGAACGCCACGACCGGGCGCGCGTTGCCGATATGGACATAGTCGTAGACCGTCGGGCCGCAGACGTAGAGACGGATGTGGCCCGGATCGAGCGGCACGAACGGCTCTTTTTCGCGCGACAGCGTGTTGTAGACAATGAGGGACATCGCCCTACTCCCGATCTAGATGCAAACGAAGGTCGACCGCAGCCCGCAGGGGCTTCAGACCTCGATACATCGCGCGCCGAGCGCACCGGGGAGCCGGAAGGACGACATGGCGGTTTCCATAACCTAGGCCGCTTCGCCCCGCAACCGCGCCTCGGCTTTCGCGCGGCCGATCAGCGGCAGGAGCTTGGCCATCTCCGGCCCCTTCTCCTGCGCGGTGAGTGCCAGCCGCAGCGGGTGGAACAGCGCCTTGCCCTTGCGACCGAGACCCGACGTCCAGTTTTTCCAGGTCGTCTCGTCCCACGGCTCGGACGGCAGCTTGGCCGCAGCCTCGGTGAGGAACGCCGCGTCCTCGATCACGGGCGCGATCGAGCCACGCACGATCGTCCCCCACGCTTTCGCATCGTCGAGCTTCGTGAGGTTGCCGCGAACCGCGAGCCACAGTGTCTCGTCGACCTCGGCGCCGAGGCGCTCGCGCGCATCGGCGTAGGGCATCGCGTGCAGGGTCCGCGCGCTCAAATGCGCGAGCTCCTCCTCGGAGAAGCGCGCAGCGGCGCGGCCCACGCGTGCGAAGTCGACGGTCGCGACCAACGCATCGAGCGACGTCACGGGCTCGACCGCATCGGCCGTGCCGATGCGGGCCAGCAGAGCGTCGATCGCGAGCGCCTCGATGCCGCTCGCGCGCAGATCACCGATCGACAGTGACCCGGTGCGTTTGCTGAGGCCGGCGCCCTTTGCGTCAACCAGCAACGGCAGATGCCCGAAGACCGGCACGGCGCCGTCCAGTGCCCGGAACATCTGGATCTGCGCGCCGGTGTTGGTGACATGGTCCTCGCCGCGGATCACATGCGTGATCGCCATGTCGATGTCGTCGACCACCGAGGTGAAACTGTAGAGGTAGGTGCCATCGGCGCGGACCAAGACCGGATCGCTCTGACTCGCCTCGTCGACATGCTGGGCGCCGCGCACCAGGTCGTCCCAGCGCACTTCCTCAGTCTCCAGCTTGAAACGCCAGTGCGGCTTCCGGCCCTCGGCTTCCAGTAGGGCGCGCGCGGCGGCGTCGAGTTTCAGCGCGGCCCGGTCGTAGACTGGCGGCCGCCCTTGCGCCTGCAGGCGCTTGCGCTTGAAGTCGAGCTCCTCCGGCGTCTCGTAGCAGGGATAGAGCCGGCCCGACGCGATCAACTTATCGCGCGCTGCATCGTAGTGGGACAGCCGATCGGACTGACGCTCCTTGAGGTCCCAGCCGAGGCCGAGCCAGGTCAGGTCCCGCTCGATCGCGGTCTCGTACTCGGGTTTGCTGCGCTGCCGGTCTGTATCGTCCAGCCGCAGCACGAATTTTCCACCATGACGGCGTGCAAACAGCCAATTGAACAGAGCCGCACGGATGTTGCCGACATGCAGGAGCCCGGTCGGGCTGGGCGCAAAGCGCAAGATGGGCGTAGTGGCGGGAGCGGCGGCCATGATCGGCGACTTGTGGCTTTGCCGCATTGGCGGGTCAAGCTCTCTCAGCTAGTGTGCAATCAGAGAAAAAGTGGGAGTGGAAACAATGAAGCGTCGTCATCTTCTCGTCGCCAGCCTGGGCGCCATCGCTACGCCCTCTCTCGTCCGCGCGCAGGCCAAGTATCCCGACCATCCGGTCCGCTTCGTGATCCCCTTCGCGCCGGCCGGTCCGACCGACATTATTGGCCGCAAGGCTGCCGAAAAGATGACGGCGCTCATGGGCCAGACCTGGATCGTCGACAACAAGGCCGGCGCCGCGGGATCGATTGGCGCCGTCGACGTGAAGAACGCCAAGCCGGACGGATACACGCTGCTCTGTGCGCCCTCCTCGACGCACGCCATCAATCCGACGGCCTTCGTGAAGCCGGCCTATGACGCCGTGAAGGACTTCACGCCGATTGCCTCGATCTGCGTCAATCCGCTGGTGCTGGTCGTGCGGCCCGACATGCCCGACACGGTCAAGGGCCTGGTCGAGCTGATGAAGAAGAATCCGGGCAAGTATTCGTACGGGTCGTCCGGAGCCGGCTCGATCCTTCATCTCGCGGCCGAATATTTCAAGCGCGAGGTCGGTGGCATGGATGTCGAGCACGTGCCCTACAAGGGCTCGATGCCGGCGCTGAACGACATGATGTCAGGTCAGATCGCCTGGATGTTCGAAACCTTCAGCACCACCCTGCAGCTTCACAAGGCGGGCAAGGCGCGCATCCTGGCCTACGCCTATTCCAAGCGTGCCGACATCGCGCCCGATGTCCCGACCATGATCGAGGCGGGCGTGAAGGGCTACGAGGCCTATACGTTCAACCTGATCCTGGGACCGGCCGGCATGCCGAAGCCTGTCGTCGACACGATCGACCAGGCGGCGCGCAAGATGATGGCCGACGCCGACATGGTGAAGTTCCTGAACGACATCGCCGCCGTGCCAACGACGAACACTTCGCCGGAGGTCACGGCGAAATTCATCACCGACGAGATCGCCAAATGGGCACCGGTGATACGGTCGGCCGGAGTGAAGATCGAATAGGCTGCGACCACGGCGCATTATCGGGCGCAGCGGCCTTCAGATATTGTGCAGCAACTTGGTATGGAGTTGTTGCGTATGAAGCGTCGTCATTTTCTGTCCACCGGGCTTGCCATCGTCGCGGCCCCGTCCATCGTCCGCGCGCAGGCGAAATATCCTGAGCGGCCGATCCGTCTCGTAATCCCGTTCGCGCCAGCCGGCCCGACCGACATCATTGGCCGCAAGGTCGGCGAGCGGATGCAGGGACTGATGGGCCAGACCTGGGTGATCGACAACAAGGCGGGAGCCGCCGGGTCGATCGGCTCGGTCGAGGTAAAGAACGCCAAGCCCGACGGCTACACGCTGCTGTTCGCCACATCTTCGACGCATGCGATCAACCCGACCGCCTACGTGAAGCCGCTCTATGATGCCGTGAAGGATTTCACGCCGATCTCCTCGATCTGCGTCAATCCGGCGGTGCTGGCGGTCCGCACGGACATGCCGGACACCGTGGTGGGTCTGGTCGATCTCATGAAGAAGAACCCGGGCAAATATTCCTACGGCTCCTCCGGCACGGGCGGCATCTTCCATCTGAGCGGCGAGTACTTCAAACGCGAGGTCGGCGGCATGGACGTCGAGCACATCCCCTACAAGGGATCGGCACCCGCCCTCAACGACATGATGTCGGGCCAGATCGCGTGGATGTTCGACACCTTCGCCACCATGCTGCCGCTGCATCGCGCCGGAAAGATCCGCATCCTGGCAGTCGCCTACAACGCCCGCTCACCGATCGCGCCGGAGATCCCGACCATGATAGAGGCCGGCGTGAAGGGCTACGAGGCCTATACGTTCAACCTGATCCTCGGTCCGGCGAACATGCCGAAGAATATCGTCGACGCGCTCGACCAGGCGTCGCGCAAGATGATGGCCGACGCCGACATGGTGAAATATCTGAACGACCTTGGCGCGCCGCCGATCGCCAACACCACGCCCGACGTGACGGCGAAGTTCATCACCGACGAGATCGCCAAATGGGCGCCGGTCATCAAGGCCGCCGGCGTGAAGGTCGAGTAGAGCGGCTTATCTGGGTGCGGGCGGCGCCAGCGGTATCGGCGTGGTCGTCGCCGGGGCCGGGGATGGCGGCGCGGTCGGCGAAAGGACCTCGCCGCGCCCGCGCGGCACATTCGACGTCGAAGCGCTGACCGGCCTCGAACTCCCGGCGTTCGGTTCCGCAACCGCGCCGGCCGCGACTGTACCAGTGCTGCTGATGAAGTAGCCGGCCACGGCATTGGACGGCACGGTGGTGCTGACCTTGGAGTCGTAGTTTACTTCGCCCAGAAGGTTGCCGTTGCGATCGAGGCGATACCCATGCTCGTCGAGATAATAGCCGCGGTTGTCCACCCGCGTGCCGTCGGCCAGCACGCGGATCGGGGCGGGTTGCTTTACATAGGTATATTCAGGCTTCGGCAGGGCATCTGCGCATCCCGTGATCGCCAAACCGACAAGAACACAGGCCAACGAACGCGGTGCCGCCATCAATCCCCCTAGGGCTGCGTCGACTGCGGGTTGATGATGTTCCCGTTTCGATCAAGCCGGTTACCTTGGCCATCATAGCGGAAACCGTACTCGTCCTTAAAGGCCTGAACGCCGGCAGGCGGCGTATTCCGGACCGGCTCCGCGTAGTAGGGAGCAGGACCGACGTTCTGCGTCGAATAGGTGGTGACCGTCGTATATCCCGGCGCCGGGCTGTTGTATGCCACGCCCTCGCGATAGCGGCGGGCGTCGAGTTCGCGGCTCACGCAACGGTCATACCGCGGCGTGGCGGGCTCGAGGCCATAGGAATAGCAGGCCGAGCGGGCGTCTTCAGCGAGCTGGCCTTCACTGTACGAAGCGACCACGCGGCCGCGCAGGCGGGCCTCATGTTCACGGGTGACGCAGCGGTCGTAGCCGACGGTCGCCGGGGCAAAGCCATAGTCGAGGCAGGCCTGCTCCGAACTGGTCAGGACGACCGGCCCGGGAGGGGCGATCGCCTGGGTCGTGGTCGAATAGGTATTGCAGGCGGCGGCGGACAGACCGATCGCCATGGTGCACAGCAGTTTGGTCGCGTTCATCGTGCTCTCCCTTGGAATTCGCCTCATCGGCAAACGCGGAGGAGACGCCACGGTTGCGCACCAGGGCCGTGAATCACGCCGCTTTCTTCGTCACCTCGTCCCGCAGTTCGCGGCGCAGGATCTTGCCCACGTTGGTCTTGGGAAGGACCGTCCGGAACTCGATGTACTTCGGCCGCTTGTAGCCGGTGAACTCCCTGGCGCAGAACGCCTCGAGCGCTTCCTTGGTGAGCGACGCATCCTTCTTCACCACGAACAGCATGACCACCTCGCCCGACCGCGCGTCGGGGACGCCCACCGCGGCGCATTCGAGGACGCCCGGGAAGCCCGCGACCACGGCCTCGATCTCGTTGGGGAACACCTTGAAGCCCGAGACGACGATCATGTCCTTCTTCCGATCGACGATCTTCACGTAGCCGCCCTCGTCCATCACGCCGATATCGCCTGACTTGAAGAAGCCATCAGACGTCATGACGTGCGCCGTCTCCTCGGGCCGCTGCCAGTAGCCCTGCATCACTTGCGGGCCCTTGATCGCTATTTCGCCCGGCTGGCCGAGCGGCACATCCTTGCCGTCGTCATCGAGGATGCGGATCTCGACGTTGGGCAGGGGGAGCCCGATCGTACCTGTATAGGTCAATGAGTCGGTCGGATTGCAGGTGACGCCGGCCGAGGTTTCGCTGAGGCCGTAACCTTCCACGATCGGGCATCCGGTGACGGCGAGCCAGTTCTTCGCCACGGCCTCCTGCACCGCCATGCCGCCGCCGTTGGTGATGGCGAGGCCGGAGAAGTCGAGCTTGGCGAAGGCGGGTTGATGCACCAGCCCGTTGAACAGAGTGTTCACGCCCGGAAAGATGTTGATTCGAAATTTGGCGAGCGTCCTGATCGTGCCCTTCATGTCGCGCGGATCGGGGATCAGGATATTGAGCGCGCCGGTACGCATGCCGAGCAGCCCGCAGGTCACGAACGCGAACACGTGGTAGAGCGGCAGCGCGCAGACGATGGTGACCTGCCCATCGATCTTCTTTCGCTTGAGGCCGGGCTGCATCCAGGCTTCGGACGCCAGCAGATTGGCCACCAGCGTGCGATGCAGCAGGGTGGCGCCCTTGGCGACGCCGGTCGTGCCGCCAGTGTATTGCAGCACCGCGACATCGTCGGGACCGAGGTTCGGCCGGTCGAGCGTCATGGTCCGGCCCTGGGCGATCACGTCGTTGAACTTCGCGTGTCCCGCCAGCGCAAAGGGCTTCACCAGCTTGCGCATCGTGCGCACGACGAAGTTCACGATCGGCCCCTTGGGGAATCCCAGCAGGTCGCCCATGGCGGCCACGATCACGTGTCTGACCGCCGAGCCCGGCATCGCCTGCTCGAGCGTGGCGGCAAAGTTCTCGAGAACGATCGCAGCCTCGGCGCCGGAATCCTTGAGCTGATGATCGAGTTCGCGCGCGGTGTAGAGCGGGTTGAAATTGACGGCGATGAATCCTGCGCGCAGCACGGCTGCCACCGCGACGGGATACTGCAGCACGTTCGGCATCATGATCGCCACGCGCGCGCCGCGCTTCAGGCCCCTCCCCTGCAGCCATGCCGCCAGCGCCCGCGACAGCTCGTCGATCTCCCCGAAGCTCAGGGCCTTGTCCATGCAGACATAGGCCTTGGCATCGCGATACTTGGCGAAGCTCTCCTCGATCAGCGCCACGACACTTGGATAGAGCAACGGATCGATGTCCGCCGGCACGCCAGCCGGATAGTTCTTCAGCCAGAAACGATCCATAGACGCGCTACTTCTTCTCCACGCTCGCGCGGATCTCGTCGAAGGATTCCTTCATCCGGTCGTGCACGATCGAGAGCGCTTCGCCCGCCGACTTCTTGGTGAGCTCGGCGATGTCGCGGGTATTGGCGATCGCGGCCTCCATCGCCTTCTTGGCGAAATCGGCGTGCTTGGCCACGGCCTCGTGCGGCGCGCCCCCGGGCTGGTACTCCTTGGCCAGCTCGGTGATGTCCTTGACGGCGGCATCGAAGATTTCGCGCTGCTTCTTAGCCACTTCCTGCGCGCCGGCGCCGATGGCCTGCCAGGAGCGGGTCATCGCATCGATGTTCTTCTGCTGCTGCTCCATGATCTTGTTCATGTCGAACGACGGCACTTTCAGCTGCTCACCGAGCGACTTGAACATGTCGGTAAAGGTCTTGGTCGGGTCGGACATCGCAACCTCCTCTGTGAACTAGAAGCCGAGCTTCAACCCCTGATCGATGGCGTGCAAGGCCAAACCGGCAAAGCCGCCTATCATGGCACCGTTGAACCGAATGTATTGCAGGTCGCGGCCGACCGTGAGCTCGATCCGGCCGATCAGCACGTCGATGTCCCAGCCCTTTACCTGATCGGCGATGAAGCGCCCCACACCGCTCTTCTGGCTCTGTACGAAGTCCGATAGAAGCCGCACCAAGCCGCGGTTGACCTCCAGCCGGATCGCGCTGTCGCCGCCAAGTTGCCGTCCCATATCGACAAGAATGGTTTCAAGTTGGCGACGGATTTGCGACTCCCCGCTTTTCGCATCGCTCTCGATGAACGACCGGATGCTATCCCATGCCCCCTCCGACAGCCGCGCCACTTCGGGACGGTCCAGCAGGTCGCGCTTGAGCTTCTCCGCCCGCCGAGCGAAGTCCTTCGAGGTGCGCAGACGGTCCACGAAGCCTGCGACAAAGCCGTCGAACTCCTGCCGCAGCGGATGCTGCGGGTCCTTTCGCGCCTCCTCAATGAACGACGACGTCGAAGCCACGATCTTGCGCAGGAGATAGGCGTCGGCGCGATAGAGGTTGAACACCGCGGGCAATTCCGCGCGAATCTTCTCCCGGAAGACTTTCAGTGTCTCCTCGCTGGAGAGCATCCTGTCGAGAGCGCCCATCAGCTCGTTCAACAGCCGCTGATGCCGGCCTGTCTCCATCAGCGTAGACAGCAGGTTGCCCGCCAGCGGCGCCAGCTCGATTCGCTCCAGCTCCGCGCGCACACGGCCACCAAGGAAGCCGCGCAGGCCCGATTGATCGATCGCCGTCAGCATCTGCGGCAGGAGCCGGGTCGTAAAGCCCGCCAGCGCGGCGCTGCGTTCGGCATTGCCGAGCCAATCGGCAATCTGGGCGGCAAAATCGACCTCTCCCAACTTCTTTTCGACAGCATCGGGCGCGAGGAAGTTGGTCTCGATGAAGGCGCCGAGATTGTCGGCGATACGCATGTGGTTGCGCGGAATAATCGCGGTATGTGGGATCGGCAGACCGAGCGGCCGGCGGAACAGCGCCACGACCGCGTACCAGTCGGCCAAGCCGCCGACCGTCGCCGCCGAGGCGAAAGCCGCGACATAGCCCCAGGCCCAATGGCCGGATTCATAGTGCCGGGCGACGACGAAGAGCGCCGCCGTGCCGACCAGCAGAACCGTGGCGTAGATTTTGATCCGGCGGAGCGCCCGGGCGCGGTTCAGATCGCCGGGATCGCTCACGCCGGCGCCGATCTCGCGTATAGTCCGCGCAACGGTCTCGCGAGGGAGGGAATCATGAAGGTAGGATACATCGGTGTCGGCAACATGGGCGGACCCAT
>CAIMEE010000410.1 GCA_903839865.1 Enhydrobacter aerosaccus | reverse complement strand
TTCCTCTCCGAGGCCGACCGCCACAGCATCGAGGGCGACGCGGCCTATGCGAGGCTCGACTTCCGCGTGGCCCTGCTGCTCAACATCGCCAAGCTCGAGAAGAAGGGCTGGATGCCCCCCGCCTTCGTCAACGACAACACGCTCGAATTCCGGATGAACGACCTGCGCATGAGTCTCGCGGCCTGGGTTGCGTGTCCCGTGAGGAACGGCAGGCGCGAGCAGGCGCTATACGTGATCCCGCGGCCCAAGGCCGGCGCACAGGTCGAATGGAAGCGCGAGACGTGGCACACCAGATGCCAGGGCCTGAACGCCAAGCGCGTCTGGCTGAACGCGCCGGTTCATCCCTTCCTGACACCGCTCGGCAACTAGAAGCGGTCCAGGCCTACTCCGCCGCCTGCTCGATCACTTCGCCGGTCGTGATTTTCTTCAGATCGGCGCCGTGCGAGGTGCGGGTCGCCTTGAAGCGCGACAGCAGGAAGTCGCCCGACATCACCGGCGGATACTGCGCCTCGGCATCGGAGACGCCGAGATCGCGTGGATCGACCATGGTGCGGAAATTGGGATTGCAGAATAGCGGCATCGAGTAGCGCGACTTGTCCTGCAGGTGCACGACGCGATGCACGGTCGCCTTGAAGCGGCCGTTGGTCCAGCGCTTCATCAGCTCGCCGATGTTGATGATGAAGCTGCCACGCAGCGGCGTCGCGGAGATCCAGTTGCCGTCCTTGCCCATGACCTCGAGGCCGCCCAGGCTGTCCTGCCACAGGATGGTGACGATGCCGTGGTCGGTGTGCGGGCCCGAGGCCTGGTCGGAGATGTGCAGGCCCTGCGCGCCGAGATAGTGATTGATCACCATGTCGGCGACCGGCTTGGTGAAGTGGCGGGTGAAGAAATCGACCGGCTTGTCGAGATGGAGCGCGAAGCCTTCGAGGATCTTCATGCCGAGCTTGAAGGTCTCGTTGTAGTAGCCCTCGATCGCCTCCCGGAAGCCGGGCATGCCCTGCGGCCACTTGTTCTCGGCGTAGAGCGGCGTGCCTGCCTTCACTTCGGGATCGTCCGCAGTGACCGGGAAGCCGAGGTCGAAGCTGTCGCGCGCGTTGCGCTTGCCATTGCGATGCACGGTGTCCCACACGTCGCGATAGCCGCGGTTGTTGGTGTCGGCCTTGATCTTGAGCCGTTCGGCCTCGGGCAGATGGAAGAACTTGTCGGCCTGGGCCACGGCCGTGTCGATCGTCTCGACGGTGACGTTGTGGCCCACGGCATAGAAGAAGCCGATGTCGTTGCAGGCGGCGCCGATCTTCGCGGCAACAGCCTTCTTCGCGGCCTCGTCGCTGCCATAGAGCGCGCCGATATCGATCACGGGAATGCTGGCCGGCATTGCTTGCGCCTGGGCGGAAAGACCTGCAGCCATGAGTGCCTCCGTTAGCGTCTGGGATCGCCCGTGCGCCAGTCGAGCCGGCCGCCGAGCCAATGGACAAAGGTATATATCAAAAAGGACAGGCCTGTCGCGAGCAGCGCCACGGCATAGACCCGGTCGCCCCGGTAGTTCTGCATTGCATTATTGATGACGTAGCCCAAACCGGTCGACGAAATCATCCATTCCGCCGCAATGGCGACGATGATCGAACCCGAGCCTGTGATCTCCTGGGCCGAAATGATCGCGGGGACGGCATAGGGCAGGCGCACCTGGCTGAAGGTCTGCCACCAGCTCGCATTCAGGATGCGCATCCGGTCGAGCTGGACTTCGTCGGCCGCCCGCAGGCCCTGCATCGTGTTCACGAGCACCGGAAAGAAGCCGGCCAGGGCCACGATGGTGGTCTTGCTCAGCATCGAATCGCCGAAGGCCAGCATCAGCACCGAGATCATGGCGATGTACGGCACGTTACGCAGGGTGATGGCCGCGGGCAGCAGCATGTGGCGCGTGAACGGCAGCAAGTCGAACAGGATTGCGAGACCGATGCCCACGATATTGGCCCAGACGAAGCCGATCGCCGCGACCTGCAGGGTCGCCCAGAGATGTTCGAGGATGAAGGCGTGATCGACCCACAGCACGTCGAGCACGCGCTCGGGGCGCGGGATCACGAAGGCCGGGAGCCCGGAGAAGAAGATCGCGAGATACCACAGGCCCAGCACCGACAGGATCGGCGTCAGGATACGCACCACCCAGCTCATGCCGCGTCTACGGCTTTATGCATGAGCAGCCGGCGCACATGCGCGGCGATGGCGACGAAGCGCGGATCCTGCCGGAACGAGGGATCGCGCGGCCGCGGCACGTCGACGGAGACGATCTCCGCCACGACGCCCGGCGACGCGGAAAAGACCAGCAGCCGGTCGGCCAGCATCACCGCCTCGTCGATGTGATGGGTGACGAACAGCACGGTCTTGGGACGAAGCGCGAGCTCGCGGTCGAACCATTCGCCGATCTCCTCGCGCTTCATCTCGTCGAGCGCGGAGAAAGGCTCGTCCATCAGCAGCACCGCGGGATCGTGCGCCATCGCCGAGGCGATGTTCACCCGCTGCAGCATGCCGCCCGAGAGCTGGCGCGCGCGCTTGCCCTCGTGGCCTTCGAGCCCGAACTCGCGCAGCACCTTGGCGGGATCGAAGCCCACCTTGCCCGCGATCTTCTGGGTGAAGCGCACGTCGTCGATGGCGCGCTTCCAGGGCAGCACCGCCGGCCGCTGCGACACGAGGCCCAGCAGCCGCTTGCGCCGCGCTTCGGCCGCTGTGTCGTTACCGATGCGGACCTCGCCGCTCGAAGGCGCCACGAGATCGGCCACGAGGCGCAGCAAGGTCGTCTTGCCGCAACCCGACGGCCCCACGAGTGCCACGAACTCTCCCGCCGCGATCTCCAGGTCGGTGGGCCGGAGCGCCCAGGTCTCGCCGAACTGCCGCGAGATGCCGCGAATGGAGACCGGCGCCGCCACCTCTTACTTCTTGGCGAAGAAGTCGTTGGTCATCACTTCGGTGGCCGGGATGCTCTTGGGAATCTGGTCGCCGTCCTTCAGGAAGCCGATCATCGCGGTCCACACTGCCGGATCCATGGTGAGCGGGCCGTTCTTCTTCGAATAGTCGCTCTGGTAGAGCGCGTTCTGGATCTTGAAGCGCCAGGTGAGCTTCTTCGCGTCCTCGGTCTGGCCCGGGAACTTGGTGAGGATCTCGACCGCTTCGTCGGGATGGTCGATCGTGTACTGCATGCCCTTCTGCACGGCGGCGAGGTAGTGCTTCACCAGTTCGGGGTTCTTCTTGAGCGTGTCGCCCGAGGTGAAGATCACGTCGGTGTACAGGGGGATGCCGAGATCGCTGAGCTTCAGCGCCTGCCACGTCTTGCCCTTCACCGTGGGCGGCGCGTCGGGCTTCGCGGCTTCCTGCTCGATCTGATAGGTCTGGTTCACGACCCAGGCCAGGAAGTAGTCCATCTTGCCGACCATCAGCGGCTCGGCCGTCGCCTGCGCGGTGACGAGCTTCACCTTGGAGGCGTCGACGCCATTCTTCTTGGCGAAGGCATTGAACAGGTATTCCGTGCCCGCCTGCACGCCGACCGTCTTGCCCTCCATGTCCTTCGGCTTCGACGGCGGCGCGCCAGGTGCTGCGATCGAGATATAGGCCGTCGGCCCCTGCTGGAAGAGCGTGCCCACGGCCACGACGTCCACCGGATCCTTGGCCAGCCGCGCGGTCACGATCGACATGCCGTTGGTCGCGAGGCCAAACTGCGCCTGGCCGACCGCGACGATGGGAATCGGGTTCTTGCCGGGACCGCCATCGACGATCTTGTGGTCGATGCCCTCCGCCTTGAAGAAGCCCTTGGCCTCCGCGATCATGATCGGCGCGTACTCGCCGTTGCGCAGCCAGCCCAGCTGCGTCGTCGCGCTCATCTGCTGTGCGTCTGCACCGAACGCCGATAGACCCGCGATGGCCACGGCCATCAGCGAAATGTGACTCACGATCCTCATGGCGTCCCTTCCCTCGTTCCCCGCACTATGGGCAATTGTAGCACTCGCAACGGTGCAATTGTCATGCCTGGGAAATGTCCATGAAACGCGCTCTGATCGGCCTGGTTCTCGTCCTGTCACCGCTTCCGGCGATGGCCGATGACGCCGCATACTGCGCGGCGCTGTCCGAAACGGCGCTTCGATATCTCCGCCAAAATTCTCCGCGCGACGTTCCCGATGCCGAGGTCGCCGGTGCCATCGACCAATGCCAGAAGGGCAACACGGCCCAAGGCATTCCCACGCTCGAGCGGAAGCTCCGCAATGCCGGCTTCACCCTGCCGCAGCGCTGAGCGCCGTCAGGCGAGGTCGAGGCCAGTCAGCCGGCGATAGGCCTCGAGGTAGCGTTTGCTGGTGGCGTCCACGACTTCCGGCGGCAGCTTGGGTGGCGGCACATCGCCGTTCCATCGTCCGGCATGACGCTCGACATCGAGCCAGTCGCGCAGCGGCTGCTTGTCGAAGCTGGGCTGTGGCTTGCCCGGCGCGTAGCCGTCGAGCGGCCAGAAGCGTGAGCTGTCGGACGTCATCACCTCGTCGATCAGCAGGATCTCGCCGTTCCTGGCGCGGCCGAACTCGAACTTGGTGTCGGCGATGATGATGCCGTTGGCCAGCGCCACGTCGCGGCCGCTGGTGTAGACGATGCGCGTCAGCCGCTCGAGCTCGGCGGTGACGTCGGCGCCCAGGAGTTCCCGCATGCGGCCGACGGTGATGTTCTCGTCATGGCCGCTCTCCGCCTTGGTGGCGGGGCTGAAGATCGGCGTCTCGATCTTGCCGCTCTCCTTCAGTCCGGCCGGAAGCTTCTCGCCGGCCAGTGTCCCGCTCTTCGAATATTCACGCCACGCCGAACCCGAGAGATAGCCGCGGATCACGCATTCGATCGGGAACACCGTGCCGCGCACGCACAGCATGGCGCGTCCGACGATCTGCTCGCGATGAGGCGCAAGCGCCGGCACGGCGGCGATGATCTCGTCGGCATTGGCCGAGATCATGTGATGGTGCACGACGGTGCCCAACTGGCGGAACCACCAGGCGCTGGTCTGGGTCAGTACCGCGCCCTTCATCGGGATCGGCTCGGCCATCACCACGTCGTAGGCGCTCACCCGGTCCGTCGCCACCAGCAACAGCCGGTCGCCCTCGACCTCGTAGACATCACGCACCTTGCCGCGCGCGATCAGCTTCAGCGGCAGATCGCTCGTCGTCATCAACATCATGCTATTTCTCGTTTCGCATCTCGTGGAACACTTCCTTGGCGACCAGCAGTGCCTCGCGCACCGACGGCAGACCGATATAGCCGCACAGATGCATCAGCGCCTCCGCCAATTCATCCTCAGTCCAGCCCTGGTTGCGCGCCATGCGGATATGGATCGCGAGCTCGGGCCAGCGCGCCTGGGAGGTGTCGGAAATGACGGTGATCAGCGTCCGGGTCTTCATGTCGAGGCCGGGCCGCGTCCACAGCATGCCGAACACGGCTTCGCGGGCGTAATCGCCGAACTTCTTCATGATCGGGTCGTCGTAGACCGTGGCGTTCATCTTGTCGGCATGCGCGGCGCCCATCAGCGTGCGGCGCACCTCGGTGCCCTTCTTGTAGTTCTCGCTCTCGGCCATCGTTCCCTCCTGGATATTTAACGGAACGTAGCGCGAATCCCATGGCCCGCCTATGTCGCCGCGCGATGGCGAGCCTTCGTCTCTTCCGGCGTGGACCGCGCGATCGCGATGGCGCGCGTGTCGTCCGCGCCGCCTGTCGCGGTTGACGGCCGCGCCTGGATTGTCGACGGCGTCGACGAGCACGTGCTCGACGGCCCAGCGCATCGCCGCACCGGCAAAGGGGCGATCGATTGCACGCGACGAAAAAGTTGACGCCGTGTGCACCGACTTTCTGGGACACCTCCGATGCCGATGGCATATGATTTTCTCGCGATTTGTACCGGATTCCGCCACCCCCTCCGCGCAAGAATATTGCGCGTTTCAGACCAGCCGGTAGCCCACTCCCGGCTCGGTCAGCACGTGGCGGGGTGCGGCCGGATCGCTTTCGATCTTCTGGCGCAGCTGGCGGACGTAGACGCGCAGATACTGCGGGTCGACCGACTCGTCGCGCCAGACTTCGCGCAGCAGGTGCTTGTGGGTCAGCACCTTGCCGGCATGGATCACGAGTTGCTCGAGGATGTCGTATTCCTTGGGCGAGAGTTTCACGTCCTCGGCCCCACGCTTCACCAGCCGCCGCATCAGGTCGACCGAAAGATCGTCGCTGGTGAACACGCGCTCCGCGCCCTGCTGCTGCAGGCGATGGCGGAGCGCCGCGCGGATGCGGGCGAGCAGTTCGTCGGCGCCGAACGGCTTGGTCACATAGTCGTCGGCGCCGGTATCGAGAGCCGTCACCTTGGCGCCCTCGTCGCCGCGGCTCGACAGGACGACGATCGGGAACGGCCCCAGCTCGCGGATCCTGCCGATCAGCGCGAGACCGTCGACATCGGGCAACCCGAGATCGAGCAGCACGAGATCGGGCCGATGATGGCGCAGCGCCGAGAGCGCTTCGGCGCCGGTCGCCGCCTCGTGCACACGGTAGTCGTGAGCGACCAGGGTCGTGCGCAGCAGCCGGCGGATCGGCGGCTCGTCCTCGACGATCAGGATGGAGGCGGCGTCGCCCGTCATATTCGATAACTCACGATGAACTCCGCGCCGCTGCGATCCGTCCGGTTACGCGCGGTCAAGGTGCCGCCCTCGACCTCGACGAAGCCGCGGGCGATGGCGAGCCCGAGGCCGGTCCCCGCCCGGCGACGGTCGCCGTCGTCGGCGCGATAGAACTTGTCGAACAGGCGGTCAAGCGCTTCGGGCGCGATGCCATCGCCCTCGTCGCGGACCGCGATCTCCACGCGCCGACGTCACGACGCGGTCCTGGAGCACGGTCGTCGCGCGGCGCAACGTCGTGGACACGAGATCGCCGACCTCGACCGCCTCGCGCTTGGGGACGATCACGCCGGCATCGAGCCGCGTCATGTCGAGCAGGTTGCCGACGAAGCGGTCGAGTCGCTGCGCCTCGCTCAGTGCCGTGCCCAGCAACTCCTCGCGCGTGGCGTCGTCGTAGCGCTCGCGGTGGCTCCGCAGGCTCGACAACGCGCCGATGATCGAGGCCAGCGGCGTGCGCAGATCGTGGGAGACCGACGTCAGCATGGCGGAGCGCAGGCGCTCGCGCTCGGCACCGATGCGCGCCTCGTCGATATCCGCCGCGAGCGCCACGCGTTCGATCGCGACGGCGGTCTGGTTGCCCACGGCCTCGAGCAGTTGTCTCTCGGCGGAGGAGAGTTCGGCGGCTTTCCCAAGCGGCAGCACGCCCACCACACCGATCGCCGATCGACTGGTGCGGATCGGCACGAAGAGCCATCGCCCGCCCGGCAGGGTATCCGTCCCCCTGCCCGTCGGACGCTCGGACTCCCACGACCAGCGGGCAGCTGCAAGATCGGCATCGCCGAATTCGCTTCCCGGCGGAAAAGCGGCGCGCAAGACGAGCTTCCCCAATTCCAGCGGGCTCTTGTCGGTCATCAGGATGGCGATCTCGGCGTTCAGCAGGCGTGCAAGATGGGTGACCACGATCCAAAGCAGATCGTCGAGGTCGATCACTCCCGCGATCTTGCGGCTGAAGGCATACAACTCCGCCGTCGTACGCGCCTCCCGCTTGGCGGCCTCGGCCTGGGCCCGCGAGCGCGTGCCCAGCGCACTGGCGGCAACGGACACGAACATGAAGAAGAACAGAGCCACGACGTTCGCGGGATCTGAAATGGTGAATTGATAGAGCGGCGGCAGGAAGAAGAAATTGTAGCTCAGCACCGAAAGGCCGGAGACCCAGAGCGAGGGAACGAGCCCATGCCTCGCCGCGGCGATCAGCACGGGAACGACATAGACCAGCGAGATGTTGGAGAGATTGACGTGCGTGTCGATCAGCACGCCGACGCCGGTCGCCACCGCCGTAGTGATCACGCCCTCGAAATAGGGTCCTATCCGGCGCGGCGCACCGAACAGCCAGTCCACGGGCGTATGCGGCTCGGGTTTGCCGCTCGACGGGGCCACTTCCACCGCAAGGCCCGAGCCACTGCGCACCAGGTCGTCGACCACCGAACCGTGGCGCAACTCGAACCAGCGCGAGCGCGGCGACTTGCCGACCACGACGCGCGTGACATTGCGCGACCGCGCCACCGCCAGGATCTCCTCGACCACCGAGCGGCCGGGCACCTGCACGACTTCGGCGCCGAGCTGCTCGGCCAGGCGCATCACCTCGGCGAGCCTCGTGCGCTCGGCCTCGGTCAGCAACGTGTGCCGCTCGGTCTCGACATAAAGCGCGATCAGTTCGGCGTCGAGGCCGTCCGCCGTGCGCTTGGCGGCACGCACGTTATTGGCGGCATCGGATCCCGGGTCCATGCAGACCAGCACTCTTTCCCCGGCACCCCAGGGGCCGGTGATGGCGTGCTCGCGCATGTAGCTCAGCATCTGGTCGTCGACGCGTTCGGCGGTGCGCCGGAGCGCCAGTTCGCGAAGAGCCGTGAGATTCCCCGGCTGGAAGTAGTGCTTCAGAGCGCGCTGCGCCTGCTCGCGGACGTAGACCTTGCCTTCGTTCAGGCGCGAGATCAGGTCGGAGGGCGTGGTGTCGACGAGTTCCACCTCGTCCGCCGAATCGATGATCGAATCGGGGACGGTCTCGCGCACGCGGATGCGGGTGATCCGGGCAACGACGTCATTGAGGCTCTCGACGTGCTGCACGTTCATCGTCGAATAGACGTCGATGCCCGCCGCGAGCAGTTCCTCGACGTCGAAATAGCGCTTGGGGTGACGGCTGCCCGGCGCGTTCGTATGGGCGAGTTCATCCACCAGCACCAGGGCGGGCCGCCGCGCCAGGATTGCATCGAGGTCCATCTCGTGCAGGACGCGACCTTTATAGTCGATCGCGCGTTGCGGCAGGATCTCCAGGCCTGCGAGGAGCGCTTGCGTCTCCGCCCGGCCATGCGTTTCGATGACGCCGGCCACGACGTCGACGCCTTCGTCCTTGCGCCGGCGCGCCGCCTGCAGCATCTCGTAGGTCTTGCCGACACCGGGCGCCGCGCCGAAAAAGATCTTGAACTTGCCGCGCGCCTCCTTCTGCGCCGCCTTCAGCAAGGCGTCGGGCGAAGGGCGTGCTTCGTCAGGAACTCCGGGCATCGACTGTCAACGATGTCACCGCGGCTTGAGGGCGTCGAGGGCCATGTTGAGTTGCAGCACGTTTACCCTCGGCTCGCCGATCAAACCGAAAATGCGCGCTTCGGTGTGGAGCTGCACGAGGCGACGGATCTCGGCCTCCTCACGGCCGCGGGCCTTGGCCACGCGAGGCACCTGAAACAAGGCGGCCGCCGGCGATATTTCCGGATCGAGGCCGCTCGCCGACGTGGTGACGAGGTCGATCGGCACCGGCGTGTTCGGATTTTCCTCCTTGAGCGCCTTGACGTCGGCCTGCACGCGTTCGACCAGCGACTTCGCCGTGGGGCCGGCGTTGCTGCCAGAAGAATTGGCCGCGTTGTAGGGCGCGGGCACGCTCTTGGTCGCGTCCTTGGGATCGGGTTCCGTCGTGGCCGACGGACGGCCATGGAAATACTCGGGCTTGGCGAAGTTCTGCCCGATCAGTTCGGAGCCGATCACCTTGCCGTCCTTCACGATCAGGCTGCCGTTTGCCTGGAGCGGGAAGACGAGCTGCGCGATTCCCGTCATCGCCAGGGGATAGATGAGACCTGTCAGAACGGTCAGGACGACCATCATGACGATGGCGGGACGAATCTGTTTCAACATGTCCATATCCTCACGCAAGGCCCGCGGCAGTGATGGCCATGTCGATCAGCTTGATGCCGACGAAAGGCACGACCACGCCGCCAAGGCCGTAGATGACCAGGTTGCGCACCAGCACCGCCGAGGCCCCGGCCGCGCGATATTGCACCCCGCGCAGCGCAAGCGGGATCAGCGCGATGATGATCAGCGCATTGAAGATGATCGCCGACAGGATCGCGCTCTGCGGTGTCTTGAGGCCCATGACATTCAGGGTCTGCAGCTGCGGGTAGAACGCCAGGAACATCGCCGGAATGATGGCGAAGTACTTCGCGACGTCGTTGGCGATCGAGAAGGTCGTGAGCGCGCCACGCGTCATCAGGAGCTGCTTGCCGATCTCGACGATCTCGATGAGCTTGGCCGGATCGCTGTCGAGGTCGACCATGTTGCCTGCCTCGCGCGCGGCCATGGTGCCGGTATTCATGGCCACGCCGACATCGGCCTGGGCCAGTGCCGGCGCGTCGTTGGTGCCGTCGCCGCACATCGCCACCAGTTTGCCCTGGGACTGCTCGTCGCGGATCAGCTTGAGCTTGGCTTCCGGCGTGGCCTGGGCAAGAAAGTCGTCGACGCCAGCTTCGGCGGCTATGGCAGCCGCGGTCAGGGGATTGTCGCCGGTGATCATGACCGTGCGGACGCCCATCTTGCGCAGCAGCGCGAAGCGCTCGCGGATGCCGCCTTTGACGATGTCCTTCAGGTGGATCACGCCCAGGAGCTTGCCGTCCCTGGAAACTGCCAACGGGGTCCCGCCGGCCTTGGCGACCTTGGCGGCGATCGACTCGATCTCTCGCGCGACCTCCGGTGCCGACACGCTCGCCTTGATGTCGGCAATGACCGCGTCGACTGCGCCCTTGCGGATCGACACGCCGTCGACGTCGATTCCACTCAGGCGGGTGTGCGCCGAGAAGGGAATGAACTTCGCGTGCAGCGGCGCCATCTCGCGGCCGCGGATGTTGTACTTCTCCTTGGCGAGAACCACGATCGAGCGGCCCTCCGGCGTCTCGTCCGACAACGAGGCGAACTGCGCGGCATCGGCGAGATCGCGTTCGCCGACGCCGCTGACCGGAAGGAATTCAGTCGCCTGGCGATTGCCCAGAGTGATCGTGCCGGTCTTGTCGAGGAGCAGCGTGTCGACGTCGCCCGCCGCCTCGACGGCACGGCCGGACATGGCGAGCACGTTGAAACGCACCAGCCGGTCCATGCCGGCGATGCCGATCGCCGAGAGAAGCGCGCCGATCGTGGTCGGTATCAGCGTCACGAACAGGGCGACCAGCACCAGGACGGGCATGGTGCCACCGGCATAGGCGGCAAAGCTCGGGATGGTCGCGACCGAAAAGACAAAGATGATCGACAGGCCGGCGAGCAGGATGTTGAGCGCTATTTCGTTCGGCGTTTTCTGACGCTCCGCGCCTTCGACCAGGGCGATCATGCGATCGAGGAAGGTCGAGCCGGGCTGCGCCGTGATGCGCACTTTGATCCAGTCCGAGATCACCTGCGTGCCGCCCGTGACCGCCGAGCGGTCGCCGCCTCTTTCGCGGATCACGGGGGCGGATTCGCCGGTGATCGCGGCCTCGTTGACCGAGGCGACACCTTCGATGATCTCGCCGTCGGAGGGAATGAAGTCCCCGGTCTGCACCAGCACGATGTCGCCCTTGCGCAGCGCGGTCGCCGCCACCTCGGTCCACTTGGTCGCCGAGACGTCGGCAAGCCGCTTGGCGACCGTGTCGGTCCGGGCCTTGCGCAGGGTCGCGGCCTGGGCCTTGCCGCGGCCCTCGGCGACGGCCTCGGCGAAGTTGGCGAACAGCACGGTGAACCACAGCCAGAGATTGATCTGAAAGGCAAAACCCAGCCCGCCCTTGCCGACCACGATGTCGCGCACGAACAGGATCGTGGTCAGCGTCGCCACGACCTCGACGGTGAACATCACCGGGTTGCGGATCATCACGCGCGGGTCGAGTTTCCGGAAGGCGTCGAGGACGGCGGGTCCCAGGATCTTCGGGTCGGTCAGCGTCGCGACCGACGTCCGCTTGCGGGTCTGTGAGAGTTCCATGACCTTGCCCTCAACTCAGAAGAGATTACCGGCATTCATCGCGAGATGCTCGACCAGGGGGCCGAGAGCGAGCGCCGGGAAGTAGGTGAGTCCGCCCACGATCACGATCACGCCGATCACCAGGCCGACGAAGAGCGGACCGTGTGTGGGGAAGGTGCCGGCCGATGCCGGCACGATCTTCTTGGCCGCGAGCGAGCCCGCGATCGCCATCATCGGCACGATCATCAGGAAGCGGCCGATGAACATCGCGAGTCCGATGGTCGTGTTGTAGAACATCGTGTTGGCGCTGATGCCGGCGAAGGCGCTGCCGTTGTTGCCCGTGCCCGAGGTGTAGGCATAGAGGATCTCGCTGAACCCGTGCGGACCCGCGTTTGCCGGACCGGCCAACCCCGCCTCGACAACCGTGGCGATCGCCGCGAAGCCCAGGATCGCCAACGGCAGGACGAGCACGGCGAGCATCGCCATCTTCACTTCCTTGGCCTCGATCTTCTTGCCGAGATACTCCGGCGTGCGCCCGACCATGAGGCCGGCGATGAACACTGCGAGGATCGCGAACAGCAGCATGCCGTAGAGGCCCGAGCCCACGCCGCCGAAGATGATCTCGCCCAACTGGATGTTGAACAGCGGGATCAGCCCGCCGAGCGGCGTGAAGCTGTCGTGCATGGAATTGACCGCGCCGCACGAGGCATCGGTGGTGACCGTCGCGAACAGCGCCGAATTGGCGATGCCGAAGCGGACTTCCTTGCCTTCCATGTTGCCGCCGTCGA
This sequence comes from Enhydrobacter aerosaccus, assembly GCA_903839865.1. Classification (GTDB taxonomy): domain Bacteria; phylum Pseudomonadota; class Alphaproteobacteria; order Reyranellales; family Reyranellaceae; genus Reyranella; species Reyranella aerosaccus_A. Next base: position 20,956 of record CAIMEE010000410.1, on the reverse strand, counting down.
TGCCGAGCGCTGCGAAGGCGGGATTGCCGGCCGCCTCGGCCCAATAGGCCACCCCGACGCCGCCCAGGAACAACAGCCCCATGACAGCGAACACGGCCCAGCCCTGGCGCTGGTCGCCGACCATGCGGCCGAACACGTTCGTGAGCGCCGCGCCGATCGAGAAGATCAGCACCATCTGGACCAGGTTGGTGATGGCGTTGGGGTTCTCGAACGGATGGGACGAGTTGGCGTTGAAGAAGCCGCCACCGTTGGTGCCCAGCATCTTGATGGCTTCCTGGGACGCGACCGGTCCCTGGGCGATCACCTGCTTGGCGCTCTCGAGCGTCGTGACCTCGGTATAGGCGCCGAGATTCTGCGGCATGCCCTGCCAGACGAAGAACAGCCCGACGACAACGGAAATCGGCAGCAGGACGTAGAGGGTGCAGCGCACCAGATCGACCCAGAAATTGCCGATGCCCTTGGCCGACCGGCGCGCGAAGCCGCGGATCAGCGCCACCGCCAGCGCGATGCCGGTGGCGGCGGAGACGAAGTTGTGCACCGTCAGTCCCGCCATCTGGACCAGGTAGCTCATGGTCGTCTCGGGCACGTAGGACTGCCAGTTGGTATTCGTCGTGAAGCTCATCGCCGTGTTGAAGGCGAGCCCTTCCTCGACCGCGGACTGGTCCGCGGGGTTGAACGGCAGGAACGCCTGCAGGCGCATCAGCGCGTAGAGGCTCAGGAAGCCCACCAGGCTGAACATCAGCATCGAGACCGCATAGGCCACCCAGTGCTGGTCGGTGCGCTCGTCGACACCGCACAGCCGGTAGCAGGCGCGCTCGACCGGACCCAGCACCGGCGACAGGAACGTGCGCTCGCCGGCGAAGACCGCGGTCATGTAGGCGCCGAACGGCTTTACCAGGAGGAGGATGATCGCGCTGTACAGCGCGATCTGAAACCAGCCGTTGAGAGTCATGGATGTTGCCTTCTGAAACCGCTGCCTAGAAGCGTTCGGGACGCACGAGTGCGTAGACCAGGTAAGACAGGAGCCCGAGCGTCACCGCGGCGCCGAGGATGTATTCGAGCATCATGGCCGGGCCCTCACAGTCGGTCGCAGGTGTAGGAGTAGGCGATCGCCACGGCGAAGCAGGCACAGCCGGCAGCCAAGAGAATTACATCGAGCATCGAAGCGCTCCCGGTCGTGACGAGGGATGGGTTGTCACGCGAATGGACGTAGGGTTTCGAGGATGGTGAGCAGGACCGAGCATAGGGAAGCCATAGGAATTTCGAGGCGGCACCGAAGCCTTCGCAGGCTGCACGCCTGAGCTTGCGACGAGGATTTCCTTTGTGATCTTGGAATGCGCGCGACCGGGCGCCCTCGATTCAGGTCAAGCCGATTGCAAAACCGCTTCAAAAATCACTGAGGAATTGCAATGCGCTCGTCACGGCCAGCGCGAACGCGAGATGCAGCGCGAGAATGACGCCGATCTCGAAGAGTACCTGCCGCGCAACGGGCGCGCCGGCAATCGACTGGGTCTTCGTGACGGCAAGCGAGGGAGCGAGATTGGACATGGCGGCTTTCCTGTTGGCCTCAAGGTGGGGCCGCTTCCCATAAGAATGCGAGACGAAGCGGAGGCCGCGGGCATAGGAATCCCGTAGGATTTTCCGGTAACGGGCAGGGTCTATCCCTGCACCATGCAGAGGCGAAGCCAACGTCACAGCCGGTTGGTCATGCGCTCGTAGGCAATAAGCAGGCAGAACAGCACGACGCCGACGGCGAGAAGCAGAACCTCGAGCATTGCGACCTCCCTCGTCCGTATCGAGCCGGACGAGGGATAGGAGACGATCGCGGCGTAGGAATGCGAGAGGGCGGACGAAGCCCCGCCATAGGCGCGGCGTAGGAACTCGTTTGACGTGCATCAATACGCGGCGCCGGATTTTCCTATGGAATGCCTACAGGGCCGCGCCCCCAGCCACATGGCAATCGTATGGCACCTTCGTATTTCATCGCGCCGCAATCGTGCACAAGTTGTGAGGCAAAGATGTTTCGCTCAACCGGTCTGTTGCTGGCGTCGGTCGCCGCGTCGGCAATCCTCGCTTCCTCCCAGGCCATGGCGCAGGACACGGGCCCGTATACGCTCTTCAACCCGACTCCAACGGACAAGATGCGCGACTTCAACACGGATCGTCCGACCAAATCGAATGTGCCGTATACGGTCGATGCCGGTCACTTCCAGTATGAAGGCGACTTGTTCATTCACGGCTTCGACAACACGAGCACGCCCGACAGCCAGATTTCGAGCTGGGTCATCGGCAACCCGACGTTCAAGCTCGGCCTGCTCAGCAACGTGGATGTCGAGGTCAACTTTTCTGCCTACAACAGCATCGTGACGACAACGCCCAGCACGGGCGCCTCCTCGATGGTCAGCGGGTTCGGCGACGTCTTCACCCGCTTCAAGGTGAACCTGTGGGGCAACGACGGCGGCACCACCGCCATGGCGCTGATTCCCTACGTGAAAATTCCCACGGCACCGCTTGGCGTCGGAAATCGCTATGCCGAAGGCGGCTTGATCGCTCCCCTCGCCATTGCCCTTCCCGCCGGCTTCAATGCCATCGTCATGGGCGAGGTCGACTATTTGAAGAACCCGAACGACGACAGCTATCACGCCAATTTTCCCGCGCTGATTAATATCAATCACAAGATCGGGGAGAGCGTCACGGCCTATGCCGAGATCTACGCCAACTGGTCGACCCATCGCGATGTCCGCGATATCTACACCGCCGACTTCGCACTTGCCTGGAGTCCGATGCCAAATTTCCAGCTCGATATCGGCGTCAACATCGGCCTGGTGCCGGCCGCGCCGCCCTATCAGATCTATGCCGGCATCGCGCAGCGCTTCTAGCGTGCCGATGCCGGACGAAGGATCCAAACCGGACGCGCTTCAGGAAGATGAAGCGCTCCACAGCCATTTGAGCACGTGGCCCTCCCCGTGAAAATATTCGTAGACGCCGAGCCGAAGCGCTACGACGAGGAAGGCAACGATGGCCAGGCACAGGAGCGTTCTGGCCAGGCGTGCGCCATTGCGGACCGCGGCCGACCGGTCTTGCACCGCTTCATGGACGCGACTTGCGGTCATGGGGCTCTTTACGCAGCCAGCGCGAGACGTGGCTGGATGGCCAGCACGACACGATTGGCGACGTGATCGAACGACACGAAGTGGAGACCGGCGGCCGTGGCGCGGTCACCGATGGCGGCAAGGCCGGCACAGCCCGCACCTTCGACCACGACGCGGCCTCTCTGAGTGAGCCTGACGCGGGCCGCATGCAGCGCTTCGTCGAGTTCGTCATCGCCCCGGACGTCCACGATCCAGGCGAGGTCGGCGATTTCGCGGTCCGGGGACGGCGCGCCCGGCCGCAGGCAGCGCACGGCGCCGCAGCCGTGTTTCAGGAGCGCCAGCATGGACGGCAACGTGTGATGGCCGATCAGCGCGACATGCGCCGAGCAAGGCAGATGGGTCATCGCCATGACGCGATCGACCTGCGTCGTACACGACGCATCGTCGACCGCGGCGATAGACGGAGGCTCGATCTCGGCGACACGTTCGGGCTGGGCAATCATCTGACTAACTCCTGCGGGCGGCGAGAGCGGTGTGCGCACATTCGAAATAGATGCGGCATTGCAATTTCGGGGAGGCCGGATCTCTCGCCTTGACCCGCGGCAAGCTGTCGGGCGCGGGGCGCGGGGCCCCGAGGCAAGAGAGCGCAGCGGCGAGCGCGAACACTTTGAGAGCAGCGGCAAAGATCGGCAGGTGCGACGCCCTTCCTCTGGACGCCTCGATACCTAAAAGGTGGGATGTAAAGATTCGAGACGTGGCAGGCCCGTCCGCCGTTGTCGCCGCATATGAAATTCGAGGCCGTCCGGCACTTCACACCGAGCGCAATGCCGTGAGATCAAGGTTCCGGCACCCTAAAAAGGCCATTGACCCCGCTTCGCTGCGGCGCAATACCCGCGCGCTCACGGAGGCACGAGTACCGAGATGTCCGATGACGGAAGCGCCAGCCCACGAAGCCGCAAGCGTACGGCCCGTCTCTCGCTGGCCGCGCTGGGCGTCGTGTTCGGCGACATCGGCACCAGCCCGCTCTACACGATCAAGGAATGCTTCAGCGAGTTCACCGGGCTGAAGCCGATCCACGAGGACGTGCTCGGCATCCTGTCGCTGGTCACCTGGGCGCTGATCGTGATCGTCACCTTGAAGTACGTGATGGTCGTGATGCGCGCCGACAACCGCGGCGAAGGCGGCGTGCTTGCCCTCATGGCGCTGGTGTCGCGCCGCACCGAGATCTCGGCAGGGCGGCGAAGCCTTTATCTCATGCTCGGCATGGCCGGTGCCGCTCTGTTCTATGGCGACTGCCTGCTCACGCCGGCCGTTTCCGTGCTGAGCGCCATCGAAGGCCTCAACACCGCCACGCCGGCGCTCGAACCGCTGGTCATTCCCCTGTCGCTCGGCGTGCTGGTCGGGCTGTTCGCCGTCCAGCACCACGGCACTGCGGGAGTCGGACGCTGGTTCGGGCCCATCATGCTGTTGTGGTTCGGCATCCTCCTCGTGCTCGGGCTGAGGCAGGTGGTGGCCGCACCAAGTGTGCTCGCGGCCCTGTCGCCCCTGGAGGCCGTCGGCTTTTGCTACCGGCACGGCTTCGTGGCTTTCGTGGCGCTGGGCGCCGTCACCCTGGCCGTTACAGGTGCTGAGGCGCTGTACGCCGACATGGGTCATTTCGGGGCCAAACCGATTCGCATGGCGTGGCTGATCGTCGTGCTTCCCTCCCTGCTGACGAACTATTATGGGCAGGGCGCGCTGCTGTTGGCCGACCCGGCGGCCCTCGAGAATCCGTTCTTCCTGATGGCGCCGGGCTGGGCGCTCTATCCGCTGGTCGGCCTTGCGACGGCGGCGACGGTGATCGCCTCGCAGGCCACGATCTCCGGTGCCTTCTCGATGGCGCAGCAGGCGGCCTTGCTCGGCCTCAGCCCACGCGTGCGCATCACGCACACCTCCGCCAGCGAGCATGGCCAGATCTACGTGCCGGCGATCAACTGGATGCAGCTGATCGGCGTCGTGGTGCTGGTGCTGGCCTTCAAGTCGTCGACCAATCTCGCCGCGGCCTATGGCATCGCCGTCACCGGCACCATGCTGGTCACGACCGTCCTGGTGTCCGTCCTGGCGCTGCGCGTCTGGAAGTGGAGCTGGCTGCGCACGATCGTCGTGCTGGGCACCTTCGCCATCGTCGATGCCACCCTCATGTCGGCCAACATGGTGAAGTTCCTGCAGGGCGGCTGGGTCCCGCTTGTCCTTGCGCTCGTGATCTTCACGGCCATGTGGACGTGGCTCAAGGGCCGGATGGCCGTGGCGGCGCGCGAGAACGAAGGCGCGCTGCCCATGGAAAAGCTGCTGGGCAGCATCGGCCCCGGCCGCGTCCATCGCCCGCAGGGCACCGCCGTCTATCTCACGGCGTTCTCCGGCAACGCGCCCAATTGCCTGCTGCACAATCTCAAGCACAACGAGGTGCTGCACGAGCAGGTCGTGCTGCTCACCGTGCAGGTCCCGGACGAGCCCTACGTGCCGCCCAATGCGCGCGCGTCGGTCGCCCATCTCGGCAAGGGCATCCATCACGTGATCCTGCGCTATGGCTTCATGGAACAACCCGACGTGCCGCGCGATCTGGCGCCGCTGGCCGACCGCGGCGTGCCCTTCGACCCGATGCGCACCTCCTACTTCGTGGGCCGCAACAGCTTCGTCGAAGCAAGCCGGCCGCTCCTGCCGCGCTGGCAGGAGAAGCTGTTCCTCGTGCTGGCGAGGGTGGCGTCCAACGCCGGCGACTTCTTCCAGCTTCCCGCCAATCGCGTCGTCGAGCTGGGCAGCCGAATCGAAATCTAAGGGCGAACGCACCAGGCATCCGTTTGAGCAAGTCTGTCTTGCGACTGTGTATCAATCGCACACATCAAGCGCCTTCACTGACCAAAATGGTCGGATGTCCGCTGCCAAACCATCACCGACCATAAACAAGTCCGATTCAGCGACTGATATATAGTCTCATCAAACAGGCTGGCCTCATCGAATGGGCGAACGCCCCACTCTGATCCTAACCACGCGCTTGGGCGTGCGACCTCTGGGTGTGCGCGGCGATCCGCTGCACGCGGTCGCCGGCCAGTTGCTGGCGGTGATCCGCCGCCGGTTGGGCGATGGCCCCGCAAATCTGCTGGCTGAGCCGCAGATGCGCGAGTCGGGCGACGGCATCGATTGGTACGCGGCCCAGCAAGGCGATGTCCGGCCGCTGTCGCAGGCCAGCGACGAGGAGCGGGCCCAGGCGCTGCAGACGATCGACGGCCATCTCGACGCCATCCGCGGCCTGGGCGCGCAACTAGCCGCGTCGGGGTCGAGCGACGAGGCACAGCTGATCGGCAAGTCGCTGCAGCTCGCAACCAGCCGTCCCTCCGACGACTTCGTCTATCTCGTGGCCGGCCAGCCCGTCATTGCCGCCTGGGGCTACGAAGCCGATGCTGCCGCCAGCCTGCAGGGCTTCGCGTCCCCGCCGCTGCCCGCCCTCATGCCGACGGCGGCGCCTCTCGCCGTCTTCGCGAGCGCGCCGGCCGCGCTGTTGCCGGCACGGCTCGGCTGGTCGCGCTGGCTGAGCGGCCTGCTGTTCGGGCTGATGCTGCTGCTTCTGCTCCTGATCACCTCGTGGCTGCTGCGCGCCTGTGCGCCGGTCGATCCGTCGCTCAACGTCGCCACCTTCGAAACGCCCGCACCGCCCGCGCCCGAAGCGCCGCCCGATCCGACGCCGGTGCTGAAGGCGTCGCTCGACGACGTCCAGGCCGACGAGAAGAAGCTCAGGCTCGAACTCGCGGCCCTCGAGAAGGACCTCAAGGGCAAGGAAGAGATGTGCAAGCCGCCGGAACCGCCCAAGGTCGCGGCAGCACCTCCTCCGCCACCGCCCGCGCCGAAGCCCCCACCGCCTCCGCCTCCCCAGGTGGCGAACGCGCCGCCCACCAGCCAGCCGCCGGCCGGCATGCTTCCGTGCAACTGGCAGGGCAATTCCGGCGGCGAGGGCGTGACGCGCAACAAGCATTATCTGGGCGACAAGCCCGGCTTTGTCGGCATCAACTACGGCCTGTATGTCAAACCCGACGACATAAAGGTGATCTATCGTGGTCAAGTGCTGGCCGGAACCGGCGGGCCGCGGAGCGGTCGCGGCGGCTTCGGCTTCGACTGGCATCCAGTGGCCGGGGATTATTCGGTCGATGTCATCGTAACTGGTGAGATGTGGGGCACTCAGTGGAAGTACGCCATGTCGTGCCCGCGCGGCGGGCGTTGAGGAGAGACAGTGGCGGCAGGTCCTTTACTCGGCAGTGAACCGCTCCAGCGCTATCGCGCGCTGGGCGTGGCGGGCGACCCGGTGTGGCGCGCGGCGGGACAGCTGCGCGCGGCGATCGCCCAGCGTCTGTTGCGCGAACATGCCGATCTGCTGGCGATTCCCGAGGTCGACCCCTCCGGCCAGCGCATCGACTGGTACGCCGCGTTCGACGGCGAAGCTCGCCGGCTGAGCGATCTCGGCGAGGCGGAACGCACCGCCATCCTTGCCAAGGTGCACGGCCTGCACGCCGACCTCGCCCGATTGGCCGATGGCATGGAAGCGCCGGAGCGCTCGGCCGCCGAGCGCAACTTTGCGCGCCTGCTGCGCTACGCCCTGACGGCGCCCGGCGAAGACACGCTCTACGTGGTCGACGGCAAGCCCGTGATGACCTTCTGGGGCTTCGCCGCCGACGCGGCTCTGCCCGGCGTTTTCCTGGCAACGCCGCCCGCGCCGCCGCCGCGTCCTGTCGCTGCGATCCCGGAAGCGGTCATGGCCTCGGCACCGGCCGCTCTGCCGGCCGCCATGCACACCGGCGCGCGCACGGTCTGGTGGCAGTGGCTGCTGCTGGCAGCCCTTCTGCTGGCCATGCTGGCGTTGCTCGCCTGGCTGATCCGCCCCTACCTGCCGCATCTCGAACCACGCCTCGAGGCTGAAGCCCGCGAGCGCGCCCTGAGCTTCGCCGTGCGCCAGCCACTCGAACTGCAGCAGACGCGGGTCGCGACCCTGCAGCAGCGCAACGAGGATTTGCGCCTCGAACTCGCCCGCCTCACCGACGAACTCTCGCGCAAGGGCGGCGAGTGCTCGGCCGGCATCATCGGCTCCAACGGCGTGATCGTGGGGGGCGTGGGCCCCGGCGTTCCGATCGAGCGCGGCGACGGCAAAGGCCTCGATGGCAAGGGCATCGCTGGAGTGCCCGAGAAAGATAAGGCTGCCGCCGAAAAAGGCCCCGCCGGTCCGCAGGACAAGGGTGCCGACAAAGACAAGCAGGCGGATGCCAAGGACGCGCCCAAGCCGATGGTCGTGCCGCCCGAGGCCAAGCAGAAGCAGGACCTGTCCTTCCTGAAGGGCGACTGGCGCTCGCGCACCGGTCTTGCGACGGCGCAGGGCGAGAGCGATCTCCGCCCCGACTACAAGCTCGACGACAAGGGCAAGGGCAAGGTGAGCTTCGTGCAGAAGAACGGCACAAGCTGCGAGGCGCCGGCCGAGGCGCGCTGGGACAACGGCAAGCTGGTAATCGAGGAGAAGGCCAACCCGACGTGCGGCGACGGCAAGACCTACGCCCGCAACATCGTGAACTGCGAGGTCGGCGCCGACGGCACTGCCCAGTGCAAGGGCAGCCAGCCCGGCGACACCAAAAGCTACAACGTGCAGATCGGCCGTTGAGGCCATAGACTTCGAGATCGGAATTAACAGGATCAAATGAGCGAACTTGCCCGTCTGCCGAGCTATCCCAGCCCGACGACTCTGATTGCCCGCTCCGGCATCCAGTTCCTCGATTTCGGCTTCGATCCCGCGCGCCTGAAAACGCGCGAATGGGGTTTCCATGACGCCACGTCCGCCGGCTCGGTCGACGATCTGGTGCAGCTCGATTTCGACGAGGTGCGCGGTCAGTACGAGGTGATCGAGAACGGCCGCCGCCGCGCCGCCGAACCCAATCTCGTGGTCACGGCCAAGGATGCGCTGGCGCCCTTCATCGACAAATGGGTGCCGGTACCGTTCCTGCAGATGCGGCCGAACAACCAGTATCGCGAAGGCCCCGCCGACTGGGCACGCGTCCGCGTCGTCGATCTCGAGGCACGCTACGGCGAGGGCTTCCGCGACGAGCAGGGCAACCGCTACCGCTGCGTGCTCGCCTTCGACACCGGGCTGATCGCCGAGGCCGAGGGCCGCGCCTACCTCGCGCCGTCGTCCAAGGACGTGACGGCCGGCGCCCTGTTCTCGCTCGCGCCGCAGCAGCGCGCCAACCACTGGATGCTGCGCCAGGGCTGGATGAAGCAGTGGCTCGAGGAACTGTTCCGCGAACTGCATCCGCGCGCGACAGCCGAGGAGATCGACAGCGACATCAAGCAGAAGCCGCAGGAAGCGAGCGCCCGCTATCTCGCCTTCCTGGGGCTGCTTGCCGAAGCGGTACGGTTCCCGCCGGTAAAGCTGGTCGGCGACGCCGAGCGGCCGGGCCGCGGCGCGATCGAGGTCGACCTCGTGCTCGACGTCGGCAACTCGCGCACCTGCGGCCTGCTGATCGAGGCGGCCGGCGAACTCGGCATCAACCTCAACGACTCGTATGAGCTCGCGCTGCGCGATCTCTCCCATCCTGAATGCGTACACGCCAAGCCCTTCGAATCGAGAGTCGAGTTCGCGCAGGCCTGGTTCGGCAAGAATCACCTCTCGCGTCTGGGCGGCCGCGCCGATGCCTTCGTGTGGCCGACCATGACCCGCGTCGGCCCCGAAGCGACCCGCCTTGCCGCCCGCCGCCGCGGCACCGAGGGCAACACCGGCATGTCGAGCCCCAAGCGCTACCTCTGGGACGAGGAAGCGCAGACCCGCGAATGGCGCTTCAACGTGGCCTACGCCCAGGACCAGACGGCCATGCCGGCCGCTGCCGGTCCGATGGCCCAGCTGATCAACCAGAAGGGCGAGCCGCTCCATCTCGTCGAGCCGGAAGCCGACAGCGCCGACCATCTGCCGGTGTTCGAGCCGCTCTATTCGCGCTCATCGATCATGACCTTCTCGCTCACCGAAGTGCTGCTGCAGGCGCTGACGCTGATGAACTCGCCGCAGCAGCGCGGCCGCCGCGCGCACGCCGAGACGCCGCGCCGGCTGCGCCGCATCGTGCTCACTTTGCCGACCGGCATGCCGCTGGCCGAGCGCCTGATCTTCCGCAAGCGCGCCGAAGCCGCTCGCGATCTCGTCTGGATGATGATGGGCTGGAAGCTCGACGATGTGGCCGCCCCGGCGCCGCGCGTGCTCACCGACTGGGACGAGGCCAGCTGCACGCAGCTCGTCTATCTCTACACCGAGGTCGCGCGCAATTTCGGAGGTGATGCCCGCCGCTTCTTCCAGATCGCACGTAAGCCGCGGGCGCGCGCGTCGGACGGCACGCTCACCATCGCTTCGATCGACGTGGGCGGCGGCACGACCGACCTGATCATCAACTCCTATCGCCTCGAGGGAGCCGGCACTTCCGTCACGCTCTTCCCGGAGCAAAAATTCCGCGAGGGCTTCACCGTCGCGGGCGACGACATCCTGCTCCGCGTCGTGCAGGCCCATGTGCTGCCGCCGATCGAAGCGGCCATGCGGGCCGCCGGCATCGCCAACCCCTCCGACCTGATGGCCGAGCTGCTGGGTGGCGACCGTGGCGGCGAGGACGTGATCCAGCGCAACCTGCGCCAGCAGTTCGCGCTGCAGATCGCTCATCCGATCGCACTCGAGTTCATGCGTGCGGCCGAAAACTACGACCCGACCTCTGGTGTGCTGACCGCCGAGCCGCGGCCTTACGACTCCTTCTTTCCGAGCGGCGCCAAGCCGTCGCAGGAGGTGGTGATGTTTGTGAACGACGCTGTCCGCAAGCGCGGCGCCAAGGACTTCGACCTCAAGGCGACCGAGTTCCCGATCGACCTCGTCGAGCTCGACAAGACCGTGCGGGCCGAGATGGCGCGCGTTCTGGCGCCGCTCGCCGAGATCGTGCACGCCTACGACTGCGACGTGCTCCTGCTGAGCGGCCGGCCCTCGCGTCTGCCCGGCATCCGCTCGCTGGTGATGGAACTGCTGCCCTTGCCGCCCGAGCGCGTGATCTCGCTTCATGAGTATCGGGTCGGCGCCTGGTATCCGTTCCGCGACGCGCGTCTGCGGGTCGAAGACCCGAAGACCACGGTGGCGGTCGGCGCGATGATCGCGGCGCTGGCCCAATCTCAGCTGCCGGACTTCTCGTTCCGCTCCGACCTGCTGCGCTCCAAGAGCATCGCCAAGTTCATCGGCAAGCTCGACGGCGGCGGCCGCCTGCAGAAGGAGGACCTCGTCTATCGCGACGTCGACCTCGACAATCGCGAATACGAACTGCCCGAGCTCTCCTTCGAGTTCCGCGGGCCCATGTGGCTGGGCGCACGCCAGCTCGATCTCGTCCGCTGGCCCGCGGCGCGGCTCTATGCGCTGGAATTCGCCAAGCCCGAATATGCCGAGCGTCACGCCCGCGAGACGCCGTTCAAGATTGCGCTGTCGCGTGTGAAGCCCAAGGACAAGGACTCCGGCGACGTCGAGCGCTTCCGTCTTCGCCAGGTGACCAACCGGGATGGCCGCGCCGTGGCTCTCGATCGGCTCACGCTACGTCTTCAAACGCTGCCGCGCCGTGAGGGCTACTGGCTCGACACCGGCATGCTCAAGACAGGTTAACGAACAATGGACACCGTCGATCTCAAACTGGCCCAGGACTGCGAGGCGCTGGCCGTCTCCGCAAGCGAGGGCGTGGGCTGGCTGAAGGGCGCCGCGGCGCAGTCGCCGACCGTGGCGCAACAGGCGCCGTCGCTGGTGAGCGAACTCCAGAAGGTGCGCAACCAGAGCCGCAAGCTGGCGCGCGCCGCCCGCCGCCGCATGTGCGTCGGCGTGTTCGGCCCCAGCCAGGCCGGCAAATCCTATCTCGTGTCGATCCTGGCGAGCCGCGACGGCCGTCCGCTGCAGGCGCGCTTCGCCGACAAGACCTACGACTTCCTGCGCGAGATCAATCCGCCCGGCAATCGCGAATCGACCGGCCTCGTAACGCGCTTCGGCCTCGGCCTCAGCGACGTGGCACCGGACTTCCCCGTGCGCGTGCGCCTGCTGACGCAGACCGACATCGTGAAGATCCTGGGCAACTCGTTCCTGATGGACTTCGACCACCAGAAGGCGGCCTTCGAGCGGCCCGACGGCGAGGCCATCCGCAAGCGCCTCGCGGAGCTGCGCGCCAAGGCGTTGCCGACTCCGCCGGGCGATCTCGACGGCGACGATGTGCTCGACCTGATCGAGTATTTCGACACGTTCTTCGCCGGCATCACCTCGGAACTGCGCACCGAATACTGGCGCGAGGCGATCGAGCTGGCGCCGCGGCTGTCTGGCCACGACCGCGCGCGGCTGTGGTCGGTGCTGTGGTACGACTTCCAGCCCTTCACCGATCTTTATCTGACGCTCTACGACGGGCTGCAGAAGCTCAGCCACGCACCCGAGGCGCTGCTCGGCATGGATGCGCTGATCCCGCGCGAGAAGAGCATTGTCGACGTGCTCACCCTCGACAAGCTGGGCGCGGACGCTGCCGACACCCTGCTTGTGCGGCCCAAGCAGGCCGACCACAAGAGCTCGCCCGATGCGCGCCTGCCGCGCTCGCTGGTCTGCGCGCTGACCGCCGAACTTTCGGTCGCGATCGACGAGAAGCCGTGGGACTTCTTCGACCACACCGATTTGCTCGACTTTCCGGGCGCGCGCTCGCGCCTCAAGCTCGCCAACCTCGAGGATGTCGCCAAGGCCAAGGGCGTCGCCGAAGGCGCCAACCCGCTGCGCGAGCTGCTGCTGCGCGGCAAGGTCGCCTATCTCTTCCAGCGCTACTCCGCCGAGCGCGAGCTGTCGGCGATCCTGCTGTGCATTCCCGATGGCAACCAGGAAGTCCGCGATCTCTCCGACATGATGACGGCGTGGATCGACCAGACGATCGGCGCCACGCCGGCGGACCGCGCCAAGCAGAAGAACGCGCTCTTCCTCGTGCTGACCAAGATGGACCGCGAGTTCGAGCAGAAGGCGGGCGAGACCGAGGAGTCGCGCCGGCTGCGCTGGAGCGCGCGTATCGGCAACTCGCTGGTCAACAACTTCCGTGGCGAGTGGCCGGCCAACTGGAACGGCAAGCCGTTCGACAACAGCTTCTGGCTGCGCAATCCCACGGTGATCGACGAACGGCTGATGGATTACGACGGCGGCCGCGAGACCGGCATCGCCGAGGCCTTCGCCGCCCGCGCCGTCGAGCTGCGCAGCCACTTCGTCGAGAACCTGGAAGTGAGGCGTCACTTCGCCAACCCGGCCAAGGCCTGGGACGAGGCATTTCGCCCCAACGACGGCGGCGTCGGCTATCTGGTGAACTGCCTGACGCCGGTGTGCGATCCCGCAATCAAGCGCGCGCAGGTGCGCGGCCAGCTCGAGATCCAGATGCGGCGCCTGGTCGACCGGCTCGCCGGCTTCCACAGTGCCGATGACGGCGATGCGCGCACCAAGAAGCGCGACCTCGTGCAGACCGTGCTGCGCGGGCTTTCGACCTGCATCCAGCACCAACTCTTCGGTCAGCTCGTGGCGGCGCTGCAGGTGGGCGACGGAGCCTTGCGCGACATCTATTTCCGCATTGCCAACGCGCGCGCGGCGGACGACCAGGCCCCGGGAGCGGGCAAGGCCGGCAAGCCCGCGAACCAGGCGGCCCAATCGACCGGCGCCTCGGTCGATCTCGGCGCGATCTTCGCCGACGTGTTCGGCGACGAGGGAACCGCTGCGCCGCCATCCGGCGTGCTGGAAGACCGCGCCGAACGCTTCGCGCGCGAGGCCGCCGAATACTGGCTGGAAAACATGCGCCGCATCGGCGCCGACGACAAAGCGCTGTCGCACTTCGGTGTCGACCGCCAGCATCTCGGCTGGCTGATCGACGAGCTGGTGGTGGGTGCCCATCGCCAGAAGCTGATCGACCAGCTCTCCGCCGACGTGCGGGCGCTCGAGAACGCCGCCAACGCCAAGTGGGAGGACATCGCCGAGCGCCAGGTCCGCACAGCGTCTTCAGCGCTGAACGGCTATGTGAGCGCGCTGGGCTTCGATCGCCTGCCGCTCGATCAGCGCCCCGGCCTGCCGCCGAACGCTCCGACTCGCCGCGTTTTCGAAGGGCCGGCGCCGATCAACGGTGCGCCGGCGCTCACCGAAGAGCCCGGTTCCATCTACGCCGACTACTGCCGCGACTGGATGCGTGCGTTCCTCCAGCTCGCCATGGACAATATCGGTTACGAAGGCGGCCGCGAGATCACGGCCGAGCAGAACGAGCGGCTGGGCGTCATCCTGCGCGCCGTGGCGGCTTAGGGCTTCGCGATGCCGATGCGCGCCATCGTCCTGTCGCAGCCCGAGCCCGGTCACGCGATCCTGCGTGTGTCGGACCTCGACGCCCCGGCCGACGGGCTCGCGCTCTCGCTGCAACGCCAGCAGGGTCCGGACTCGCACCTCGCCGACGACGGCTGGCGCCGCACCGAGGCGTGGCTGGTGCCGGCCCATGTCGAGCGCGTTCAGGGCGCGCTGGAATTCCATCTCGGGCCGGAGATCTGCGACCTGCTCGCCGGCACCTCCACCGTGCGCCTCAGGGTCAGGGAACCCGACATCGGCGTCGTGGGCTCGACGGTCATCGCATGGCCGCAGATGCTGACCTCCGGCGCCGTCGATCCGTCGGCGCGCGGCACCGACGATCTGGTGCGCCTGCGCCGCGCCGCGCCGAAGGTCGAGCCCCCGCCTGTGGAGATCGAGCCGGAATTGCCGCCGCCTCTGGTCCTGGCCGCGCCCGAACTGCCGCCACGCCTGCCCGAGCCTGAACCGCTCCCGCCGCCGCGCTCCAACGGCGGCACATGGCTGATCACCATGATCGTGCTGGTGATCCTGGTCGCGGGCGGCGTCTATGCCTACCTGTTCCACCGTCAGCAGCTCGAAAGCCTGATCGCCGGCACGCCGCCCGCTGCGGCGCCAGCTCCCGTCGAGACCGCAGCAGCGCCGCCGGCCCCCGAGTCCACACCGGCTCCTGCTCCATCGCCGCCGCCCAAGCCGGCGCCGGAGCCGCCCAAGAAATCCGCCCGCATGGCCGTCGAGGAATATCTCGCGACCAAGCCCGCCCCCGACGTGCTGCTCGCGCGCGCCAAACAATATGCGCAAGGCGGCGACCTGCCCGAAGCCTTCCTGATCTGGCGCGCGGCAGCAGAAGCCGGCAATCCGCAGGCCGAGCTGGAAGTCGCGGGCTTCTACGATCCGACCCTGCCGGCCAAGAAGGGCTTCACGCCCGACGGCCCGCGCGCCGCCGACTGGTACGAGCGTGCGGCACTGGCGGGCAATGTCGAGGCGCAGCGCAAATATGGAATGCTGCTCGCCAAGGGCGGCGCGGGCCTCCCCGCGGATCCGGCAAAGGCCAGGACATGGCTGGAACAGGCCGTCTCTCAGAACGACGCCGAGGCCAAGAAAGCGCTCGACGCTCTTCCCAAGTAGTTAGATTTTCCGGCCTTCGCCGGAGATTAGATTTTCCGGCCTTCGCCGGGGGGCATCGGCGACTGCTGCGGGATGCCGCCCTTGCCGCCAGGATCCTTGGCCGTGCAGACATCGGCGCGCAGGCGATCCTTGAGGGCCGCGATCTGGTCCTCGATCTGCTTGTTGGCGACCTTCTGCTTGTCGATCTGGTCCTCGAGCGCCTTGACCGCCGCGGCATCGGGGCCTGCGGGGGCGGGCGGCGCCGGAGGGGCCGGCAACTGCACGGCCACGTTCACGATCGGACGGTAGAAAAGGTACCAGCCCAGTCCGAGACCGGCGCCGACCAGCAGGAATCCACCCACCAGACCGCCCAGGATCAGGGGCCAGCGGGAGCGTTGCGGGGGCGTGGTTGCTGGGTCGGACATGGTTCCTCGGAGGCCAGTATAGACGATATCCCGGCGGCGGAATTAGGGCATATAGCCATGAGCTAAACTCCTGCAAAGGCGCTTGCCGGACCGCCGCCGCACGATAAGTGTATGGTCGCAGCAAAGGCGACATCCCCCAGGAGGCATACAAATGACGGCCTGCATCGTCGGTTGGTCCCACGGCAAGTTCGGCAAGCTCGACGCCGAGACCAGCGAATCCCTGATCGTGAAGGCCGCGTCCGAGGCGATCGCCCATGCCGGCATCGAGCCCCGGGACATCGACGTCATCTACGTGGGCAACATGAACGGCGGCTTCGTGCGCCAGGAGTTCCACTCCTCGCTCGCGCTGCAGACCCATCCCGACCTGCGCTTCAAGCCCTCGACCCGCGTCGAGAACGCCTGCGCCACCGGGTCGGCCGCCATCCACATGGGCCTCAATACGCTCGCCGCCAAGAAGGCGCGGTTCGTCCTCGTGGTCGGCGTCGAGAAGATGACCGAGCTCAACTCGACCCAGGCGGGCGAAGTGCTGATCAAGGCCTCGTATATGGCCGAGGAAGCCACCATCGAGGCGGGATTCGCGGGCATCTTCGGCAAGATCACCTCGGCCTATTTCCAGCGCTACGGCGACAAGTCCGATGCGCTCGCCAAGATCGCGGTCAAGGCGCACAAGAATGGCGCCAAGAATCCCTTCGCGCATTTCCAGAAGGAATTCGCCTACGACTTCTGCCGCACGCCCTCCGACAAGAATCCGTTCGTAGCCGGCCCGCTGAAGCGCACCGACTGCTCGCCGGTGACCGATGGCGCGGCCGCCGTCGTGCTGGCCGATGTCTCGACCGCGCTTGGCATGAAGCAGGCGATCGCCTTCCGCGCCGCGCAGCACGTCAACGACTTCCTGCCCATGAGCAGGCGCGACATCATCAAGTTCGAGGGCCCCGCGCTCGCCTGGAAGCAGGCGCTGGCCGAAGCCAAGATCGACCTGCTCGATCTTTCGTTCGTGGAAAGCCACGACTGCTTCACCTCGGCCGAGCTGATCGAATATGAAGCCATGGGCCTCACCGCCCCGGGCGAGGGCGAGCGCGCCATCCACGAAGGCTGGGTCGAGCGCGACGGCAAGCTGCCGGTCAATGTCTCGGGCGGCCTCAAGGCCAAGGGCCATCCGG
Organism: Enhydrobacter aerosaccus; assembly: GCA_903839865.1. Taxonomy (GTDB): domain Bacteria; phylum Pseudomonadota; class Alphaproteobacteria; order Reyranellales; family Reyranellaceae; genus Reyranella; species Reyranella aerosaccus_A. Next base: position 3,783 of record CAIMEE010000410.1, on the reverse strand, counting down.
TCGGCGCCACCGGCGTGTCGATGCACGTGATGTCGGCGATGCAGCTCTCGGGCACCGCGCCCGGCGCGCTGCAGCTGCCCAGGGCCGAGATCGCGGGCGTCTTCAACATGGGCGGCGCGGCCGTCGCGAACTATGTGAGCATTCTGGAACCACTGAGATAGTGGCCGCTGCGCCGATGGCGAACTCCGTCGAGCTGGTCCTGACGGACCAGCCGCCGCCCGGCATGCACGAGCTTGTGGGCCAGGGCATCTCGGCCGCGAACGAAGCGCGGATGGGCGTCAACGACCGCCGCCCGCTCGCGATCATGATCCAGGAGAACGGCGTCCTGATCGGCGGCCTCTGCGGCCGCACCTCGTGGCGGCGCCTCACGGTCGAGCTTCTGTGCGTGCCCGAGAAACTGCGCGGCCGGGGCATGGGGGCGAAGCTGCTGGCACTGGCCGAATCGGAAGCGAAGAAGCGCGGCTGCATCGGCGCCTGGCTGGAGACCTTCAGCCCCGACGCCCACCGCTTCTATCTGCGTCAGGGATTCAAGACCTTCGGCGAGATCGCCGACTACCCACCCGGGAACACACGCTACTTTTTGTCGAAGGACTGGCGAGCCTAGGCGGCGATCTTGGGCGACAAGCCGAGCTCGCACGCCTTGATTTGCAGGGCGAGATACTTCGAGTAGATGCGGCACTGCGCCAGGCTGCCGGCGATGAACCACAGGCCGGGCTGCGGCGTTGTCGTGAACATGTTGCGGAGTTCCTGTCCGTCGCCGAAGCCCCAGATCGGGCCGACCTTGTCGGCGACGGGCTGACCGAACAGTTTGGCGACCAGCTCCTCCTGCCCCTTGTAGCCGGTCGCCAGCACGATCAGGTCCGCCTTGAGCTTGTCGCCCGAGCGCATCGCGGCGCCGTCGGCCTCGAAGCGCGCGATATCGGCGAACTGCGCCAGGCCGATCTTGCCCTCGACGAGCAGGTCCGAGCAGCCGACGTTGAAGTAATAGCCGCCGCCGCGCGTCAGGTACTTGTACTGCCAGCCAGTCCCCTCGTCGCCGTCGTCGAGCCGGAAGCCGATGCGCGCGAGCCCGTCGAGCAGCGGCTTGTCGATCTGCTTGGCCTTGGCGGTCAGGAGCTGATGGCTGCGGCGGCCGAGCGCCAGCGGCGTGGCCGTGGTGATGAGATCGCAATCCTCCAGCGACGGGCCTTCGTCGTAGAGCGCATAGGGAAGCTGCGCGCTGGGCTCGACATTGACGATCAGGGTCGAGCTGCGCTGCACGAGAGTGACATGCGCGCCGCTCGACTGGAGGTCCTGCGCGATATCGTGGCCGCTGTTGCCCGTGCCGATCACCAGCGCTTGCTTGCCGGTCCAGGCATCGCCGTCCTGGTATTGGCTGGAATGCACCACCGCGCCGGCAAAGGCATCGAGCGTCGGGATCGCCGGGATGTTGGGTATGCCGCTCACGCCGGTGGCCATCACGACGTGGCGCGGCCGCATCTCGCGCTCTACGCCGTCGCGGCGCAGCGTCACGATCCAGTGGCAGGCCTTGTCGTCGTATCGGCCGCCCAGGAATTCGGTCGAGGTCCAGAAGTTGAGCTCGAGGCTTTCGACATAGGCCTCGAACCAGCTCGCGAGCTTGTCCTTGGGAATGTACGCGGGCCAGGTCGGCGGGAACGGCATGTAGGGCAGGTGATTGACGTGCACCTGGTTGTGCAGCACCAGCGCGTGATAGCGCTTGCGCCAGTTGTCGCCGACGCGCGGCTCGCGATCGACGATCAGCGTGTCGAGGCCGAGTTGCGACAGGCGTGCGGCCGCCGCGAGGCCGGCCTGGCCGCCGCCCACCACCAGCACCGCCGGATCGCGATCGGAGAAGGCTTCCGCCGATTTGCGCTGGTCGAGCCAGTTGGGCCCACGGAAGTCGCGCGAATAGGCCTTGCCACCTTGAGGCTTCTTGCGCCCGATCTGCTCTTCGTGGCCCTGCAGTTCCTCGAGCGCGGTGAGCAGGGTCCAGGCGCGGGGCTCGGCGTCCTCGACCGGCGTGAGCCGCAGCACGCCGCTGCAGTGCCCTTGCTCGGTCTCGAACTTGAAGATCGCCTCGATCGCATCGGTGCCGGCGCGCATGACCGCGCGCGGCGGCGCACGGTCGGGATCGATGGCGAATCGGGACGGTTGCGCCCGCCGCGCCCAGCCGATCAGGGCATCGACGATCGCATCGACACCACTCAGCGTGTCGATGTGCCAGCCGAGGGCCAGCACATCTCGCCAGTGGCTGTCGGCGTGGAACAGGCGCTTGAGCTGGGTGGCATTGCCACCGGCAAGGGCCCGTTCGAACCTGCCGAGCCAGTGCGTTACGGGCGCACCGACGTCCGTCATCACACCACCGGGCACGCGCCGCCGTCGACGTTGATCGCGACGCCGGTAATGAACGAGCCCGCGTCGGAGCAGAGGAAGCACGCCATGCGGGCGAACTCTTCGGCCTTGCCCATGCGGCCGAGCGGGATGCGTCCCGCCATGCCCTTCAGGAACTCTTCATAGGTCTTGCCCGCGCCCGCCGCCGTCTTGTGGCGGCGCGCCCACTGGTCGCTCTCGATAAGGCCGACCAGCATCGCGTTCACCAGCACGCCGTGCGGGGCGTTCTCCTGGCTCATCGCCTTGGTGAGCGCGAGGCCGGCGGCGCGGCTGACCGACGTCGGCGTCGAGTTGGCGCCGGGCGCCTTGGCGCCGATGTTGAGCACGTTGATGACCCGGCCCCACTTGCGCTCGCGCATGCCCGGGAAGGCGAGACGGCAGAGGCGGATGGCGGCGAACAGCTTGAGATCGAGATCGCCCTGCCAGTCCTCGTCGGTCACCGTGTCGAATGCCTTGGCGTGGCTGATGCCCGCGTTGTTCACGACGATGTCGACCTTGCCGAAGTCGGCCTGGATCTTCTTCCAGGTCTCGGCAATCGGAGCGGCCTTGGAGACGTCGCAGGAATAGCCCTCGACCTTGGCGTTGGTCTTGCCGGCGGCCGTCTGCACCTCAGCCTTGGCAGCGGCCAAGGCATCGGCCTTGCGCGCCAGCATGGCGACCGACGCGCCCGATGCCGCGAATTCCTTGGCCATCGCCAGACCCAGACCCGTGCTGCCGCCTGTGATCACGGCCACGCGGCCATCCATGCGTACATCCATGACTCTCTCCTCCCGAATTTCACGTCATCGCATCGAGCCGCACTGCGAACACTGGCCCGACGGTTGCGCCCGCTTTCGTCGCATGTTGCACTCCCGGAGTCATCACAAGGAAGAAAAACCGGCATGGATCCCTACCGCTTCGGCTATTCCCCGATCGTGTCGCGGCCAAAGCTGACCTGGCCCAACAACGCCAAGGTCGCCGTCTGGGTCTGCCCCAACATCGAGCATTACGAGTACCTCCCGGCCGAGGTGCGCGTGCGCAACCCGTGGCCGCGCATGCCGCATCCCGACGTGCTGGGCTATGGCGGCCGCGACTACGGCAATCGTGTGGGCCTGTGGCGCATGTTCGAGGTGCTCGACAAGCACTCGATCCGCTGCACCGTGTCGCTCTCGATGTCGGTGATCGAGATGTATCCCGAGATCCTGGAGGCCATGGAGGCGCGGCGCTGGGAGTACATGAGCCACGGCTATTTCAACACGCGCTATCACTGGGGCTATTCGCCGGAAGAGGAGCTTGAAGTGATCGAGCACAGCAAGGCCACGCATCTGCGCCTCACCGGCCGCAAGCTGCGCGGCTGGTTCTCGCCGGCCGTCTCCAACACCATGAACACGCCCGACCTCGTGAAGCAGGCCG
>CAIMEE010000409.1 GCA_903839865.1 Enhydrobacter aerosaccus | reverse complement strand
CTCGTGAACGCCGCCTGCGCGGGCCGCACGCCCGGCATGACGATCTCGATGCATCTCTGCCGCGGCAACTTCCGCTCCACCTGGATGGCGCAGGGCGGCTACGAGCGGGTGGCCGACATCCTGTTCAACCAGATGAACGTCGACGCCTATTTCATGGAGTACGACAGCGAACGTGCCGGCGGCTTCGAGCCGCTGCGCTATCTTCCCAAGGGCAAGCAGGTCGTGCTGGGGGTGATGACGTCCAAGACCGGCGCACTCGAGAGCAAGGACCAGCTCAAGCGCCGCATCGAGGAGGCCGCGAAGTTCACTTCCCTCGACCAGCTCTGCCTCTCGCCCCAGTGCGGCTTCGCCTCGACGGAAGAGGGCAACCTCCTGGCCGAAGAGGAACAGTGGGCCAAGCTCGCGCTTTGCGTACAAATTGCACGAGAGGTCTGGGGTTGAGAGCTATCGCTCGCGTCGCTGCACAACGGCAGATTTGACGGTATGGTTGCCTCGTCCCTCGGGGGGATGGGTGTGTATGGATTATCAGTTGCAATGCGTATGGCGCTGGACGTTGGTCCTCGCTTGGGCTGTCGTCGGAACAGTCGCCCTGGCGGGCCAGACGGTCGCCCAAACTGCGACGGAACGTCGAGAAGCGGCCGTCTTGCGCGCCCGCACTGGTCAAGTCGACGAGGCCGTCCAGTCTCTGCGCAGCATGCTGGCGTCAGGTATAGACGACGGCCTTGTCGCTATGGATTTGACGACACTGCTGCAACAGAACGGCAAAGCGGAGGAGGCTGCCGCCGTATTTGCCCGAGCCGGCAAGAGCGATGCGCCGGATTACGCGTTGATCGCAGCGACGCGGGCCAATCGCGACATTCGTCAATATGAAGAAGCCGAGAAGCTCGCACGCGAGGGTGCGCGCCGCTTTCCGAGCGATCCCTTCTGGCCGGTCGTGCTCTCGCTGATCCTGAGCGATGCGGGCCGCTCGCAGGACGCTCTTGCCATTCTGAAGACCTCAGCGGCAGGACGCGCCACGCCGCTCGAACGGACGCTGGCCGAGGCCTATGCCCACCGTCGAGCTGGCGATAATTTCGCAGCGATGCGCCTCTATGGTGAGGCTGCCCGGCTGGCGCCGGGCAATCCCGAACCCCGCCGCGAACTGGCGGGACTGCTCACGGGGATGGGGGCGCCCTATGCCGCGGCCGAGATCGCGGGCATCACACCGCCGATCGCTGCCGGCCAGGCGGGATCGATGGTGCGCTGGGGCGCCGACATAAGGGCGCCCGAGCCTGCAAGTCGTTTCGTGGGTACGGATGCGGCGCTGGTTCGCCTCGATACGCTCCTGGCTGCGACCCCGCCGGAAGAAAAGGCAGCGCGGCGGCGGCTCCGGCTCGATCGGATGGTCGCCCTGCGCGATCGCGTGCGCATGGTGGAGGTGGTGGAAGAAGGCGCAGCCCTGACCGCCGATGGTCCGCTGCCTGCCTATGCCGACGAGGCGTATGGCGATGCCCTGCTTTACCTGCGTCGGCCAAAGGAATCGCGCGAGGCCTATGCCAGGGTACTGCAGCAGACGCCCGACAAGCTCGAGCCGCTGTATGGGCATTTCTATTCCTCGGTGGAACTCGAGGATTTCACGGCGGCCTACGCCGACATCGATCACCTCCTGAAGGTCGAACCGGTGTGGCGGACCTACGCTCACGATCCTTCACGCTACGCCAACAGCGACCGCACCTATGTCGAGGTCGCCGCCGCCCAATCGCGCCTTTACGGCAACTAGCATGCCGAGGCGTGGGAGCGCATTTCACCCCTCGCTGCTGCAGCGCCGGCGAACTACGAGGTTCGGCTCGCGAATTACCAGATTGCCAACGCGCGTGGCTGGCCGCGTCTGGCGCGTCAGGAAGCGGAAATCGCCGCGGGGCTTTCGCCGCGCAACCTTGGCAGCCGGATGGCGCTGGTCGAGACGGCGATGGCGCAGCATCACTATCGCGAGGCCCGCGCGATGATCGCCGAGCTGCTCGCAATATATCCCGAGAACGAAGGCGTGCGGCGGCTTGCCCGCGAGATCGAAGCCCAGGCTGGCTGGCTGTTCGAGATCGAGGGCAAACCCAGCAACAGTACTGGCGGCGGCACCAATGCGGCCGGCCAGGAACTCCAGATCGAAGGCAAGCTCTACTCACCGCCTATCCTCGATCACTGGCGGCTCTTCGGTCTCGGAACGTACGCTTCCGCAGTACCGGTGGAGGGCTTTGCCTATCGCCAGCGCTACGGTGGCGGCATCGATTTTCGCGACGAGTTTCTCGAAGTCGCGGTCTTCCCGACCTATTCGTTTGGTACGCTCAACCGTGCCGGCGGCGGTGCGACGATCGACTGGTCGATCACCGATCAGATTTCGCTCGGCGTTGTCGGCGAGCTGTTTTCGACCGAAACGCCGCTGCGGGCACTCCTCTACGGCATCACCTCCGACGAATTTGCCGCAAGGCTTGCCTACAGGTGGCACGAATCCCGCACGGTCGCCCTGCGCGGCGCGGTTCAGCCATTCAGTGACGGCAACCTGCGCCAGGCGCTCACGCTCAATTGGAAGGAGCGCTTGGTCGCGATGCCGCATTTCGACCTGACATCGCTCGTCGATGTCGGCACGTCGAGCAACTCGCTGACGAACGTTCCCTATTACAGCCCGGCACGCGACCTGTCGGCCACGGCCGGCTTTCTTGCCGAACATGTTCTCTGGCGCAGCTACGACAACAGCCTGACGCAGACACTGCGGGTCGAAGCCGGCCTTTATGCCGAGCAGGGTTTCGCCAACGACTGGATAGGCACGGCGTCCTATGAGCACCGCTGGCGGTTCGATCCTCTCACCGAACTGCATTATGGCGTCCAGTTCAGCCGACGCGTCTATGACGGGTCAGAACTGCGCGAGCTCTCTTTGTTGGTGGGTCTGAGGCAGAGGATTTGATGACACGCGCTCTCACCCTCGCTGTCGCGATGCTCGCTGCCGCGATCGCTCCGGCCCTCGCCCAAGGGCAGAGCCAACGCTTTGTCTCGATCGCGCTTCATGATGTGGTCGATCGCCGCGAAGATCTTTCCACCGATGCGGTAACCACCGACAGGATCGTTGCCCTGTTCGACTGGATGAAGGGCGACGGCTGGACGGCAATCTCGATCGACGATGTCGATGCCGCCCGTCTGGGCAGGCGTCCGCTGCCGCAAAAAGCGATTCTGCTCAGCGTCGACGACGGCTACCGCAGCCTCTACACGCGCATCTATCCTCTGCTGAAGATCTATCGTTATCCGATCGTGGCGGCCCTGGTGGGCAGTTGGATGGCGGGGGCGTCGGGAGACGGCGCGCTCGGGGACGACATGGAGCCGATCGCGACGGTGCGCTACGGAGATCGCAATGTGCCGCGGTCCACGTTCATCTCGTGGGCCGAGGCGCGCGAGATGCAGGCTTCTGGTCTGGTCGAATTCGCTTCTCACTCCTACGATCTTCACAACGGCCTTCTCGCCAACCCGCAGGGTAACCGCATTCCTTCGGCACGCACCTGGCGCTACGATGCGGCGAGCGGCCGCTACGAGGACGAAGCGCAATACCGCGCCCGTATCCGGGCCGATCTCGATCGTGCCCGGCGCCAGATGGCCGCCGAACTCGGCCGGCCCCCACGCACGATGGTATGGCCGTTCGGGCGATACACCGGGCCTGCGCTGGACGAGGCACGAAAGGCGGGCTTCACCCATGCCCTGACGCTCGATCCCGAACCGGCCGACACGTCGCAGCCCTTCGCCATCCACCGCTACTTTCCCAACCGCAATCCGCCGCTCGGCGAGATCGCCGACAACCTGCGCTTCGACGTCGAGTATCCCGAGAGCGTGCGCATCGCCTGCCTCAAGGTCGACTCGCTGGCCGCGGTGCAGGGTGCCGCTCAGGACGAAGCACTCGGGCGTGTGATCGAACAGATTCGGGCACTTGGGCCGAACAAGGTCGTGATCGACGGCTTTGCCGAGCCGCCGGCCGGGGCGGCGCCGACCGAGGCGTACTTTCCCAACCACCTGTGGCCGGTGAAGGCGGATATCCTGTCGCGGGCGAGTTGGCAGATCCGCTCTCGCGCCGGCGCCGACGTCTTCGTGCGTCTTCCGGCCAATGCGCCGCCCGAACTGTGGGCCGACATGCTACGCCGCGTTCCGGCCGACGGCATCGCAGTCGAGGCGGGTGCCTTGCCGGCCGCGATGACGGACGCCTCCAAAACATCCATTCGGCGCCGCCGTGCCGCGCTCGATCCGGCCACGCTCGATCCTCAATCGGCGAGAGCGTTGCAGGCTTTTCGCGCGGCAGCCTCGATCGCGCCCGGGCTGAGGTTGCTGCTGTCGGTCCCGGTGCTCGCGGGTCCGGTAGACTGGGCGGACTACACGATGGGCCCGCCGGCCGGAGACGCGGCAGCGCTCGAAGCCGACGCCCGCGCACTGCGCGCGAAGGGCATGTTGCGACCCGACATTGCGGGGCATTCGGTGCTGACCTTGCCGTCGGCGCCTGGTCAGCAGCGAAGGGCAATACTGGCGGCGCAGCGCCAGACGGCATCGGCGTTTGCCCTTTGCCCGGGAAACACGCCGCTGCCGGCCGATCCGGCGCTGATATCCGCATTTTCGTCCGCCAGCTTCCCGCGCAAACCGTAGGAGCCGGGAATGCTGCAGTCCTTCCTCGATGATTTCCTGCTGATCCTGCCGCAGTTCTGCTTCGGCTATCCCTTTGTGATGGCGTGGTACTGGATGGCCGGCGGCATTCTGTTCTACGTCGTGCGTGAACGCAGCATGCCGCCGCAGGACCAGCCGCCGCCGATGGAGGTCTGGCCGCCGATCACCGTCATCGTGCCCTGTTACAATGAGGGCGAGAATGCCGAGGAAACGCTGTCAGTCGCCACGTCGCTCGACTATCCCGACTTCGAGGTGATTGCGGTCAACGACGGTAGCCGCGACAATACTGCCGAGATTCTCGATGCACTGGTGAAGCGACTCCCACGGCTGCGGGTCGTGCATCTCGCCAAAAATTCGGGCAAGGCGACGGCCCTCAATACCGGCGCGCTGATGGCTCGCAACGAGATCCTGGTCTGCATCGACGGTGATGCGCTGCTCGATCGGCATGCGCTGCGCTGGATCGCCCGGGCTTTCCGACGCCACAATGTCGGTGGCCTGGCGGGCAATCCGCGCATCCGCAATCGCACCTCAATCCTCGGCCGTCTGCAGGTCGGTGAATTCTCCTCGATCATCGGACTGATCAGGCGTGCCCAGACGATGTACGGGCGCCTGTTCACCGTATCGGGTGTGATCTGTGCATTCCGCAAACGTGCACTGCAGGATGCTGGCTGGTGGTCGCCGCGCACCCTGACCGACGACGTCGATATCTCCTGGCGTGTGCAACTCGCCGGTTGGCGCATCGTCTATGAGCCGAATGCGATCGTCTGGATCCTGATGCCGGAGACCTTGATGGGTCTGTGGCGACAGCGTCTGCGCTGGGCCGAGGGTGGCTCGCAAATGATGCTGGATTTCTTCTGGCCGATCATGCGTGGCAAGGCGCTTACCATGATCCCGCTCTACTTCAACTTCGTGCTGAGCGTTGTCTGGTCCTACGTGATGCTCTTCTCCCTCGGCATCGGCCTGCTGTGGACCGTCGGCCTGGCGCCGCCCGCCTTCCTTCCCGGGTTCCGGCTCGTGCCGGAATGGTGGGGCCTGACGCTGACCATCACCTATTTCGCACAGGCGCTGGTCAGTCACCTCGTCGAGCGGCGTTACGAGAAGGACATGCTTCGATCGCTCTACTGGATCATCTGGTTTCCTCTGGCGTTCTGGCTGCTGAGCACGGCGACCACGGTGGCGGCGTTGCCGCGGGTTCTGATGAAGCCACGCTCCGCTCGGACGACCTGGGTCAGTCCGGACCGGGGCCTGCGGTGAGGAGGCTGTAATGACCGGACCACAACTGCCTTGGCCACCGCTGATCGTGGCCACAAATCAGCCACGGTGGATGCGCTGGCGCGACTTTTTCCTGACCTTCGCGATGTGGATGCTCTTTGCGATCATGCTGGAGACAGAGTTCGAACTGTTCGCAGGCCCGCATCTCGAACGGTTGGGTCTTGGCGACTGGGACACGGAAGCCCATTGGGATGATTTCTTCGGTCGCCTTGCACCGTTCCTGCGCACCGTCGCCGCGCTGGTGTCGGCCCTCGTCGTCTCCGGCATGTTCACCATGGTGCGCCGACGCCGCGCGCTGCTGGGCAGCGCGCCGGTACCGCTCGACGCCGCCCAGCAGGCCCTGTTGGCGGGCCTAGAAGAAAGGGCCCTGATCGAAGCCCGGGAACTGCCGATCGCCGTAGTCGAGGTCGATGCCGAAGGGCGTCACGTCGTTCATCCCCGAGAACTGGCCCTCTCGCAGGCTTTGGGCGATCAGCGCCCTTCGAGCAAGGCGTTGACGTAGGCCTGCACTGTGTTCGATTCGATGAAGGTCTTTACATCCTTGCGTGACTCAGGATCATCGATCTTGCCGACCACCAGAGCCACGATCAGATCGCACTTGGAGTTGACCGCGATGCCCCAGGCGGTGCGCGTGCCGTCCCTGGTGGCGATGTTGTAGAGTCGCGAGCGCCCGAAGAGATCGGTGATGCGTATGCGGCTTCCCTCTCCCACGGGCGTGAACTTCTCGTCGAGCAGGTCGACGTCGGTCACCTGGTCGACTTCGGAATCTTCCACTACGCCGGTGTCGCAGTTGCCGCAGAAGCCCAGCTTGGGGCGCACATAGACCGTGACATCACCGTTGCGCCACGCCCGGCCCGGCGGAAAGCCGTCGCGCGGGAAAGGCCAGGCCGTCGCGTGCCAGCCAGGGCCCCATTCGTCCATCCAGGCCTTGTACCAGTGGGCGAAGGACGAGAAGCCCAGAAGACCGACCACGAGCGTGGCCGCCAGCAGCGCGTGGATGAGCGTGCGCTGCTTCAGCATCGCCTAGGGAAGGCCCGCCGCCTGACGTGCGGCGCCGGTCAGTTCGAGGATGTGCAGCCCGGTGTTGGCGCGATCGACGATGTAGATGTAGCCGCGCGCGTCGGTCTCGACATTGTTGGTCTGGATTGCCGTCCTGCAGCGTTCCTTGCCGTCCACCATCACGCAGCGCCTGTCGGTCTTGTCCGTGATCGAGGGGATGAAATAACCCACTTCCTTCGGATTGAACGGATCGCGGATGTCGACGGCGCGGACGCCGGCATTGAAGAAGGCGATGAAGGTCATCTTCTTGTAGAAGACCGGATCCATGCTCTCGTTCGACGAATGCGCGCCGAAGCGGCCGCCGCGCTGGCAGAAATTGCCGGCGGTCTCGTCGGCGGTGTAGTTGGACACGATCATCGGCCGCTTCTCGGTCGACACGTCGGCGAACCACACCATCTGCCGTGCCTCCAGGCACTCGTTCAGGATCGCCTCGTCGACGATCATGACGATGTCGCGTTTGCCGCCGTCCTTGTCCCGGGCGAACTGGGCGATCGGCATCTGCAGCATCGGGAAGGTGGTGTGGGCACCGTTCCACCCCGACATCTCCAGGCGCGCGATCTCGGGCGCGCGCAGGTTCTCCGGTGTCGGCGCCGCCGGGCCTTTCAGCAGTTTCTCCCGGTCGACGATCTGCACGACGCCGCCACGATTGGTGCCGTATCCGAAATAGACGCGGTTGCCGGCGGGACCCGTCGAGATCGGGCCGTGCAGTTCGGTCGGCACGGCACCCGTGGCGCCGGGCTCTTGGCCGGGCAGGCCGAAGTCGCGGATCTTCTTCGGGTTCGCGGGATCGGAGAGGTCGTAGATCTGCGTCATGCGCCGCACACGCCAGTCGGGTGCGCCCGAGACGAGGTAGGCGATGCCGGTGTCGCATTCCCACCAATTCTTGTGCGTGTCCCTCAGCCCGTCGAGCCGTGTCACCAGCACCGGGTTGGCGGGATCGGCGGTGTTCCAGATCTCGTGCGCCTCGCCGCCGAAGGTGCGGAGCATGTAGACGGCGCTCTTGTCCGCGTTCGGCAGCATCTTGCCGTCGCACACGCGCACCATCTGCGCGCCGCCGCCTTCATACTTGCCGGCCTGTCCGGGAATGTGGCGCAGGTACTTCGGGTTGGCGGGATCGGTGACGTCGACCAGCGACGTGCCGTTGTGCTCGGCCTTGCCCGTCATCGGGTTGACGGGATCGGGCACGGCGTCGGTGCCGCCGTGATGTCCGATGTAGGCGATCCAGCGGTCGCCCTGGCGATGGATTGTGGGCTGGTACGCCGAGCGCGCCTGCAGGTCGCTGCTGCCCACCAGTTTCATGTTCGAGGCTTCCGGCGGCGCGCCGATCTTCTGCTGCTGCGCCGATGCTGCCGATGTCATTGCGAGAAGACCGAGGATCGCTATTGCCGAGCGCATCATGGCGTCTCTCCCTTCTGGTCGCGACTATATCGCGCCGGGGAACGCCTTTCCTAGACTTCCTTCAGGTCGTGGTGGTGCAGCGCCCGGGCCCGGAACCAGGCGGCGACCGAGCGGCCGATCAGGTAGCCCGCGACCAAGGCGATCGCGAATTCGAAAGTCGTCTCCGCACGATTCTCGGCGCCGGTCGACGCTTCGATGGCGAATTGCACGACCGTGATGAGGAGCACGACGAGCGCCGCCAACAACGCGTCGATGCCGTGGTCGAGACGGACCAGCTTCCAGTAGTGGTCGGAGGCCATGCCGATGAAGGCGCCCCGCACGACGCCCACGAGCACGCTGACCAGCAGCACGGTCCAGAACCCGCTGTTGAGCAGATCGCTCACGGTGGGAAAGGCGACCATCAGGATCGTGGCCAGCAAGGCGAAGGCGCCGGGCAACAGCAGGAGGCTGCGCCTGATCGGCTGGCGGCGCGCCTCGCCCATCGCGCTCACGGCGCCGCAGAAGGCGGCAAACACCATGACCGCATCGATCGTGTAGAGATTGAAGAGCATCCGCCCCATCAGACCTGATGCGCCATGGGTGGCGCCGGAATCGGCCGCACCCGCTCGTAGGCGGCCGCCGCGCGCAGGATCAGCGCATCGCGCGCGTGGGCGGCCACGATCTGCAGGCCGATCGGCATGCCGTCGCGGTCGAGGCCGCAGGGAATGGTCGCCGCCGGCTGGCGCGTGAGGTTGAAGGTGAGCGTGAAGGGCGTCCAGCCGATGTCGACGCCGTCGCCGCCCCAGGCTGCGGGTTCGTTCACTGCGAAGGCTGTCACCGGCATCGTGGGCGTCAGTAGCAGGTCGTACTTGGCCATGAAGTTGTTCATGATCACGCCCAGCGTCTGGCGCTGGTGGATCGCCGTCACGACCGCGTCCTGGCCAAGGTTGGCGCCGACCTCGGCCGCCTTCAGGAGGCCGGGGTCCATCAGCTCGCGCTTCTCGGCGCTGAAGCTCTTCAGCAGGACGGCGACATTCGACTGCCAGTGCGCGTTCAGGATCTTGCGCGGATCGAGGCCCTGCAGGTCGGGCGAGTCTTCGACCACCTTGGCGCCCAGCGTCCTGAACACCTTGACCGCCGCTTCGACGGCAACGGCCACGTCGCGATCGATCTTCTCTTTCTCGACGAAGCCGAGATTGGGCGAATAGGCGATGCGCAGCCCCTTCACGCCCTTCTCGAAGCCCTTGAGGAAATTCTCCTCGTCATCGAAGCGCGCGTAGGCGTCACGTGCATCGTAGCGCGCGATCACGTTCATCATCATAGCGGCATCGCGCACCGTGCGCGTCATCGGCCCGATGTGCGAGAGCGTGCCTTGCGCCGAGGGTGGCCACAGCGGCACGCGGCCCTGCGTCGGCTTGAGACCAAAGAGGCCGGTGAAGGAGCAGGGGATGCGCACCGAACCCGCGCCGTCGGTGCCGATCGCGAGGTTGCCCATGCCGACGGCTTCCGCCGCGACGCCGCCGCCCGACGAGCCGCCGGGCGTGCGGCCGATCTTCCAGGGATTATGTGTCGCGCCGAACAGCTTGGAGTCGGTGACGCCCTTCCAGCCGTATTCCGGCGAGGTCGTCTTGCCCAGCAGCACTGTGCCCGCCTCGCGCAGGCGTTGCGCCACGGGCGAGTCGACGGTCCACGGGCCGGCCTCGTCGGTGGCGGCGCTGCCCATGCGCGTCGGCATGCCCTTGGTCAGCACCATGTCCTTGATGGTGATCGGCACGCCGTCGATATCGCTCTGGCGCTTGCCGCCTTTCTTCCAGCGCTTCTCGGACGCGCGGGCCGCGCGCAGCGCCCCATCCGGATCGAGATGCTGGAAGGCATTGAGCTGCGGGTTGAACGCCTCGATGCGCGTGATCGCGGCTTTGGCCGCCTCGACAGGCGAGGCTTTGCGGGCCTTGTAGAGCTTCACCAGCTCGTGGGCAGGCATCATCGCGAGATCGGCAGTCATTTGAGGTTCTCCGGAAGGCGCGGAAAGGCAATGGGATGGGCGTCGGTGTAGGCGGCGGCAAGACGCAGGAGGGCCGCATCCTTGAAATAGCCCGACACGAGCTGAAGCCCGATCGGCAGGCGCTCGCGGCTGATGCCGCACGGCACGGTGAGTGCCGGATGGCGCGTCAGGTTGAACACGGACGAATAGGGCGACCAGCGCCGGTTGGGCTGGCCGTCCGGCCCGTCGGGCAGGTTCTTCAGAACCGCGAAGGGCTGGATCGCGAGCATCGGCGTCAGCAGGAAGTCGTATTTCTCGAAAAACTGGTTCCAGACGACGGTCATGTCGCGCCGCTGGGCATGGGCCGCAACGACGTCCTGCATCGAGTATTTCTGGCCGGCCTGGCAGTAGGCGAGCAGGTTGGGGTCGAATTCGCCGTGCCGGGACTCGGGATACATCTGCAGCAGGCGCTGCGCATTGCTCAGCCAATGCGCGAGGAAGATGCGGCTCGCATCGGTAAAGGGAAACGGTGGCGCGTCGATGGTCTCGACCGCGCAGCCCAGTTTCTCGAAGTCGCGCGCGGCCCGGGTGACGAGGGCGGCCACTTCGAGATCGATCGGGTGATCGCCCATGCGCAGCAGGAAGGCGATGCGCGGCTTCTTCAATTTGCCGCCGAGCTTTTTCACGTAGTCGGTGTCGTCGGCCGGAAGCTGCGTCGGATCACGCGGGTCGGGCCGGGCGATGACGTTCATCATCATCGCGCAGTCGAGCACGGTGCGGGTCATCGGCCCGGTGTTGGCGAGATCACCGTTGAGGCCCGGCGGCCAGGCGGGAATGCGGCCGTAAGTGGCCTTGAGGCCGACCAGCCCGGTGAAGCTCGCGGGCAGGCGCACCGAGCCGCCGCCATCGGTGCCCACGGCGATCGGTCCCATGCCCGACGCGACGGCCGCGCCCGCGCCGCCCGAGGAGCCGCCGGGCGTGCGTTCGATGTTCCAGGGATTGCGCGTCAACCCGTGCAGCGGCGAGTCGGTCACGGGCTTGTGGCCATATTCCGAGCTGGTGCTCTGCGCGAAGACGATGGCGCCCGCCTCGCGCAGCCGCGCCACGACAGGGGCGTCGCGGTCGGCGGGCGCGGGATCGGTGAGCTTGCTCGCCATGCGCGCCGGCCAGCCTTTCACGCGGATCAGTTCCTTGATCGACACCGGCACGCCGTCGAGCGCGGACAGCGGCTTGCCCTTCTTCCAGCGCCGCTCGGAGGTGCGGGCGGACTTGAGGGCCGCGTCTGTGTCGACAACGCAGAGCGCGTTGATCGTCGGATTGACCTTCTCGACGCGGGCGAGCACCGCCTTCATCGCCTCGACGGGCGAAAGCTTGCCCTTCTTGTACAGCCGCGAGAGATGGGCGGCGGAAAGCTGCGCGAGGTCGTTGGTCAAAGCGTCAATCCCCGATACTGCCGGGCGAGCTGCTCGGCCTGGTACTCCGCCGCCATCGCCTGCTCGCTGCGGCCGAGCTTGCGGTAGAGGCCGGCCAGCGCACGCTTGGTGGCGGGCACGGTCGGCCGCTCGCGGTCGTCGGCCTGCACGATCTTGAGGGCGGCGTCGTTCCAGTCCGCGCGCATCATCGCGTCGAGATGGATCGCGCCGAACAGGGCGCGCTGGGCGATGCTGCCGCCGATCGACTGCAGATGCGGCATCGCCTGGCCGAGAAGTCGCGCGGCGCTCGCGTGATCGCCCTGGGCATGCGCGGCAAGGCCGTGCGCGGCCGGGACCGCGCAGTCGCTCCACGCCTCGCGCTCGAACGGCTTGGCGTGCTCGGCGCGGTCCTCGAGGCTGGCCAGCATCTCGGTCACCGCGCTCTGCTCGCCCGCGCGTGCGAGGCCGTAGAGATATTGCAGGTCTAGGAACGGCGAGAAGTGTTCGTGCAGGCGCGGCTTCAGATAGGTCGCGATATCGGCCCAGCGATTGGCGACATCGGCGCCGCGCAGCTCGAGGCGCGCCAGCAGCGAGATCGCGTTGATCTGGTCCTCGGAGAATTCCTTCCAGACGCCCCACACGCGCTTGTCGAACAGCACCAGCGCCTCGTCGCACCGATCGAGATCGATCAGGAACAGCGCGAGATGCCACCAGTTGTGGGTGTACATGAAGGAGTTGCAGTTCTCCCACGTGTCCGACATCGACTGCAGGAAGGCGACGCCGTCGACCATGCGGCCGCGCGTCTCCAGGCAATGGGCCACGACGTGATGGGCCCACGGATCGCGCCGGTCGATGGCGAGCGCCTTGCGGCCCAGCGCCTCGGCTTCCTCGATGCGGTTGCATTCCTCCAGGCCGAAGGCATGCATCGCATGCACGAAGCGGTTCTCCGGATTGGCCGCCGCCGCGCGTGCGCCG